>CAZHZT010000038.1:0-40656 GCA_964537285.1 uncultured Saprospiraceae bacterium | reverse complement strand
TTTTTTAACGGCTGCCAGCCTTTCAAAAAGCTAAATTGAATAAGGCCGGTCCTAACATATTGATTTCCAGTGCCAATTATTAATTATTTTGTCAACATGATGTTCCTTAAAATTCGGAATAACTCATGGTTACAAGAGGCTCAATTATTTTCATAAATAAGCCAAGCTTAATTTAGGCTAAATCAAAGCGATCTAAGTTCATTACCTTATTCCAGGCAGCTACAAAATCGTTTACAAAACGTTCCTTAGAATCCTCACATGCATATACTTCGGCAAGAGCACGCAACTCCGAGTTAGAACCAAAGATAAGGTCAACGCGGCTACCCGTCCACTTTAGGTTGCCCGTCTTGCGGTCGCGGCCTTCGAATACATCCTGCTTATCAGAAGCTGCCTTCCAGCTTGTACCTAAATCGAGTAGGTTTACGAAGAAGTCATTAGTGAGTGCTCCTGGTGTGTTAGTGAATACACCATGTCTGGAATGATCAAAGTTGGTATTTAGTGCGCGCATACCGCCAACCAATACCGTCATTTCAGGAGCTGTTAAAGTCATTAATTGCGCTTTGTCTACCAACATTTCCTCCGCTGAAACAGCATATGCTTCTTTCATATAATTGCGGAAACCATCAGCATTAGGCTCAAGGACAGCAAATGATTCGACATCTGTTTGCTCTTGTGATGCATCTGTGCGGCCTGCGGTGAATGGTACAGTGATGTCATGACCAGCATTTTTTGCTGCTTGCTCAACGCCGGCGCAACCTGCCAAAACGATTAAGTCGGCAATTGAAACTTGTTTGCCGCCTGATTGAGCAGCATTAAATTCTTTTTGAATGCCCTCAAGGGTTTCCAGCACTTTTGTCAATTGTGCAGGATTGTTCACAGCCCAATTTTTCTGAGGTTCAAGGCGAATGCGTGCACCATTGGCTCCACCTCGCTTATCAGATCCACGGAACGTAGATGCAGAAGCCCAGGCAGTAGAAACCAGCTCAGAAGCAGACAAGCCTGACTCAAGCACTTTAGCCTTCAAAGCAGCAACATCCTTATCGTCAATTAATTCATGCGAAACGGCCGGAACCGGGTCTTGCCAAATCAATTCTTCCTGAGGAACTTCCGGACCAAGATAACGAGCAATAGGCCCCATGTCGCGGTGAGTCAATTTGAACCATGCACGAGCGAAAGCATCTGCAAATTGATCTGGGTTCTCGTAGAAACGTCTTGAAATCGGCTCATATATAGGATCCATGCGCAGGGCAAGGTCTGTTGTAAGCATAAACGGAGCATGCTTCACTGCAGGATCGTGTGCATCAGGAATTAAACCAGCACCTGCTCCATCTTTTGGTTTCCATTGGTGTGCTCCTGCCGGGCTCTTGGTAAGTTCCCATTCGTAGCCAAACAAGTTCTCAAAATAGTTATTGCTCCACTGCGTTGGCGTAGTCGTCCAGGCACCCTCCAATCCACTGGTAATGGTATTCACGCCATGACCGGTATTAAAAGTGTTTTTCCATCCCATTCCTTGTTCTTCGATACCTGCACCCGCTGGTTCTGCACCAACATGTACACTTGGATCAGCAGCGCCATGTGTTTTACCGAAAGTGTGCCCACCCGCTACAAGGGCAACAGTTTCTTCATCGTTCATTGCCATACGGCCGAAAGTCTCGCGGATGTCTTTTGCTGCTGCCAAAGGATCAGGATTGCCGTTAGGACCTTCTGGGTTCACATAGATCAATCCCATTTGAACAGCTGCAAGAGGGTTTTCCAGCTCGCGATCGCCGGTATAACGCTTATCTCCTAACCACTCGTTTTCAGAACCCCAATAAATGTCTTGTTCTGGCTCCCAAACATCTTCGCGACCACCAGCAAAGCCGAATGTTTTGAAACCCATGGATTCAAGAGCACAGTTGCCGGCAAGGATCATAAGATCCGCCCAGGAAATTTTCTTCCCATACTTCTGCTTGATTGGCCAAAGTAATAGGCGTGCTTTGTCTAAGTTCGCATTATCAGGCCAGCTGTTCAAGGGCGCGAAGCGTTGTGTACCAGCACCTGCTCCGCCACGACCATCGGCAATACGATAAGTACCCGCACTGTGCCATGCCATACGAATGAAGAATGGCCCGTAGTGACCATAATCGGCAGGCCACCAATCCTGAGAATCTGTCATCAAGTCAAAAAGATCTTGCTTCACCGCTGCCAGGTCAAGAGATTTAAATTCTTCAGCATAGTCAAAATCCTGGTCCATTGGATTGGACAGAGAGGAGTTTTGACGGAGGATGTTTAATTTCAACTGGTTTGGCCACCAATCGCGGTTTGAGGGGCCATTACCTGCACTTTGTTTTAGCATGCCACCTGTAAATGGGCATTTACCAGCGCTATTTACATTATAGCTAGTGTTATTTTCCATATCTAATAGTTTTTTAATTTATTAATAAAGCAAACGTACAATAATATTTATTTATAAATTCTATCTATCTATAAGTAAAATTTATGACAAGGAATTACATCAGCGCATATCCCTTTTATGTCATCAATTTACAGAGATATGGGTTAATTTTAAAGGGAATGGAGTTATTTAGAAACCTTCTAGCTTATAACTAACGACCATGATTAAGAGGGGTGTACAGGGATTGGCCACGATTAGCAATATATAGCCAATCGTTGTTGCTTTTTGAAGTTCCACACAATTTGTCAAAGGACGTTGATTTTTTTCATGATTGGAAACGTTAACTTTACAGCGTCTTTGTCTGGATTATTATGCAGGTGCTCAATGCTTTTAAGGGGATTAAAGCAGAAATGTCAGCAATCAAGAAAATTTAATGTTCAAATGCCGCTTCAAAAGAGGTATCTTAGCACAGCGATTCTCGCTTTGAAAAATTAACTCGCCGTAGGCACGAAATTCCTTTGAGAGGGAGGCCGAAGGGCTACTTTTCTTCGCAAAATAGCCCTTCGGCCTCCCTCAAAAGAAAATATCGCCGCGAAGCGGCGTAAATTTGGTTTTGGGTTTCCAAAACGAGAATTGCTGATCTTAGCACAAAAATATAAACCGATAACTTACAACTAATGACAGAGATAGAATTCATTGTCGATTTTCACAAAGACGCTGAAAGGCAAGGTCCCGGAAGTGCAGAGGAGACGAAAAAAGCACTTGATTTAATTGACATTTCAAACAAAGCTGATTTAAAAATCGCTGATATCGGTTGTGGTACAGGTGCACAGACAATCACCCTAGCCCAAAACACTAATAGCCATGTTGTAGCAGTAGATATTTTTAAAATCTTTCTGGATAAGTTGAGTGACAAAGCTCAAGAAGTTGGTCTACAAAACAGAATAACACCTTTAGTTCAATCCATGGAAGCTCTGGACTTTAGAGAGAATGAATTTGATATCATCTGGTCGGA
Source organism: uncultured Saprospiraceae bacterium (assembly GCA_964537285.1). Classification (GTDB taxonomy): domain Bacteria; phylum Bacteroidota; class Bacteroidia; order Chitinophagales; family Saprospiraceae; genus CAZHZT01. The sequence goes on along the minus strand of CAZHZT010000038.1, from coordinate 37,267 downwards.
AGGTGCCATTTATAATATGGGTTTTGAAAACGGAGTTCGCGCATGGAGGCGATTCTTAAAACCTGAAGGATATCTGGCCGTTACTGAGATTTCCTGGATAACGGACTCGAGGCCGGAAGAGCTTGAAAATTATTGGAAAAAAATGTATCCGGGAATCGGCACAATATCAAATAATATCAACGCATTAGAAAAAAATGGCTACACCTCAATAGCTCATTTTATTCTACCTTCCTATTGCTGGATTGACAACTACTACAATCCGATGCAGGATCGCTTTGAAGCTTTTCTGGAAAATCACGACCACTCAGAACTTGCCCAAAAAATAGTTGAATCCGAGAAAAAAGAAATTGCCCTTTATAATGCGTTCAAAGATTTTTACGGTTATGTATTTTACATTGCTAAAAAGAAATAGTTCTTTGATATAAATTGTGTGGAACTTCAAAATGATAAGCCTTGAATGCCCTTGTGGCTGAAAGGCTTATCATTTTGAAGTTCCACACAATTTGTCAAAGAACGAAAGAAATAAATAGAATGAAAATTTCTTCGGTAATTAATATCAATGGATTGAGTAAAGGGGTTGAATACGAGGTCATTGCATACCTGTCTGGTAACCGTCCTTCCTATCTGATCCAAAATGATCAGGACGAATTTATATGGTTAAACAAGCAGTACTGCAAGGACCACATCTTACAAATTGATTATCTTTATCGCGAAAAAATAGATGATTACAGCTATTACCTTATTCCTGAGTGGCTTAAAGTTGAAAACAGAGTATTAGAATCCGGAAGGCCCTGGAAGATTTTTGGTGTTGAACTATATGAGCAATTTTATTCTCATAAAATGTTCAGCGAACATAAATACCCAATAAACCCAAAGGTTTGGCAAAAGCTGCATTCGAATGATTTTCTTATGGAAATCATTAGAACTCAAGTTGAAGCCTATTCTAAACTAGCAAGGGTACTTTCTGATGGATATAATCCAACCGTCTTAAAGGCTAAACTGATAAAAAGTGATTCTCTTCAGGTCGAAGATGTTATAAACTTAATGTATAACAGAAAATTAGATCTGGACAATGATTTTTACTTTTCTGAAGTAACCAACACAATTGCTGAACTCGACCACTTATTTAATTGGAGCAACAATCACCTGAAATCTTTCGTAAAAACCAATCATTATCTGGATAATTATAATATGTCTGAAATTTCGGAGATGCAGGGCATCATTAAAGAAAACCTCTGCGTTTTCAATATAGTAAATGAATTTAAATATTATAAGTATTCGCAATTTCCTGATTCAGGCGATGGAAAAAGAATGCTTATTTTCAAAGGCAAAGATGCAATAATTGTTTTTGAGGTAGATAATGTGATACACTAACCAATCTAAGTTGCGACGAAACGGGGAAGGGTCAACGGGAAACGAATAAAAATATACAAATAAACAATACAAACATTATGGGATGGAAAGCTTCAATGATTGTCATTGATTCCGACAAGACTTTGGAAGCAGATCAATTGTTAAACGCTTTAGGTTTTTATAGCCTTCAAGAAGTCGACGAACAAACTTTTGAACAAATAATGAACCCAGATGACGATGTCGTTTATCTGGGATACTACAATAATACCACTATAATCTGTACTCAAGAATTGCCCTTGACATTTATGGAGGAGCGCGTATGTCAAGCAGAGAAAGTACTCTCTGAGCTCTATCCCAATACAGAGATCGCGTCCTTTGTCTTGCATAGCGTTGTCAATTTGTGGGGATACTCTATTTGTAAGAATGGTGAAAAAATCAGAGTAAGAGCCGGAACAGCTGAAAGCGGGACAATGGTAGATTATGGAGAAATCATCGAAGAAGAAAAGCACCTTTTCTCGCAAGCTAAAATTAAGGAATCCGGAAAACGTGTGTTCGTATTTGATGACTTGCCTGAAGATGAGTTCGAAGACGACCAGGTTGGTGAAAATTTTGTATTCGATATCAGCCAGAAATACCTCGGTGCTCCAATTGATGGTGCTGAAGACCTGCTCTATGAAACAAAATTTAAAGGGTATAGCTTTAGTAAATCTAAGCCAGTGCCTAAGCCTAAACCTGAAGAAATAAAGGTAGAGGAAGAACAGGAGCCAAGCAATACCATCCCCGTAAAAAAGAAAAAGTGGTGGAAATTCTGGTAGGCTAAATTATATACAGTTTTAAGCAGTTACTTCAAATAATGAACAGAAAAATCGCCATACTCAGGGGAATTAATGTCGGAGGTAAACGAAAACTATTAATGGCTGACCTGAAGTCTTTATTTGAAGAAATGGGTTTTACCAATATCAAAACCTATATCCAAAGCGGTAATGTCATTTTCACTTCTAATCACGAAGAAGACCATCTCGAATTATCAAACAAGCTGGAAAAAGCCATCAATGATAAGTTCGGCTTTGAAGTTCCTGTCATCATTAGAACCTCCGGTGAATTGGAATATGCTGTAAACCAAAACCCCTTTTATAAAGGAGGAATGGAGATCGCTCCACTTCATCTAACATTCCTGGACAGAAAGCCTACTCCAGAGAGCCAACAGCAAACAGAAGTTTACAATTATGAGCCTGACAAGTTTGTTATAAAAGGCGAGAATGTTTTCATTTTCTGCGAAAGCAAATATCATAAAACTAAGTTAACTAATAACTTCTTTGAAAAGAAACTGAAGGTTAAAGCGACTACCAGAAACTGGAAAACGGTTTTGAAGCTGTTAGAGTTAAGTAAAGAACAAGTCTATTAACCTAATTGCATTTCATCAAATGATTGAATTAAAAGACTTAAGTAGTTCACGGAATTGGGCTACCAAACAGATGATAGCTATTTTGCGCTGAATCAAGGCGCGAGAACCGCGCTTAGCCTTTGTTAAGTAAGGCTTTGAGCAACGCAGAGTCAGCGCAAAAGAGCATCATATGTTTATGTAGTTTAATTCCGTGAACTACTTAACTATTCAAAAGCTCGATTTGCATGGGTTAAAAACCCTTATCAATTGGGCATTGAAAGAAGGTTGGAACTCAGGCCCACACGATGCAGATGTATTCTATCAAACTGATCCCAACGGATTTTGCGGCTTTTTTTACAATCAAAAACTCATTGCCGGGGGATCTATCGTTTCCTATAACAAGGAATTCGGCTTCATGGGACTCTTCATTGTCCACCCGGATTACAGAGGACATGGGATTGGGCGTAAACTTTGGTATCAAAGACGGGATCTTCTACTAAACAGGCTTAATAATGGCGCTTCTATCGGTATGGATGGGGTTGTGGCCATGCAGCCATTTTATCAGAAAGGAGGATTCGAAATTGCATTCAAGGATGAACGATACGAGAACACAGGAGTCAAGCTTGAAGTAGATAAAAATATTTCCCCCATTCAGAGCGAAGACCTAAACGCAGTGCTGGCTTTTGATCAGCAATGTTTTGGATTCCCACGCCCTGCCTTCATGAGAAGCTGGTTAAACTTGCCGGAAAACAGAGCTTTTAAATACGTCGAAAACGGTCAGCTTAAAGGCTTTGCCGTAGTTCGAAAAGCTAATGTCGGCTATAAAACAGGGCCTTTATTTGCAGAAAATGCTGAAGTAGCGGAAGCACTTTACAGAGCTTGCTTGAATTCTGTCGAAGGTTCGCTATTATATCTTGATATTCCTGTAATCAATCATGCCGCTGTTGATCTGGTAAAGAAATACAACGCGAAGTATGTTTTTGAATGCGCCCGAATGTACTACGGCCCTGCCCCCGATATCGACATTAATAAAGTTTTTGGAATTACTACTTTTGAACTTGGGTAATGGATAAAAGGTGGATGCTTCTCCCTAAAATGTAATTTTACGCATCAGCATTAATACTCTGTAATTTAAGTAAGATGAAATTTTGAAGGACTCTTTTTTCAACATGGCAAGAAACATATGCATAACTTGCCCCGAAGCCTTCGGGAGCCTCAATGGCGTCAACTTAAGTTCTTTATACCTTTCTAGCCCGGCACTTCAGTGCCGGGAGAATAATTATCAGGTTGGGCTTTAGCCCCTTTGTTATTGATAGGCTAAAGCCCCGAGATATCTTAACACTACACCTGGCGCTAAAGCGCCAGGCAGAAAAAAGCTTAAGTTGATCACATTGAGCCTTAGCTACGGCGAGGCTTTTTAACGAAGTGGAAGGAAAAAAGAACTCTTCAAAATGTTTATTAACTTATATTACAGAGTAATTAAAATCTCCATGAAGGAATTCTTATCAAATATATACCCTGTCAAGGAAAGTATTCTAGATGCGTACATAGCTCACCGGAAGCCCTTTTCTCTTTCCAAAAAGACCATTATGACTGCCCCCGGCGAAACAGAACGTTTCATGTACTATGTCACTGAAGGCATTCAAAAGTCTTATTATTTGAGTGAAAACAAGCAGCATGTTATCGCATTTGCCTACGCCCCCTCTTTCAGTGGTATTCCAGAATCTTTTTTTACTCAAAGTCCTTCAAGGTACTTCCTGGAAACCATTACAGATAGTCGATTTCTTAGACTATCCTATGAAAAGCATCAACAGCTCATGCAGGAACTCAGAGAAATCGAAACCCTATTTCGCAAAGCAACAGAGTCTTTTCTGGTAGGCGTTCTCCAAAGGCAACACGAATTGATGGCCTTTGATATGGAAACCCGTTTCAAGGTTTTTGTAAAAAGAAGTCCCCATTTGCTAAATATGGTTTCTCAAAAAGACCTTGCTTCTTACCTTCGAATGGATTCCACCAATTTTAGCAAATTGATGAATAGTATTCGTATTTAACCTTAAAGGTTCCTTCAAAGTGGTTCTTGATAAGGAAATGCTATTGCTTTCTTGGTTTATACCAAAAATGAATTGGATGACATCTCTGACCTTTGTAATGAAATCAAAAACTATTACTCATTACTGTAATCCAATTTATTATGTATTTAAAAAATAATCCTCCAAGCTGGATTGATAGATCTTTGTTTCCTTTTAAAAGTAAGTTTATCCAATTGCCTGGCGGTAAAATGCACTTCATTGATGAAGGCGAGGGAGACACCATTTTGTTTGTGCATGGAACGCCAACATGGTCATTTCTATACCGCGGTTTCATAAAAGAGTTATCAAAAACGCATCGCTGCATCGCCATTGATCACATTGGTTTTGGATTGTCCGATAAACCCAAAGCTTTTTCAGGCCGTCCTCAGGATCACGCTCAAAACCTGAGCAATTTTATTAAAAAAATGGACCTGAAAAACCTTACGCTGGTGGTACACGATTTTGGTGGGCCTATTGGTCTAGCCGCTGGCATAGAACATGCAGCGCGCATCAAGAAGGTAGTGCTTTTCAACAGCTGGCTATGGGCTACAAAAGACAATGAGGAGGTGCAAAAAATAGATAAAATTGTTAATGGCTGGCTCGGCCAGATGCTTTATTTAAATTTCAACTTTTCTCCTAAAGTTCTTTTAAAAAAAGGCTTTTTTGATCAAAGGAAATTATCCAAACAAGTTCACAAGCATTATATAAAGCCATTTCCAAATAAAAACTCCAGATGGGCTATGTTGAATATCGCCAAAGCTTTATTAGGTTCATCTGATTGGTATGAGGACCAATGGCGCAATCTAGATGCTTTGACGGATAAAGAATGGCTCATTTTGTGGGGTACCGAAGATCCCTTTTTTAAGGATGAACACTTGACGAAATGGGAAGCTCGTCTGCCCAAAGCCACCGTGAGGAAATTCAAAAGTGGGCACTTTGTTCAGGAAGAGAAACAGAAGGAAGCTATATCAGACATTAAGCGTTTTATCTCTCGAAAGATAGCTAGTGTATAAAATAAGGGGGACTTGGCAAAGCCAAGTCCCCCTTATTTTATACACTAGCTATCTTTCATCCCCAATAACTCTTTCAATTCCTCCAATACCGTAGCATCCTCAATCGTAGAGGGCACTTCAAAAGGCCGCTCATCTGCAATTGCCCGGATAATTTTTCTTAGAATTTTACCGGAACGCGTTTTGGGCAACCGCTGCACAATCATGGCTTTCTTAAAAGCGGCAACCGGCCCAATGGTATTGCGAACCATTTGAATTAATTCTTTTTCCAATGCCTCCTCTGTTATATCCAGGCCGCTTTTCAGTACAACATAGCCAACAGGGATTTGTCCTTTTAAATCATCTGCAACTCCTACTACTGCGCACTCAGCTACGGCATCGTGTGAAGCAACAACTTCTTCCATTTCAGCCGTAGAAAGGCGGTGACCTGCTACATTGATAATATCATCAATTCGACCCGTAATGAATACAAAGCCATCTTCGTCTTTATATCCGCCATCTCCAGAGAAATAGTAGCCGGGGAATAGCGATAAATAAGCATTCTTAAAGCGTGATGTATCCTGCCAAAGCGTAGGCAAACAGCCAGGGGCTAGAGGCAACTTAATGCCAACGGCTCCTTCCGTATTAGGAGGTAATTCCTGACTATTTTCATCCAAAATTCGGATGTCATAGCCCAGTACGGGCTTCCCGGCAGATCCCGGTTTAGGGTCAAACAGTTCAATACCTGCCGGGTTGGCTAGCATTGGCCAGCCAGATTCCGTCTGCCACCAGTGATCAATAACAGGCACTTTGAGTAGGTCGCGGGCCCACTCATAGGTGGCTACATCTGTTCGTTCACCTGCCAGGAATAAATATTTTAAGCTGGAGGTATCGTAATGGTCTTTTAGCGCCCCTTTGGAATCTTCCTTTTTTATGGCTCTAATCGCTGTAGGAGCGGTGAAAAGAACTTTTACACCGTATTCTTGAATAACGCGCCAAAAAGTACCGGCATCAGGCGTTCTGATGGGCTTCCCTTCAAAAAGTACCGTAGTACAGCCATAAATCAGTGGAGCATAGACAATATAACTGTGTCCTACTACCCACCCTACATCAGAAGCCGCCCAATAGACATCACCGGGTTTAACGCCATATATATAATCCATACTGAGGTGCATAGCAATTGCATGGCCACCATTATCTCTTACGACTCCCTTAGGTTGGCCAGTTGTTCCGGAAGTATACAGAATATATAGAGGATCAATAGCGTCCACTGGCGTCCAACTTGTAGGCGTAGCAGCCGCGAGTAGCTCCTCCCAATCCAGATCTCGTCCTGCCTGCATCTCCGCTTTTACAATTTCTCTCTGATAAACAACAACTGCATCTGGTTGGTGAGTCGATTCTTCCAGGGCTTTGTCGATAATAGGCTTATAAGGAATTATTCTGGCAATTTCTTTTCCTCCGCTAGCTGCCAAAAGTACTTTAGGCTTGGCATCATCAATACGAATAGCCAATTCATGTGCTGCGAAACCCCCAAAAACAACAGAGTGCACCGCCCCAATACGTGCACATGCCAGCATTGCGAAAACTACCTGTGGGATCATAGGCATATAAATCACTACCCGATCTCCTTTTTGCACATTCAAATTGGCAAGTACACCAGCAAATTTTTCTACCTCCACTTTAAGTTCGTTATAGGTATACTGCTGCTTTTTGTCTGTTACCGGAGAATCGTAGATTAAAGCTGTTTGATCTCCCCTTCCGTTTTCTACGTGATAATCGACTGCCAGATAGCAGGTATTGAGTTTTCCTCCGGCATACCATCTGAAAAGTCCTTCTTCATTTTGAGTTAAGGCTTTTTCCGGCGCTTCAAACCACTTTATTCTTTTCGATTGTTCCATCCAAAATGCCTCGGGATTACCCAGGCTGTCTTCGTATAAATTTTGGTAAGTCATAGCGAAGGATTTATATTGTTAGATATTCTTTTATATTGATTTAGCAACACAAATATACAAAAATATCTAAGTATATAGATTTTTATATTTGAAATATCATTTTTCAGCTCATTTTATTTTTATTTAATAATATTCTTATCTTAATCGGTCCAAAAATCCTCATTTGAAATAGCCAAATTCTGTACATCATGAAAAAAAGCTTGAGTACATTTATATTCCTTTTTTACGCATTTATTTCGTATTGCCAGTCAAGTGAACTCAAGGGCATTACTTCCCTTGATCCTTCTGACGTTTTCTATAGTTTAGAAAATAAGAAACATGCAAAAACGGCAGCACAAAAACACATAAGCATTGGATGTCCTTTCCTACTACTATTCGGTGGGATTTCTCCAACTGTATATGCCAATGATTCTGTTTTTGAAGAAGCCTACAACATTACCTTTTATGAATTCGGTTGTGTAGTAATTGAATATAAAATAGCGGCCAAGTATAATAAAACAATATTCAAGCATTTAAGCAGAGAATTTGGAAGTGTCTGGAAAAAAGAGGTAAGGAAAGATGTAGTTGGTTTAAGAGGAAGAAGTTCATAATGGATTACCCGAACTTATGACAAAAATCTGGATAAACAACATCAGTGAGTTGTATTTTTTTTCTAGTTTTGTACTCTGCGAGATTCTTCATATGGTTATCTCCACAAAACCGCTGAGAATAAGTCTACTATATTCACTTGAGCAGGTGAACGCATAAAGTATTAACGAATTCAAATTTCGAATTAGAAGACTAAAAGCAAACTCATGAAAAAAGTATTCTGGTTTTTAACCATTCTGGTTTTGGGACTGGGTTGTCAAACAGGCAACCAGCAAAATGACAAAAGCACCTCTCAAGCAGAGGTCGAAGAGCCGAAAGGCGTAAATAACCTTGCCTATAAATGGGGTGAAATGGCCCTGAAAGCTACTGCCAATGACACGGAGCGTTTCAAGCCAAGGCCAACAGTCACCTCTCGTTATCTAGGCCTCATTTTTGTTGCCGTATTCGATGCGTGGTCAAGATACGATGAAAAAGCCACTCCTGTTTATCTTGAAGGGGTGGAAAGAAGACCTGAAGCAGAGCGCAGCCTGAAGAATAAGGAAAAAGCTATTAGTTATGCGGCCTTTAGGACAATGAATGAGTATTATTTTTCTGATAAAGCACTTTTTACCAACTTCATGAAGGAGCTTGGTTTTGATCCAAATAATGAGTCTGTAGATCCTTCTACACCTGAGGGTATTGGCAATCTTGCTGCTAAAGCCGTTATTGAAGCACGCAAAGGCGATGGTTCAAATCAATATGGAGAGGTAGAAGGCTCAAATGGGGAGCCTTATTTTGATTATACTGGTTACGAACCCGTAAACCCGGTTGATAAAAACAATGACCCAAATCGTTGGCAACCTAAATATTTCTCCGACGGTAAGGGAGGAAAATATGCTCCTGGTTGCTTAACTCCTTTTTGGGATAAGGTACAGCCTATTGCTCTTAAATCAGCTGATCAGTTCCGCCCCGGACCGCCTCCGATGATCGGCTCGGAGCAGCTCGAGAAAGAAGTGAAGGAAGTGATTGACTTACAAGCCAATTTAACCGATGAGGAAAAAGCATTGGTGGAATTCATGCGTGATGGCCCTCAATCGGTTCAGCAAGCCGGGCACTGGTTAAAATTTGCTCAGGATGTATCTCGCCGGGATAGTCATACACTCGATCAGGATGTTAAGATGTATTTCTATAATCAGGTTGTAGCAATGGATGGCTTTATCGCCTCATGGGACTCAAAGATGCATTACGATTATGCTCGCCCTTACGCATTGGTACACGAGTACTATCAGGATCAGGTAATTAAAGCATGGGGAGGGCCTGGTAAAGGAATGGTAGAAATGGATGGCAAAGAATGGCGCCCATACTCTCCGGAAACCTTCTTGTGTCCGCCATTTCCAAGTTATGTGTCCGGGCATAGCACTATCAGTGGAGGCTGTGCGGAAGCCCTAAAGTTATGGACCGGCAGCGATGAGTTCGGTGAAAAAGTCGAATTGGTTCCTGGTGCATTAACAGAACCGGACAATCTAGGCGACACGGTCGTCCTGGAATTTCCTACTTTTAGCAAAACAGCTGAAATGGCTGGCATTTCCAGGGTGCTGGGAGGCTATCATATACAGGCTGACAATATTGCAGGCCTGGAGCTAGGACGCGATGTAGCAAGGGAAGTATGGAGATTTTATAAAAAACATGTAGGAGAAGAAGGATAGTAAAAGAAGATATTGATCGACAATTTTTTTATAAAAAAATTGTCAATCAATATCTTCTTTTACTATCCTTTAACTATGAATATGAAATTTTATCTTACCTTTCTTGTCTCCCTGGTAGTCCTGCCCCTTTCTGCTCAAAACAAGCTTGAAATCGAGGGAAGGGTAGTCGATTTTACCACTCAAAGTCCAATTCCCTATGCCAATATTTTCAATGCAAGCCTGAAAACAGGAACGATCAGTAATCTGGACGGATATTTTAAAATTGCAGCCCGGAGCTTTGAGGATTCCGTTTCTGTATCTTTTATCGGCTATACGCAACAAGCCATCCCTCTGGAAAAACAAGTTGCTTTTTATACCATCTACCTAAAAGAAAGTAAACAGCTGCTTGATGAAATTACTATCACTCCCAAAGAGAACTCTTTTCTTTTTGATCTTATCCGACAGTGCAGAAAAAATCCGCCAGACATTCAAACAACGGGTAAAGCTTATCTTGAACTTAAAACCTTTAAGGATAAAAGCCAGATGGAACACCTGGAAAGTTATTACAATGCGGATGTTTCGGGCTATGACCTGAACGAATTGCGCCTAAAAGTAGGGCGTTTGGCGCTTCAAACCCACAATAACCGTTTCTTCGCCTCCAAGGAAAGTTCAATTGCTATTACAAAACTTAAATTACTGTATAAAAGCAATTACTTTCCTTTGAGTCCTCTGAATATATCTAAAGGGAAGGCTAAAAAACGCTTTTATTTATGGTTGAATAAAAAGTATCTTAATACGAATGGCGACTCTATATACGTAATTGAGTACCATCCAAAGGGTAAATCAGGAGATTACTACAACGGGAAAATATGGATCAACAAAACCCAAAATAATTTCCTAAAGATTACTCAGCAATGTGATCCGTGCACAAAACATCCCTTTCGGCCTCTTCACTCTATTGACAGCATCTCAAACGTGCGCCTCAACATCACAAAAACATTTACTGAGCTAAACAACCAGCCTGTTTTCAATCATATTGACTTTGATTATTCCGTCGATTATAAAAGCAGAGTTGGCGAAGAACACGAACTGAGCTATACCATCAGTACCAATGCTGTATTATATGCCTACGATTTTAAAAATACATTTTTCATTCCCAGGTTTGCTTTTAATGAGGCACCCGTAGGCGACTATTTAAAGATAAATGCTTTCCCTTACAATGCGTTTTTCTGGAAGAATAATGATGAATATGGACTCAATGATCAGAAAAAATTAAATGAACAATTCTTTTCAGATCCAAGATCATTGACCAATTCCACCGCATTCAAGCCAAACGCTTATTTTGAAAAAGGCATATATGAACATCCCTATATACAATGGTCGGAAAATAGGATCGTTTTCCGGGAAGTCATCCCGGATACTACGGAGAAAGCCGTAAATGACAATTTCGATAAAAATGCCGCCTTCAAGGCACAAAAATACCGCTTGGCGACTAAAGTCTTCCTGGATGTGAATACTTATTCAGACTCTACCGATATATTAACGGCTACGATTTTTGACCCATATGAAAGTTTTTACTACTTACCTGTCGATAATAAAGCCCTTTGTTTTATTAACATTTACTTCGACTTATGCGAAATTGAGCGCCGCGGGCTGGAAAAGCGTTTAAAGGATGTCAAAGGAAATGAGAAGCAAGTACAAAAGGTCTATGATGATTTTCAAGTTACCTTTGAAGAAAAGATGTATCAGTTTCGAAAAGCTGTTGCGAGAGGTACTGACGAAGAAGCTATGACAGAATGGAATAAATTCGTTTTCGAGAATTTGGGCATCGACAATATTGCCATATTCAAACCCTTCGAAGAAGAAGAATGACTTTGACAAAATGAAATGCCCCCATCAAGTATCTACATAACAAGTCTATTATAGTGTATGGTTACGTCACTCGTCACTCATCACCCTCGCCCGCACATTATAAACACCTACCACAGCAACAGTAAATACGACCAATCCAAACAGGAAAAATGCCCATTGGCTCATGGTGGGAATACCAAATACGTAGCAAATGCTAATGCTGCCATCCCCCATGTTGTTGGTGGCATCTCCCGCCAGGATGCTTATATCTGTAGCATTTGGATTGACGAAAGAACCGCCGCCACCGCCAACAGCGCCCGATTGACCGCCACCGCCACCGCTGAAGCCGCCGCCGCCACTGCCAAGGGCGCCGCCCCCGCCGCCGCCAAAACCACCATTGCCACCTGTGCCAACGCCACCTGCGAAGCCAAAAATAATTGATTTACCCCTTCTGTATCGAAAGGGAAACCACCGGTGCCACCAGAGGCGTCTCCAACTGTTCTTGACCCAGCGCCGCCCCCTCCACCGTTCGGACTACTCCCTGGTCCACCTCCGCCATTCGAACCTCCGCCGTTTCCGCCACTTCCGGAGTCCCTACCGGCTTGCCCGTCGCTGTTGTTACTAGCTCCACTGCCACCTCCGGCGGCAATCAATAAATCATTCATGTCATCGTAAACAAAAGAACCGCCACCACCGCCACCAGCTGATCCACCTGTGGCACCTTGTCCTTGTGTGCCCACATAAAGTGTCAGGACCGAACCGGGTGTTACCGCAAATCTTCCTACGGCACGAGCACCCTGCCCACCCGTCGTATTGTTTGTTGTACCTCCTCCTTGAGCACCATTGGCAGTAATGATGATCTCTACAACATTATCGGGCACTGTCCAGGGTTCAGCAGCACCAGTAGCGGTAAAGGTAAACTCAGTACATAAATTGCTGTTTTGGGCTGTAACTTGCACAGCAGCAAAACTATTAATAAAATGATGAACAATTGGCAGAGCTTTTCGCTCATGTCGGACGCAAATAAAATTCCTTTAGTGCTCATTAGGCTTACAATAATTTAGCGAGAATGATAAAATATGGAAAAAGTAGTCGGTCGACTGGGAAGATAAATTTAAATTTACTTAAAGAGTACGATTTATGGAAGCATTTTCCAAAATTTTTTATGAGGAGACATCTTGCTTAAGAGTTGTTTAGACAAAACTTCCATGTAGAAATTAAGTTGCAGAGTATTAAGGTTATTCTATATCAACTACGAAAAAAAGCTTATTGCTCGCAGCCTTTTTGCTCAGCTTTATTGATATAGCCAAAAAAGAATTCCTGAACAACACCAAAAATTCCCGAAGAATATGGCGCGGACAAAGTAAAAACCCTATCTTTATTTCAAGCATTGGCATTCCACTGGATGAAGCCGTCGATCTGGTTCAACGAATGAAAGGTCAATATCGAATGCCGGATTTGCTTAGGATACTAGTGCTTCAGGAACTAAATCCTTGATAGCTTTAGAGGCGATTTTTTTGGTGGCAAACGAGGCGCGAAGAGGGAGCATAGCCCAAAGCTACGTGACCGATGAGCAACGAAGTAGGCCGCCAAAAGAAGCCGTCAAAAGTGTCAAGGATTTAGTTCCTGAAGCACTAAATCAAAAAACAAAGGAAGCATGAATACCGAGGAACTTATACAGTGGTTACTCGAAGGCGATGTATCCATACAGTATCAAACACGACGCGACCTCCTTTCTGAAGAACGCTCCGATATTCAGCAACGCATTTCTGAAGAGGGATGGGGAGCACAATTCCTCTCCAAACGACATCCTGATGGCCACTGGGGAAAGCAGTTCTACGAACCTAAGTGGATTTCCTCCCATTATACCTTGCTCGACTTGAAAAACCTGGGAATATCCCCCAATCATCCATTAATCCAAGAATCTATTCAATACATCATCAACAATGAAAAAGGCCCGGATGGTGGTGTTAAGCCTATAGGAGCGAATAAAGCCAGTGATGTGTGTGTAAATGGCATGTTCCTTAATTATGCTGCTTATTTTAAAACAGAAGAGGAGGACCTTAAATCTATCATAGACTTCCTGCTTAGTCAGCGAATGCAGGATGGTGGCTTCAACTGCCGGTCTACCAGAGGAAAACCAGTACATAGTTCTCTACACAGTACCATTTCTGTCTTGGAAGGCATTACCGAATACCAAAAAAGGGAGTACAACTACCGTTCAGAGGAAATGGAGGATGCCAAGCAAAACAGTATTGAGTTCATCCTTCTTCATAAATTGTTTATTTCAGATCGGACAGGAGAGATCATAAAAAAAGATTTTTTGAAAATCCCCTATCCGTGCCAGTGGAGATACGACATCCTCAGAGCAATGGACTATTTTCAGCATGCCAAGATTGATTGGGATGATCGTATGAAACCGGCTCTGCAAATGCTCCTGAAAAAACGAAATAAAAACGGCACCTGGAATGTTCAGGCTAAGCATCCCGGGAAGATCCATTTTGAAATGGAAAAGGCGGGTAAGCCCAGCCGTTGGAATACGTTGAGAATGCTAAGAGTTCTTAAAGCGTTTACCAAATAAGTAGTTCACGGAATTAAGCTGAATAAACTATCAATGCCCTTGGCAGGAAGGTTTTTGAGTCGGAGGTCGACACTTTTTTGGGATTTTTCGAAGAAAAATCCCAAAAAAGTGTCGACCTCCGACTCAAAAACCTTCCTGCCAAGGGCATTGATTATATATGTAGTCTATTTCCGTGAACTACTTAAAACCTAGAACCCAAAAAAGAACAGAGTCTTTAAAATAATTGATGATGCAAAATTTACCTAACGAGCAAGTAGAAAGGTTCTTAACCGAAATTCAAATGATAGACGATCAAAAATATGAGATCGTTCAAGCACTTCGTCAAAAGGTTTACGACCTCTGCCCGGATGTAAACGAGAAGATCAAATACGGAGGTATTATGCTATCCAGACAAGAGGATTTTGGAGGTATCTTTGCCTACAAAAACCACATTTCTTTTGAGTTTGGGCAAGGTATACAAATGAATGACCCTGACAACCTCTTGGAAGGAGCCGGGAAATACCGCCGGCATCTCAAGATAAAAACACTGGAAGATATTTCCCTAAAAAAGGTCGAATTTTATGTGAAACAGGCTATTGCGTTTTTAGAGTAGCCAAGTCTAATAAACACCTCAAACTCTATTCAACACCTCAAAGTTACCCTCCAAAACCTCCTTTGCCAGCCCAAAAGAGAGTGTCATTCCTGTACCACCAACACCGTTCACTACCACAATATTGTCTGCAGGGTGGGCGATCAATTCCGTTTGGCCGGGCAATTTGGGGTATACGCCGTACCAACGCTCTGCAATAGTGGCATCAGGAAATCGAGCAAACTTTTTGAGGTAGTCCAGGATCAAATCGTCGATAAAAGATTTATTAAATGGACTGACATCCCAATCGTATTCGTGAGAATCGCCGATGGTGATTTCTCCCAGGGCCGTTTGAGAAACCAATACATGAATACCCCACTTGTTGTACTCAGCCATGGTGTCGGCAAGGCGTTGCTTTAGAGCAGGCAAGTTATTGCAATGAGCGAAAGAATCATAATGCTGAAGGGTAAGTCCTGCAGCCAGGTTTGGCCCCAACTGCCAATTATTAGGCTGGCTTGTTGTTCTCATCATTTGTAACTTACATTTGGTAATATTTGAAGCTTTAAATATTTCAGGGTATAAAGTTTCAAAGTCGGTGCCGCTACATACAAAAATTTGTTCAGCGCTCCATTGCTCTTTATGGCTGGATAAGGTTTTGCCTTCAATGGTTGTGATGACTGTGCCGTAGTTTATTGAAACATCAAAAGCTTCTTGAAGGTATTGATGTACTTTTTCAATAGCCTGTCGAGGGTCAATATTTACTTCAGTTGCGCTCCACATTCCACCTAAAAGACCATCGGGATTAATGGCATCGCTTTTTTTTGTTACTTCCTTTGGTGTAAGCATTTCCACTTCATAGCCCTGGCTGTTTCTTGTTTCCACGAACTCTTCTAAAACGTCCAGCTCGTCTTGTTCGTAGGCTAGGTGAATGGATCCGGCTTTTGGCGCCCAAAAGTCTGCTTTTTCAGCAAGATCCAGCCAAATGGAACGTGCTTCAAGTGCTCTGTCGATCTTGTCTAAAGGTTGCCCGATAGGCCAGACCATCCCAAAGTTTCGGATGGATGCTCCTACGGCTTTAGGGTTTCTTTCGAACATAACCACTTGTTTACCTGCTTTGCCGGCGTGATATGCAATTGCGAGGCCTACAATGCCTGTTCCTACAATAGCGATGTCGTATTTTTTATTCATTTTTAGAGATTATGTATAGCAATTCTCGTTTTGGAAATCGCTGGATTATGTAAGGAGGGATGCTCTTTTTAATTTTTTCCGTTCTTTGACAAATTGTGTGGAACTTCAAAATGATAACCCTTGAATGCCCTTGTGGCTGAAAGGGTTATCATTTTGAAGTTTCACACAATTTGTCAAAGAACGGAAAAAATTAAAAAGAGCATCCCTCCAATAAAAAATTTGGCAATTTAAGCCCATCAAGTATCTACAGAATAAGTCTATTCTACAATCAAGCGCTTAGTGATGCTGTTATCCGTTGATTTCAAGCTCACAAAATAAGCACCAGCTGTTAATTCATTTACATTAATTGCTGTTTGTTTTGTGCCTGCAGCCAATTCCGCACTGAAAACTACTTCCCCTAATACGTTTGTAAGGGTAAGTGTAGTTTCAGCATTCAATGCTTTACCAAATACAACTGTTGTAGCTGATTGAGCTGGGTTTGGCATCAATTCGAAATTGAATGTTTCAGCAGTGACTTCTTGTGTATTTACGACTGTTACATTTACTGAGCCAGAAGTGACGGAGATCGTATCGTTACATTCTGTAAATATGTAAATATCGATGCTTTCACCAATTGGAAGATCACCGAGGATGTAAGGATTTTCTTCAACTTCAACCACTGTTCCAGTACCAGGAGTGAAACCTTCAGCGCCCCATTCAAGTGTCCAATCGTTGATGCCAGCAGGTGAATCCCATTGAACTACTGCAATGTTATTAGCAGCAGTAACGCTTAAGTTTTCAGGAACAGGGCACTCTGTGATGAAAGAGATTGGGCCAATGTATTGGCTACTCAAAGAATCACAATTTGACTGTAAGTATGCATCGAATGCTGTACCTGGCTGAAGGCCTGTAAGCGTGAACGGGTTCGTTTCTGCTGTTGTAATAATCCCGGCGCCTAATGAGAAGCCTTCAAAGCCCCACTGAATGTCCCACTTGAAAATAGTAGGAGCAGCAGTCCATGCAAAGTCTGCAGAATTAGTAGTGATGTTTTCTATAGCGAAATCACCAGATTCTGGACATGGGTCTAATGTAGCAAAAGAGAATGGGCCAGCCCATGCACTTTGATCCATGGGGCAAATAGCTTGTACGTAGAATTCATAAGATGTTCTTGGATCTAATCCTTCTAACAAATAGCTGGTTTCTGTAATTCCGGCAACCATTGTACCTGTTCCGAATTCGAAACCGATTGGACCGTACTCTAAGTTAAACTCTGTAGCAGAAGATGCCCATGTCAATAATGCGCTCTTGAAAGTAATGTCATCAGCAGCTAAATCGGTTACTGCTTCGCAAGTTACAGGGCTGAAGTCTGCGAGAATGAATTCTCTGCGGCTGCCTACACCTTCAATTACGTACTCATCCATGCCTGTATCCAGAGAACCACCAGCGTTGAACCAGGTTGTTGAAGCATTGCTTGGACGATTATAAACGTTCAAATCTGCTTCATTATCCAATGCTTCCTGATAGTTGCTGTAATCATAAATTACTTTGTGAGATGCACCAAGCCCTTCAGCGATGAATGTTCCGAAGTAAACATTGTTATTACCCGGATCAAAGATACCGTTGTTTGTATTGGGGGCTTCATCTACGCGGTAAACGTGAACACCACTAGGGTTACCATCGATATCGGAAGCTTCAAAGATACCATTGCTGGCAGACATCATCGTCAATACCTGGCCACCCCAGTTGTCAGTGTACAATTCAATACTTTCATCTCCGATGGCAGCACCAGAAGTTACACGGCCTAATGCCGGAGGAAGGTTCTGGATAACACCTGTAAGGTCGTTCGGGCCATAATCTCTCACTTCTTCACCAGAGATTCGATCAAATCTCCAGTAGGCGTAAAGACCTGTTTCCGTGCCTTCAAGTTTTTGGCACATATCCATACGAATCTCATCTTCTGTTCTTGCATAATCCCAGATACGAACTTCGTCGATCGTACCGTCCAGGTTGAAAAATTCGTTATCATCACGGTACATACCAACGTTCAACCAAGAATCGACATAGTCGATATCGCCAGACTGAGAGATCCCGTCTTCTCTTTCGAGAACACCATTTACATAAATTTTCATAGTGTTTCCATCATAAGTACCAGCGACGTGGTACCAGACTTCTTCTTCAAACTGACTGGTTGTTTCCATATAAGTCAAAGAAGAAGAACCAAGTGTCTTAATGGTGAAAGCAAATTTGTTGTTATCTCTTGTTTCTAAGTCCCAACCACGTTCGAAGCTTCCATTATCCTGGATGAAAGCAACCATTGAGTGCCAGATGTCATAAGTGTGTACTTTTACCCAACATTCTAGTGTAATTGCACTAGTAGGAAGACCAAGGTCAGCAGCTGCAACTTTTTCACCATCATTACCAGAGAAATCGATCCAGTGACCGTTTGTATTGCCATCCACACCTGTAAAGTCGATGGCGTTACCAGAGCCAATTTTGTTTTCCGGAGCATCAGCTTTACAGTTAGGGAATGTGTTGGCACTTAGCGTCCACTCACCATTGTAAGCGCCTGTATTGGTTCCTTTGCTGTCATTTACTTCAGTGCCAGTACCTTCATCTGCTACCCAGTAGTGGATCAGATCATCAAAATTAGGGTGATCAGAATCGGCACCACAAAGGAAGTCTACCACCGTTGCACTATCAAGAGCAACACCCCAGATGCGTACTTCAGCAACCTGACCTTTGAATTTAGGACCATAGTTCAATGTTCCATCCTCACCAATTGCCAAATCAAGCGGAGAATCTACATTTCCAATAACATCAGTTGATTCTTCATTGATTACCCCATCAGTGTATACACGTTTCACACCATCCTGATCATAAGTCACAACAATATGGTGCCAGGTATCATCATTGATTGCGCCACCATCCAAATCAATACGATCAGAGCCATCGCCAATATTGAACTTCCATGTTTCGCTATCGCTTTTACCGGCAAGGATGAAGCCAGGGTTGCTGCCACTGCCCCAGTCCTTGTTAGCTATGATAGATGGGTCAGAAGTCCAGCCGGTAGATTTAACGAATAATTCTACAGAGAAATCACCTGTTGAACCGAAGTTCAAATCATTTGTAAGAACGACGATGTCATCTGTTCCGTCCAAATCAAGAGAAGTCAGTAGGTTGTTATCCAGCGCGGTAATCTCCACAGTTTGTGTCAATGTATCGGAATCACAAGCATTTTGAGCAACGAGGGTTACTTCATAGGTACCTACTTGTGTATACAAGTGAGAAGGGTTAATAGCAGTGCTTGTTGTGTTGTCACCAAAATTCCAGAAGTAATTACCAAATGTAGAGTTGTTAAGGAAAGAAACGTTCGATAGATTTGCAATAACATCAAAAGCAGCAATAGCACTTGGGAAGTTGTTCAATAATGTCCATGCTGTACCTGCTACAAATGTACCGGTATTGCCACCAATTTCATCAGCTACTTCTGTGCCTGTGCCTTCGTCTAGCTTCCAGTAGTGGATTAGGTCAGCGTAAGATGGGTGTGTGTTATCTACACGTACACAGCGGTAAGCGGCAGATTCATTTACATTAAGTACTTTGTTCCAAATACGTACATCGCTTAATTCACAAGTAGCATTAGCACTGTAGCTTCCAGTTCCATCCTGCCCCATTTTGAACGTAAACGGAGAGGTAATATCACCTAAAGCAGTCATATCACCTTCTTCAACGAATACACCATCAATATACATAGAAACCATAGCATCGCGATCTACAGCGATAAGGACATGGTGCCAGGTACCATCACTGATATTTCCACTACAAAGGTCAGCGCGGTTGGAACCGTCACCAATATTTACATCGATACCATTGCCATTTCCACAAAGCGCTATGTTGAAACCTGCATTTGATCCGCTGCCCCAGTCTTTATCGGAAAGAATAGCAGGGTCACTATCCCATCCGTTTGATTTGATACGGAATTCGATAGAGAAATCCTGATCGGTACCAAAAGCGGGATCCCAGTCTGTATCGATGTAGTCAGGTGTTTCATTGAAAACAACAGCATTGAAGTCTGCTTCTCCGACAGGATCATCGCAATCGAACATTTCTTCAGAGGTTGTCCAGGCAGGTCCGCCAAGGATACCGTTGTTTATACCTTTAACATCTGTAATGGTGTTGCCGCTACCATCTGCCATTGGGTGGTAAGTCACAAGGTTATTGTTGTAGAGGCTGTTACCTGGCTGAATTTTACCGCAAATCCAATCTAGTAGCTCAGATTGATTCAAAGCTTTGTTAAATACAGCTACATCGTCAATTTTTCCATCAAAAATGTAATCTTCGTTATCATCCTTATAACGACCAATTACCAACCAGGAATCGGAGTAAGAAATATTTCCTCCTTTCGGGAACGAAAGCTCTTCGATACCATTTACATATACCTTAACATCCGTTCCATCGTATGTACCTGCTACGTGTACCCATTCATTACCGTTAATTGGCACTTGGTTGCCATAGTCTAGAACCTGGCTATCATCAGTGGCTGCAATAAAGCTAATGGTTCCGTTGGAACGTGTATGCAGTAACCAACCTCTTTCAAAACTACCATTATCTTGCATAAATCCAATCACACCAGCATAGTCATTGAAACTGTTTACATTGATCCATGCTGCAACCGTAATTTCTTCTTGTGGCAAGCCAAGGGAGGCAGCACTTGTGTAACCTGAAAGGAAGGCAGTATCGAGGATGCCATCTAGCTCAATGGCGTTGTCATCGCCTCCTTCAACAGGGTTAGTGGAAGTAGTAAAATTAAGAGGGCCTTCCCAGTCACTGTTTACGCCACCGCATACTTCCTGGACATAAACATCGTAAGATGTATTTTCTTCCAGGTTGTTAAGAATGTAAAATTCATTGGCGATATCGGAAGCTGTTGTTCCTGTGCCTTGAGTAAATCCTGCAGGGCCATACTCAAGGTTCCAGTTTGTAAAACCGCTTCCTGTCCATGAAACTTTTGCTGCTACTGCATTGGCAATATCAAGTGTCAAATTGGTAGGAGGCGTACAACCAAGGGTGGCAAAGGAAGCAGGGCCAACCCAATCCGTAGAATCTATACTTCCACAAACACCTCTCACATAAACGTCATAGTTAGTATTTGGAAGCAAGCCAGATAAATTAATAAACGTATCGTTCGAGATTTCAATAACTCCAGTTCCTAAAGTGAAACCTGCTTCACCGTATTGAATCTCGTAGTTATTTGGGTTGCCGCCTTCTGTCCAGCTAACAAAAGCTGTACTTGCATCTAAACCCGTCGCTGCTAGAGCAGAAGGGTTTTCAGAACAGTCCAGATCACCGTCAGGAACACCGCCAAGAACCTTAGCTTCATCATCTGTAAGTGGGCGATTAAAAACAGCTACTGATGTGACATCAATGGTTGCATCGTCTCCATTGTTATCGGCAAATAACTTAATTTCAAAATCCTCTACAGCGAAACGACCGTCAAAAGTTTGAACACCACCGTCTTGGATCAATTCTCCGTTTAAGTAGTACTTATAGGTGTTTCCTAAGTCTACAGAAATAGCTAAACGATACCATTCTTCTTCGGTAACTGTTCCATTGGGAGAATACCCGGTATCTCCTACACCAATTCCTCCGGAAGGGTTAATGAAAGCCTCTCCATCGTTAGAGTTTGCAGAGTTGGTTTGGAAAAAAGTGTGCCAGCTTCCAATGGTCGTTACTTTAAAATCAAAAACCAAAGTGTATTGGTTGATATATGTTCCTCCTCCGTTTCCTCCTCCGCCAGCACCACCAGTGATCAAGTGGTCGCAATCAAAATAACTTCCTAGAGGTACTGTTACTGCACCGTCATTGGCATAAGCACCGGTAATTTCAACCAAATCACCACCTGAATTGATAAATACTAATTCATTTCCAACAGTGGCTTCCAACAAGTTTGCTGAATTGTCAAATGTCCAGTAACCTGTCAGATCGCTTCCCCAATCAGCGGGGATGATCGTTCCTGCATAAGCAGAAAATAGGGATAATAACGCAATTGCGTTAAGGAGTAAAACCTTTTTCATAGTTTGAAATATGGTTGTGAAGTTTGGAAAATATGTAAGCAATGTTGAAATAACAGATAGAGATGAGGATGAGCATCCTCGTCTCTATCTGAAAAGCGGGCAATGGCTATGTGAATTATTTGTTATTAATGCCTGAGCCCTGTGTTAAATATTGTAAAATCTAGGTTCCAGAGTGCTTAGTTCAAAATAATTCTTTCGGTATAAGCAACACCGTCTCTGTTTACTGTAATGAAATAGATACCAGTCTCAAAAGTGGTCATATCTACATCAAAAGTCTTTGTTCCTGCCAGGGATCTATTGGCAACTACTTTACCTGTAAGATCATAGATCGTATAAGTCAACTCTTGGCCAGCTTCATCCATTTGAACTGTTACAAAATCAGTTGCAGGATTAGGCGTTACAGAGAAGAACTTTTCTACAGAAAGGTCTTTGTTGGCTAATACAGGAGTGGGGTCTAGCCAGGATTGACCATCCAAATCCCACTCAGCAATTAAATCTTCGATATCATTGTCTGGTAGCAAATGATCGATAGCGCAAACAGCAATATCTGTAAGCATAGGTGCATTGAACCATTGCTGCGGATCGTTGAAGTCAATATCAATTTCACCAGGCGTAACCGTTGAACCAATTGCTGCCCACCATATTACTTTTTCTTCCAAAGAGTTACCTCCGTGACCAAAACCAATTCCACCGTGGTCTGTAGTTAACAAAATCAACCAATCTTCATCATCATAAGTAGAGCGACTTCTCAATGCGTCAACTACTTCACCAACTTGACCATCTACATATTCAAGCGCATTCATGTAAACAGGAGAGTTTGGAGAAAACTGATTACCATGACCAGCGGCATCGCAATCGTCAAAGTGCAAATACAAAAAGTCCAAATCTGGATCTAGCAATTGAAGCTTGGCATTGTCTAAGCAAGCATCATCAGAAGGTAACAAAACATCATTGTTCCAATCTACATTGTAAACATCGAAGCTGAATGGCCCCCAGCTTGTAATTTGTACAGCCTTTAAGTCGGGGCGGTATTCTCTTACACGCGTAACTAAATATGGATATTCGTTGAAGTTACTTCCCGTGTAGCTGTTGTTTGTAACGCCGTGTTTTTGTTCCCAAACACCCGTAAGCATGCTCGACCAAGATGGCCCACTAACGGTAATGCCAAGGTGCCAGGAGGTATACGTATACAAACCTTCATCAAAAAGTTCATCCATTTCAGGCATGTTCGCTAATTGCAATGCATCCGAACGTACGCCATCGATACCAATGAATAATACCTTGCGTTCCTTATCTTGAGCTTGCAAATTGAAAGCAATTATCAAGACGAAACATGTGATCATTAATTGTAATCCTCTTTTCATAAGCCTAATTAATTGTGGTGCTAAAATAAATAGTCGTTTTACATAAATTGTGAAAAAATGGAACTTCAAAATGATAATCCTTTCAGCCACAAGAGCATTCAAGGCTTATCATTTTGAAGTTCCACACAATTTGTCAAAGAACGAAATAAAATATTGAGTTTATAATTTAAATTTTAATCCTGCCAGCCCTCTGATGCTATAATATTCCGTCTGGATCGGGTGTTCCCGCTTGCCTCTGTACATCCTGTAAGGGCTATTGAGCAAATTATTCAAATCAAGAAACACGGACCACTGATCGCTGATGAGATAGGTGCCTGAAAAGTCAAGACTTGCAAATTCACCCATGAAAATATCGTACTCTGTGTTATTGTGCAACCAACGATCAGCATCAAAGTCCTCCTGAAACGTATTGACTTCTGCTAGATAGGATCCTCTATAATTTAGAGCCAGTCGAGCCGAGATTTTTCCTTTTTCATAAAAAATGGCAGCATTTACCAGGTAGTCGGCTTGCCTGGGAAGCGGAGGATCGTTGGTTCTTCCCGGTGTAGTCATTCGAGAATCCATGATGGAGCCATTTGTGTTGACTCCAAAGCCGCTCAGAATTCCGGGCAGGAAGCTTAGCTTTTTTACGAATGATAATTCCGCACCAATTACATAAGCCTCACTGGCGTTGTCGTAATTCCTTAGTAGTTCATTATTGCGATCGTAAGCTGAAGATTCCCTTGGTATATTGGTAGCAAAAATGTGATTGTCTACTCTTTTATAAAATCCGCCTACGGCTATCATGCCGGAATTGTCGAAAAAGTACTCAGCGGTTAAATCAAAGTTCCAGGCATAGGTTGGTTCAAGGTTGGCATTGCCAAACTCATAAATGAAGTCCAAAAATTCTACTGAAGGTTCCCCGGGGTTCAATTCATTAAAATTAGGCCTCCGGATTGCTCTGTAGGTAGAAAAACGCAAATTTAAATTTCTGGTAGGTGAATACCGCACGTGCACACTTGGGAAAAAAGAAAAATAATCTTGTTCCGCTATCGTATCAGAAGTGATCACCTGATTGAAATTACTGGAGTCTGTAAAAATTGGAAGAATAGTATCCAGTGACAAGCCTTGCATTCTCAAAAAGGTATGCTCCATGCGCAGCCCTGCCGTTATAGACCACTTATTGGTCGGATTAAAGTTAAGCATTCCATAAGCAGCAGCCACATTCTCCTCATAAGAATAATCTCCTCCCAAATCAGCGATAACATCTTCTTCCTGCCATGTATCCAGGTCTTCTACTCGAAGGAAATCTGAGTTATCGACTAAAAAATTATCCAATGCATCCTCTGTTAAGAAAGAATACAAACGATCATCATAAGGGGCGCCTATTTCATTGAGAAATCCACCTTGGGTATTTAAAGGCTCTGTATCAAATGTAGGTAACAGTAATTTATTGCTGTTAAGAAGAATATCCTGATTCCAGATAATCAAGCCATTTTCCCGAAAGCCTTCTTTCATTCTGTACTTTCCTCCAAATTGAACATTCAGTTGATTGGAAATTTTGTAGTCCAAATCTAATTGAACGACTATTGGGTCTTTTTCCTCTACTTCCAGCAATTGGCTATAGGCCGCAAAAAATTCAAAATTGCTATCCCGAATAGCTTCAATGAACTGAGGTTGAATATTATCATATGGATCACCGGGGCCGGTCACTTGCGAAGAATCTAAAAGCCTAAAATAATCCCAACCTACAGTGTCAAATCGCATGTTTTCAAAATCGTATTTAATATCTGGAAGACTATCGACTGTTGAACCGAAAAAGCCAATTTGATCATCTCCTAGTAATTTAAAGATGCCGTCCTCTGAATACACCATATCCAGAAACTCTAGAGGGCGGGTAAGTTGGAAACGCACTCCAAAATAACCAGAAGGATCTATGTCAAGGCCTCTGGCAATCCAGGCAGCTCTTTCTACAGGATCACTCGGGAGTTGTGTGCGGTTTGGCACATTGCCGTAATTAAAACTATTGGAGTAACTCGCAATTTTTACATTCAAATTTAAGCGAGGGCTAGGGTTAAAGTTTCCGCCAACTTCTCCACCCCAGAAACGCATCTCCATTTTATTGTGTATGTTTTGTAGTTCGATCTGGTCTCCGGTTCCAAGGCGGTAAAAGAATATGGTCTTGCGATTAAGCTCATCATCATCAAAGCGGCCATGTACTCCTTTGAAGTAGACTTTACTCCGGTTATTTAATAAATATTCTGCTGATGCATTTATGCCAACAGTCTGTCTTCTTCCTGTATAATCGCGTAATTCAAAACGAGCGACACTGTGGTCACGGCTTCCATTGTAAGCTACTTCATAGTTATCGGTGCCCCAACTTCTGTTGAAAACAGAGCCGCTGACTAAATATCCGAACTTCCCGTCGCCAAGCCTATCTCCATAAGTCAAAGATGCCGTGTAAGCGTCTCCTCTGGATTGTGCATTGTATCCTCCTCCAACTTTAGCAAATACTGATCTTTCTTCAGGTGCCGTACGTGTAACGAAGTTAACACTTCCACCAATTGCATCTGCTTCCTGATCTGGAGTTAAAGCTTTAGAGACAATAATATATTCAATTAATTCAGATGGAAAAATGTCAAAGGAAAGTGTTCTGGAGTCTCCGCCTTCATCGGCCACCGGCATTCGGTCACCGTTGATTAGGGAAGAACTCCAATCCCTGGGGGTACCTCTTACCGATACATATCGACCCTCGCCTTGATCGCGCTCCAGAGCGATAGCCGGCATTCGTTGAAGAGCTTCCGCAGCGTTGCGATCCGGCAGTTTTCCTATACCTTCGGCAGCTACAATGTTTACGACTTTGTTGGAAAGCTTGGTCATATTAATAGCCCGCTTTTCACCGTCTTTCATTGTTGAAACAACTTCGACTTCAACATCCATTAGTTCTGAAGAAGACTCCAGGTTAAGGGTTCCAATGTTATTGGTTTCCCCGTTTGTCAGCTGAATAGCCATTTCAAGTGTTTGATATCCCATATAGGACACCTCGAGCTGATAATTACCCGGGGGAATTTTATAAAAATGAAAATAACCGTCCAGGTCTGTTGTAGTGAAATACTTAGAATCTTTAATAAGGATGTTCGCTCCCGGCAATGGTCCGGTATTGTCAGATATAACGCCTTCCAAAGCTCCGGTTTGGGCCAAAAGTGCAGACCAACTTAATAAAAAAAGCAGAGTAGTGTAAAGATGGTTTTTCATATGTTTCTTATCAGTTAGTTTGTGCACTCCTGGCAGTTCTTCCCGGCACAAGCTGTATGGCCTGCAGGATCACCATATAACAGATAGCGGTCCTGCATTAATATCCATGCCCACCCGATTTTTCGCATTCGCCTACAGGCATTTATTCCTGACTCCAAGACTTCTTTGGTGAAAAGGTGTTTGTTTTGATCTAGTGGATAGCGGTCTTTTTGCTGCCCATAAAACTTAAAGGCAGCTTCCAACAGATCTTCTGCTGAATGCGTAGGCTGAATCTCCCACTTTCGCTTGTTATATTGAAATGACTGGTAAGACAAGTTAAACATGTCCGTCATTAGTTCGCAGCTCAACTTTGCCCATGTAGAATCTGCAATTTCATTATTCACTTTCAGATCCGTTTGTGAAATTGCTGAAAATGGAAGTGTCAGGGCAAAAAATAACTGAATAAGAATTGTGATTTGAAAATTCATCGTTTACTAATAATAAACTAGTTATTGGTTTAAATTTTCACCTTTATTACGCAACAAAGTTAATTTTTATAAAACTTATTGCTGTTAAACATCTATTAATTTTCTATTAATTCTATAAGGAATTTTTTAAATAAGTTTACTAATAGTAAACTCTTAAGTATATTTGCACAGGAGCTTAATCATTCTGTTTTATACCAAGGAAGAGTAACTAAAAAACACGTTCTTTGACAAATTGTGTGGAACTTCAAAATGATAACCCTTGAGTGCCCTTGTGGCTGAAAGGGTTATCATTTTGAAGTTCTATTCTCCACAATTTATGTCAAAGAACTAAAAAACATATGAGCGAACACCTTTTAACGAATATCGGTAAGCGTATCCGGGAGCTTCGGCTTCAATCGGGTTACAAACTGGTCGAGATAGCAGAAAAAGCCGGTGTTAGTAAAGGCTTGCTCTCGAAGGTAGAAAATGGCCGCACAGTACCTTCTTTACCGGTACTTCTTTCAATCATTCAGTCACTAGGTACTGTTCCTGAAGATTTTTTTAAAAATCTACAATTCGAGCCGACTAAACCATACATCAAAATAAGTCCGGGAGAGCATAGCCTTATAAAAAAAGAAGAAGATGCAGTAGGGTTTTTATATAATTTTATACTTAATAAACCTTTTGAAAATTTTATTCTTGAGGCAGTAATTCTTGAAATAGAACCCGGCTCCAAGCGCAAAAAGGTCTCCGTAGATGCTTATGAATTCAAATATGTGCTGGAAGGAGAAATAAATTATCAAATAGATGAGGAATTCATCTTGTTAAAAAAAGGGGATACACTTCTTTACGACGGAAAAGTTCCTCATGTTCCTCATAATGAAACGGACAAGCCAGCGAAAATGCTTGTTCTTTATTTTTATTACAATAAGTCTAAAGATGATTGATGTAAAATTAGTTGTTTTTGATATGGCCGGTACGGTGGTCAAAGATGAAAGAGAAGTGGAAAAGTGTTTTTTTGATGCTGCTCAACAAGTAGGACTCTCTCCAAGCAGAGAAGAAATCAATGCCATGATGGGATGGTCTAAGGTCGAAGTTTTTGAAAAACTCTGGAAAGATCAACTCGGAGATGGTCATCCTGAACTGGATTCGAAAGTGGAAGAATCCTATCAACTGTTCCGGAATATTCTCGAAAACCATTACCTGAATGCTGAAGTGCTGCCTACGGAAGGGGCTCTTGAACTATTGCAATGGCTAAAAAGGAAAGGGATTGAAATTGCTTTTAGTACAGGCTTCTACAGGGTAGTCACTAACATTATTTTAAAAAAACTTGGCTGGGATAAGGGCCTAAATGAACAATACCTCGGAAATGAAGATGCGTTAATTGACTTTTCCATTTGTTCAGACGAAGTGCCTGCCGGGCGTCCTGAACCTTTTATGATTCAAAAGGCGATGTCCGTTCTCGGTATTGAAAACCCAAAACATGTGCTCAAAATTGGAGATACTCCCTCTGACCTTCAGGCTGGAAAAAGAGCAGGCTGCGGGTTTACACTTGGGGTCACGAATGGTTCCCATACGCGTGAAGAGCTTATGGTGTATGAAAATGATGGCTTGCTTGATAATATAGGACTGCTTAAGGAATACATAGTTTCCCAAGAGCCTAGGTTAGCATGAAAATCGCTATATAGTAAATAAAGTCAGTTCTTTGACATAAATTGTGAAAAATGGAACTTCAAAATGATAATCCTTTCAGCCACAAGAGTATTCAAGGCTTATCATTTTGAAGTTCCACACAATTTGTCAAAGAACGGTAAAGTCTAATATCATTCGTTCCCCGCCCTTCGTTGACCGTTAACCGTTGACCGTTAAGCGCTCTTCGTTCCCCGTTAACCGCGATTCAGGTTGATAATATTCTAAATGTATCATAAATCATACTTATCCTATGCTTAATAGAAAACCACTAAACACAGAATACGGTCCTTATTATAAAAATTACATTCAAAATGTAGACGGAGTTGATATTTTAGGCAGCCTTCGCCGGCAAAAGGATAACTCCGAGACCTTCCTGAAATCCATACCTCATGATAAATGGGATTTTGCCTATGCTCCCGGGAAATGGACATTGAAGGAACTATGGGTACACATTATTGATACCGAACGCATAATGACCTATCGGGCGCTTCGAATAGCTCGTGGAGACCAAACAGTACTTCCTGGCTTTGAGCAGGATGATTATATCCCGGCCTCTCAAGCAAACTTGCGCACGCCTGATTCCATCATACAGGAGTACTTGTCGACTAGAGAGGCAACACTTTCCTTATTTGAAAACCTACCTATTGAAGCTTTTGAGAGAATTGGTAAGGCCAGTGGGCACCCTGCTTCCGTACTTTCACTGGCCTACATCATTTGCGGGCATCAAATGCACCACGAGAAAATAATTAATGAAAGATATTTATAGAAGAAAGAATGGCAATGATTTTTGTGTTCCTAACAGGCCCATGAGATCTGTTAAGAGCGCAAAAAACTACTGCTAGACTTGTTCTATAAATCCCACCCATATTTTTCCCAATCTTCGAGATAATCTATGTCTGAAAGGGTGGGTAAAGTTGCGAAGGTATGTCCCCGGCTTAGAATCCTTCTGGTCGTTTCCTCGAAAACCGTATCAACACTCCACGTCATATTTTGAAAAAGGTAGCTGTGAGGGAACTTCATTCCCAGAAGATAATAGCCTCCATCCAAAGCAGGTCCAATGACGAAGTCATTGGTATCAAGTAGGGCGAAAGCGTAGTTAATTATTTTTTTTTCAATTTGCGGGCAATCACTTCCGATGATGATGGCTTTTGGGTGCTTTGCCAGGACTGCTGAGAAGGCATTGGTCATTCTAGCTCCCAGTTCATCTCCTTTTTGCAAGGATTTGACAAAAAGGCTTGATTGCCAGTCATCCCGGTCATCAATGAATTGGCTATAAAAAAGGTAACGAGTGGCTTCTATAGTTAAAGCCACTTTTCTGGTTTTATCTAAAAGAGCATGGTAAATTTCCAAGGCGCGATCATTGCCAACATCTGCGGCCAGACGAGTTTTTACTTTTCCTAACTCTGGGTTTTTAACAAAAATGATTAGACTGTTTATTTCTTGCCCCATTTATTATTTTCCTCTTTTTTCTCTACTTTTTTACCTTCTTCCAGGTTGCGGGCTACAGAGCTGTAAGGGCCGGAAACAATAGTTTCTGTGCCTTCGAGCCCCTCTACTATATGAATGTAATAATTATCTTGTATACCCGTCTTGACTTCAACCATGTCGACCGTATCATTTTTTACAACAAAGACGACTTCCCTTAAATCCTCTTCTTTCTCAGATTCGTCCAGGTCGCGAGTGGTAACAGCCTGAATAGGCACACTTATTACATCCTTTTCTGTTGTGGTAATAATCTCGACAGCGGCAGACATTCCGGGGCGGAAAGGAAATGGTTTTTTTTCAGTAATCAGATCTTTATATGAATCTGGTTCGATGCTAATGGTTACGATGAAGTTGGTTACCTGATCGCTGGTTAAGGAAGCAACTCCGGCTGTTTCGTTTGCGGAATTAGCAATTTGTTTTACCCTGCCTTTAAACTTCCGGTCGAGATAGGCATCTACTTCAATTTCTACCTCATCATTCAAAGAAACACGGAGGATTTCGTTTTCATTCACTTCTACCTTCGTTTCCATCCTGCTTAGATCGGCGATTCGCATCAATTCGGTTCCGGTCATTTGTATGGTACCGACAACTCTTTCGCCTTCCTCTACATTTAGTTTGGATACAATTCCGTCCATTGGGGCATAGAGAGAGGTGCGTCTAAGGCTGGTCTGTAATTCTTTTAAGGAAGCTTGCGAACTTTTTACGGTAAATTCAGCCGCTCTTACGGTTTGCTTGGCGGATTCTAGATTGGCTTTTGCCGAGCTTAAATTGGCTTTTGCCGAGCGAAGGTTGGCCTCCAGAGCTTTGAGGTTAGAGAGAGAAGCGTCGAAATCTGCTTCTGAGATAACTTTTTCCTTGATAAGTTTTTCATTGCGCTGATGCACGATTCGAGCATTTTCCAGTTGAGCTTCGATCTGTTCGATCTGCGCTTCGGCTTGTACTGCAAGCGCTTTATTTCGTTCTACGCCTGCTTTAGCATTGGCTAGCTGAGCTTTAGCATTGTTCACTCCCGCTTCACCTCTTTCTACAGCGGATTGAAAGGCATCGGCGTCAATACGGGCGAGTAATTCGTCCATTTTCACAGAGTCGCCTTCTTCAACATATAGTTCAACTACCTCCCCTGAAACATCGGAACTGATAGGAACTTCTATCTCTGGAAAGATTTTTCCACTAGCAGACACCGTTTCCGTAATGCTTCGTTTCTCTACGGTTTCCATTTCCACTTCTTCGACGTCCTTGCGCTGGTTTCTCGTTACGAAGAAGAGGATTGCAGCTATAATCACAAGGCCAAGTAATACGAATAGCCCCCTGTAATTCCGTTTTGCTTTTGCCATTTTTTATGATAGTTGGTTTTTCAATAAGTGTTTTTAATTCAGGCGGTAATTTATTAAAAAAAGCGGATAGGCTCTGAATAGTCGCCCATTGTCCACTCAAGGCGTTTTATTTGGTAAAGATAATTGAATTTTGACTGAAGTAATTCGAATTCGGCTTGTTCCAGCGCATTTTTTGCAGTAGTAAAGTCAAACGTATTGATCACACCCAGGTCAAAACGTTTTTGGGCGTTATCAAAAGCGGCGCGTTGAGCATCCATAGATTCATTGGCTACTTCATAACGGGCTTTTGCCGCTTTTACATCTGCGATCAATTGCTGCGCATCATTTCGATAGGTTTGCAGTAATTGCTCATTTTGCACTCGCGTATTTGCCAAGTTCAATTTAGCACGCTCAATATTGGACTGCCCGGAAAAACGATTAAAAATAGGAACGCTAAGATTTAGGCCAACGAACTGCCCAAAGTTGTTATCGATTTGGTCAAAATAAGGAACTTCTTCAAATACACTAACATCAAAGGTTTGTGCAATGGTTACTTCCTGATTTTCAATAAAAACCGTTTGTTCTTGAATGACAGGAAAAGTTTCTCCCGAGGCCCGCATCGCAGCATCTGAATAATTAGAGCTGACGGAGCCTATAAAAGATAATGAAGGCAAGGTGCTTGAACGAGCTATGGGGACACCCAGCTCGGCACTTCTTAATCGTAAATTGCTCCCGGTAATTTGAGGGGAAGCCTGAACAGAATTTTCGTACACAGCCCGGAAGGAATATTGGTCTGGGTTGAAGTTGGTAGGCAGCGTAATTACAGGGATCTCAATATCAATATTATAGTCAGGAGGTAGATTAAGGACATTTTTCAATGCGATCATTGCTGATACGGCGGTGTTTTCTCCAGCGACTACATTTTGTCGATTGCGGGCAATTTGAGCTAAGATATCCAGCCTGTCATTTTCGGGCAATATTCCTGCACTAATCAGTTTATCCGTTTGTTCCAATTGATTTTCAGATAATTCCAATGCTTTTTGAGCTACTTTCAACTGCTCTTTTGCCAGAATAACCCTTAAATAGGCCTCCGAAACGGCATTTAACTGCAAGAGTTCAAAGTACTCTAATTCATCTTTGGATGCCCTCAAGTCGGCTTCTGATTGTTTGATGGAGTTGTTTATTTGTCCTCCTGTATAAATGGGCACATTGCCACTCAGGCTGAGCCTGTTGATTATGATTTCTTCGTTTTTAAATTCGTTTGTGGTCGGGTCAATGGTTCTACCGAAGTTAATACCAGCGTCCGAATTGAAATTGAGGGAAGGCAGCCTTGAAAGTCTGTTTTGCCTAAGGTCAACTTCATCCAGATCTACATTCAGTTGATATTGCTTAATGATTAAGTTGTTGTTTGTGGCATAATCCAGGCATTTTTCTAAATCCCAAATTTCTTGAGCATTAACTGCTCCGCCAAAGAAAAAAGCTACAATGCAAAGGAGTGCTGAAATACGCATGACTAATATTTATGTAATTCTTAATTGACTAAAGGAAAGCATTGCTTAACTTTAGTGTGCTGACTTTCATCATTAATATTAGTCATCAAATAACCAGGCAAGCAATATTTTATATTAACAGAAACAATTAATGGATTAAAGATTGTATTAGACTTGTTCTGCAGCTGATTAATGGGTGCATTTCATTTCGTCGCTGTTCTTGAGAAGGTGTTTTCTTTAGAGAGAGGCACGCCGCCGCGTGCCTCTCTCTAAAGAAAATCTTTTCTCTTGCCGGCAGCGACAAAATGAAATATCCCCATCAGCAGCTAGAGAACAAGTCTATTGTTACTCCTTAATTGACTCCAGAAAATGCTTAAACTTTAGGAAAATCCGCTGAAAGCTTTGAGCGGATAGAGGAAATCCCCCGTATTGATAATACTCAAAAAGGTAGGTTATTTCTTTAAAGCTGTTATAAAAAGAACTTCCCTGAAGTTCGCGCACGTATTCATGGTTGGTTTTATCTTTCTTCCAGACAATACTTTTGTTTTTGGTGAGCGTATTCAAAATATTCAAATAATGCAGGCGGATGGCTTCTGTGAAACTCCCGGCGGCTATTAGGTCATTTAGCTTGTCTTCTGGAGTTTTTTCAGGCATTGGCAGCCTCTCTTCTTGGGTTTCTACTTTAATTTTACCGGATAGGTTCTTATTCCGATTCCGGGTAAACCGCAGTTCACCTTTTGATAATAAATATACAATCAGCCAAATAAAGGATATTAAGACAAGCCCGATAAGGATAATCTGCCAGAAACTTCTCCGTTCCGGAGAGAGTACAGAACCTCCTGAAAAAGGATCATCCTCTTCATTTTTATAAATACTTTCTTCCAGAATACTTTCATCGTATTCCAGCTCATCCAAAGCATTTTCCCAGGCTCGCCGGCTCAGTTTTTCAACAGGAACAGGTTCTTCAAGATAGTCAAAATATGGAGATTGCGCCCAAATTAGGTTGAGGGTAACTAATAGAAGAAATAGTAATGTGCTATATATTTTTCTTTTCAAAACTATGGTATTTTACAACAGCGACTTACACAAAGGTGTATTTCATTTTGTCAATGTTATTGAGAAGGTGTTTTCTTTGGAGAGAGGCACGCGGTAGCGTGCCTCTCTCCAAAAATAATCTTTTCTCTTTCAGAATAAGGCCTAACGTTCCTTCTCCAAACCCTGAAGGCGGTTATTTTGAGCAAAATATTTTAAAGAAGCGCTCAAGCCCTTGGCTTCCTTTATTTCCAACAAAGAATAATATTGCATACAGGCGCCTATTAGTATTAACGGAAAGAGTTGGAAAATAAGTAATGAGGAGAAAAATGTTCTTAGAATAACAAAATTCTCCACGTATTCATCACTAAAAACTACATTCCAGCCTATATATTTCCAGAAGAACAGCGTTATGAATGAGTTTGATGCCATTAAGAATAACACCAGGATGCTCAGGTTTAAAAGAAATAAACCCATAACTCTCCAAAAGCTGTTGAAGACTAAACTGACTGTTCTGCCTATTGCCAAAGCGATATTGGTTTTTTCAACGATCTGGACGTAAATCAGGGTTAAAAAAAAGGCATAAGAAATAGGAATTATAACTAACCGTAATATGCTCGTGTTCCAACTAAACAAAACCTGAATGGCCAGGTTGCCAAACAAAATAGCTATCCAGCCAAGTATCCCGATACGTTGGCGATCTTCACTTTCGTAGGTTTTTAGAAAATGAAGCAAACTCCAGTATGTAATAAGAGAAAATATGGCGGTATTGATTAACGGTAAATATATGATGTATTCGTTATCAATGAATTGCAAGAGTAAGTCAAAAATATAAAATACATTTTCCGAGTACCAGAAGTAAGTTGACGGTTCTTCGGGATTAAAGTAGAAAACTAGTAAGCAAAAGGCAATGCTTCCTAAAAAGGCCCAGATAAAAATTTTTGAAGCTAACTTTTTATAGAAGGAAAATCCCCGGGTAAATAACTCTCCGGCTGAGTAAAGTCGATCTTTTAAAAACACCTCTTGATTACTGAAGGAGATGTGCACTTTGTTTTCAGGAACTAATCCCTTCTTTTTTACCAGATACCAGGGGTACCATACGAAGTAGAAAAACATGAACCCAAAGCAGAACAGAATAAAACTCAAGCGAATCAAATCCGGCACTTCGGTATATCGAGTGAAAAAGCCCTCAATAAATCCGGCAATTATAATAATGGGGGCTATTCCCAACATTAATTTCAAGCCTTGCCTGGCGGATAACTGGAAAGATTGCAGGCGGGTGTAGGTGCCGGGAAATACCAAACCTCTTCCCAGAAGCAGGCCGGCGGCACCTGCAATTACAATAGATGAAATTTCAAGTGCGCCGTGCATCCAAATGGTTAAGGCAGATTCCTGAAGCAAGCCGTATTTATAGAAAAAAAACTGGAAGGCTCCTACCATTATGCCATTCTGAATCAGCACTCCAATTGTTCCAATGCCAAGTAGTACCCCCATAACAAAAGTTAGCAGAGCAACGAATAAATTATTACCCGTAATTCCCAGGGACATTCCGAAGGCTTCCTCATCTTTGTATACAGCCATGGGATCACCGGAATTAATATTCTCAACGGTCATTTCAATGTAATCTTCTCCGAGTATTACAGTAGGAAAAGAATCATCCATATAACTTGATACGACCCCTATGAGCATTGATAGCAAGAAAATGATGGCTGATACCGCTAATTGTTTGCGGCTTTGATAAGCTAGCAAGGGAAGATCTTCTTTCCAAAAATTCAGAAGCCCGCTTAAATGCAGTGATTTAGCTTTATGAATACGAAAGAAAATTTGTTGAGCCAGGTTATTAAGATAGACTCTTACCGAGCGGTTGGGGTAAAAAGTCCGGGAATAAGAAAGGTCATCAGTGATTTCTACATAGAGACGGTGGAGGGCCTCCGGGTTTTCTTTGTCACCCCCGGATTCCAAAATCTTTTCAAATAATTTCCACTTTTCTTTATTTTGCTGAATAAAACGCGTTTCTTTCATACTTTAATGTTTAGATACCCATGCGAACCATAGATATCACCACTGCTCAAAATGTTACGATTGAATATGAACTGGCTTCTGTACGGGACAGAGCCCTTGCCTATTTGATTGATCTGGTTATTGTAACGGCAGTATATTTATTTTTATTTGTAATTATTGAAAACGTATTCATCGAAAGTCTTGACGGCTCGGCTTTATTAACGAATTTATTATTGTCAATTTTTCCGATCGCTCTGTTCATTGGATATCAATTTTTATCAGAATCCCTTCTAAACGGTCAATCCCTGGGTAAAAAAGCAATAGGCATCAAAGTTGTTCGGCTTGATGGGGAAGACCCCAGCCTGTATGATTACCTGATGAGAGCTATTTTCCATTTGGTGGATACCATTTTTTCCCTGGGAGTCGTTGCTGTGCTTTTAATCAACTCTTCAGATAAATGGCAGCGCTTGGGAGATTTTACCTCAAATACCACAGTTATCCGTTTAAAATTCGATCTTCGCTTTCGCTTAGAGGATATTTTAAGAATTAATACAATTGATGATTATCAACCTTCTTACCCTCAAGTGAAGCAATTGAGCGAACAAGATATGCTTTTTGTAAAAACTATTATCTCCAGATACCAACAATTTCCGAATGAAGCTCATGAAGAAATTCTTCGTGAACTGATTTCAAAATTATGCAATAAGCTTAATATTCCCCAAAATCCTCCCAATGAAATTGCATTTTTGAAAACCTTAATTAAGGATTATATTGTTCTTACTCGATAAATAAAGCAAAACATGACCAACATGAGTCATCCCGAATTTTAAGTAACTTCATGTTGTCACAATAATTAATAACAGGTGCTGTAAACCAATGTTTTAGGACCGGCCTTATTCAATTTAGCTTTTTGAATGGCTGGCAGCCGTTAAAAAATGAATACTGTTTGAGCCGACGTAAGGAGGCGAGT
>CAZHZT010000037.1:0-44015 GCA_964537285.1 uncultured Saprospiraceae bacterium | reverse complement strand
TGTAATACTTTCAGGAGAGAATCAACAGCGGGTTGGTTTTGCGGATAAACCTTACAGCAAAAAAGAAGGAATATGATAAAAACACCTATATGTCTAGCGGTAACAGGCATGTCGTAAGAACAGTTGAATAGCTCGTTAGTTTATTAGATACTAATCTTAGGTTACAAAGTACTAAGTTCACTTCTGGACTTTATGCACAAAATTTGATTGCCCTGCTATCAGACTATTTTGGGGAAGTTGTTAGCCACCATCGAATTTCACGGGTCTGATCTCTTTTACAGAAAACCTTGGGGAATTGCTTGTGCAGGACAAGTCTAATATATCGTTGAGTTTTTCGGTTATTTTTTAGCATAGGATCTGTCACGAATTATCATTTCCATTCTTTTTTCGGTAGTGGGGTGAATCCGTTGATACATAGTTTTCAAGGCCCCATGTTAAAGTGTTTGCAAGCAACTGTCCACATTTTTGACCCACTACCCTTTTTTCTTCTCCTTCCTGCAAACTAAACTACAATCCCCATTTTACTTCTGCCTTGCGTATTAATTTCTATTAAATTGAGAAAAATCAAAAATTTTTATATTATGAAAACAATTTTTTACTTCATTGCTCTTTTCGTCGGGCTGTTTTTTTTCAATGACCATTTAATTGCTCAAAACAGTGAACTGGAATACCTTTTTTCCAGCGAAGATTACATGGAACTGAATGCCGCAGTAGTCAACGAAGGAAGGGTTTATGCTGCTCAAAGCATAAGCGTTTGCGGAGGTATGGTCGTTTCTCTGGATCCTAACAATGAAAATGAACCTGGGTTTATTCAAACATTCTACGAAGGTGTTGAAGAGGTAACCAGCCTTGTATTTCGGGAAGTTGATTCCACTTTGATCAGCTGCAGTAAATGGCGTGATGGTGACGACCTCGTTTTTTCAAGGGGCATCCGTGTTAGGGGCTTGGAGGCCGAAAGCGGAGAGGTGAATTTTGATTCCTATCTTCCGGATAGCCTTTATCAGGATTTTATTGAAAATGCTTCTAACCCTCCTCAAATTGCCCTTTTACCAAACAATCAAATCGGACTTATCTCAAAAGACTATCTGGTTTGGCTGGATGAAAATGGCCAATATCTACAACAAAAACACTACGATCTGGGAGGTGAATTCCTTGGTCTTCAACTGCTGCAAGACACGCTGCTGGTTATGAGTACCTTTTCGGAAGCGGTTATAACCAATTTACAGGGCGATGTACTTTATCAAGTTAGCAGCAACACTGAAATCCTGGATATGACGGTTGTGGAGGATAATGTTCTTTTGTTGCGTCCCGGTAACTTGTTGGTATATAATACAAGTGATCAAAATCAGCAAGTTTATGATGGATTTTTAAACCCGGGGGATTTATTTCATCGAATAGAAACCAATGCAGATAATGTATTTTTGTATGAAACTCACTCAGACTTTGCTCCTCAGGAAGTTATACAACTAAGCGGCTCAACTTATGAGCTGGAAGGCTCTTTTGTATTTGACCGACTTCGTACAAAGATTAAGAATATAGTGGCAGATGATACGCATCTATACCTCATTGGCGAACAAAAGGCTTCCGTAGAATCTAATCAATGGTCTCGGCAAGGATTTATCAAATCAGTCCCTATTTTTGAAGATCCAGCTTTCCTGGGGCCGGATTTAGAATTTTCGGATTTAACCTTACTGGAAGGCCCTGAAATTGTAGATACGATGATTTATAATCAAAATGATACGATTTATGATTTATCCGGATGTGCTATTGTTGAGTATACCGTGACAAACAACAGTGCGCAGCCAGTTCAGAATTACACAATTGCTTCCCAGCTTTTAGGGCAGTTTAACTGCCTCAGAGAGCGAAATCATAAATATATAAATGGATTGAACCTTCAACAGGGGCAAAGTCTGACCCTTCTGGATACCGTTTGTGTCGGGGCTTATGGAATAGGCCCTAACGAAACCATAACGGTTTCTTTGACTATCACCGCCCCAAATCATTATTTTGACAGGACCCCAGAGGATAATCACAAGGAGGTGATCGCTATTACCACAAGTACCGAGGAAGTTTATTTCAATGCTTCTAATCCTTTACGTGTATTTCCAAATCCAGCTAATGCAGTATTGAATATTCAGTCAGAGCGATTGGTTTCCGGAAATCAATTTACTATCCAAATCTTTGATGTATTAGGGCGTGTGCACAAAACGGAAAAACGGAACCTTAAGGGAGGCCTGTTTCAGACGGTTATGGATATTTCTGAACTGACACCAGGGCAGTATTGGTTGAAATTTACGTCAGACGAAGGTGTGTTCACGCGTTCTTTTATTAGGCGGTAACCATTCTAAAGATACACTTCCTTGGGGCTATTAATTAAAACGCATATCTAGCTAAAGGAGTAATATTTTGTGCAGCGAATTCTCCTTTAAGATATTTGAAGTAAGCCGCCATTCCGATCATAGCAGCGTTATCTGTACAATATTCGAAACGGGGAATATAAGTTTGCCAGTCCAGAGCTTCGCCAGTTTTTTGTAAAGAACTACGAAGAAGAGAGTTGGCCGATACTCCTCCTGCAATAGCTACTTCTTTAATGCCTGTTTGTTTAGCGGCTTTCTTCAGTTTATTGATTAGAATAGAAACAATCCGGTGCTGAATAGATGCACAAAGATTGTTCAGGTTTTCTTTAATAAAATTGGGGTTTTGCTTTATTTCTCGTTGAAGGAAATACATGACCGCAGTTTTCAATCCGCTAAAGCTAAAGTCAAGCCCCGGGATCTCAGGTTCTGGAAAATCAAATATGGGTTCTCCTTCCCTTGCTAATTTATCGACAACAGGGCCTGCAGGGTAGCCTAGCTCCAGCATTTTGCCCGTTTTATCAAAGGCTTCACCTGCTGCATCATCTCTGGTTTGGCCAATGATCTCCATGTCCAGGGGATCTTTTACCAGCACAATCTGAGTGTGTCCGCCTGAAACGGTTAGGCACAAAAAAGGAAAATCAGGCTTTGGCTCTTCAATAAAATGAGCCAGCACATGGGCCTGAAGATGATTGACCTCAATGAGGGGAATATCAAGTGCCAGCGCAAAAGCTTTCGCAAAGGAAACACCTACAATTAAGGCTCCCATCAGACCGGGTCCTCTGGTAAAAGCAATCGCATTTAAATCTTTAGAGTTAATTTTCGCTTTTTCCAAAGCCGTGTCTACAACAGGAACAATATTGATCATGTGAGCTCTTGATGCTACTTCGGGAACGACTCCGCCATATTTTTCATGCTCGATCTGACTGGTTACTACATTACTCAATATTACTCCATTTTTTAAAACGGCAGCAGAAGTATCATCGCAAGAGGATTCTATCGCTAATAAATACATTTCAATAAAGCTTAATTTTAAGAGGGTGTCCCAAAGGTAATTCTTTGCTTCCGGCAGAAATATTTTAGTTCTTTGACATAAATTGTGGAAAATGGAACTTCAAAATGATAACCCTTTCAACCACAAGGGCATTCAAGGGTTATCATTTCGAAGTTCCACACAATTTGTCAAAGAACGAATATTTTTTATTGAAGAGAGGCTCTTTATTTGAGTTTTTTTCGAAAAAATTCAAATAAAGAGCCTCTCTCCAAATAAAGTTTCCTTATTTAGGACGGAAACAGCTATTAAGGCGCCCTCAGTTTCTGTCATTTGAAACTTTTTTTAAAAAAGTTTCAAATGACAGAATTATTTTTAATTTAGAAACGTTAAAAATTTTATACAGGAAATAGCTACTTTTCGCAAACAAGATCGTCCAAATTATCGTAGAAAGAAAAAAGTGTTCTTTTCATATCCAAAACGTTAAACAATAAATATCATGGTAAGTTCCCAAGCGAAAGAAGCGCCGATTGACAAAAAAAATGCCCAACAAAGATCAAGTGGTATCCCCGAAGCCGAAAGTACCTGCGTAATTGCAGCAGGGACGATCATCGAAGGTAATTTTGCCTGCTCCGAATCTGTCCGTGTAGATGGAGCCATTATCGGAGAAGTTCGTTGTGAAAAAATGCTCGTAGTGGGCGAAAGCGGAAAAGTTGAGGGTAATATTTTTGCTCATGACGCTGCCATTAAAGGCGGTATTGATGGTACCCTCACTATTAAAGGTTCACTCATTTTACATAGCACGGCTCGCATTACCGGAAATATAAAAGCGCTTCAACTGGAAGTGGAAGAGGGGGCTGTATTCAACGGAGAAACAACAGTGGGGCAGAGTTAAGCGTTTTATACATTAACCAGTAATTAAAAAAAACAGGGCCATGCAGCGAAGCTGCATGGCCCTGTTTTTTTTAATTACTGGTCACTTTGTGAAAAAGAAGTGGCATAAAGCCACTTCTTCTGGTAGCTGTTGAAACAGCTAAAACCACAGGATTATAAATGTTACAAATAACAAAAAAATACCAAGCCTATAATAGTTGGATACAACTAGCTGATATAGAGATTTTTATTTTGGGAAAATGTGCTTTAAAAACGGCTCTTAGGATGGGAATTTACGTTGGAGGTTCTTTCAAACCCCTTCACGACTCAAAAATACTTCCTTTATTTGTTCTTTCAAATTTATTTGCCAACTTTTTTCGTTATAGCTTCGCCGAACCTCTGGCCCGAAGCCAGTGATCGGCCATTGTAAGTGCTGTCATTGCTTCTACAATTGGTACAGCTCGGGGTAGAACACAGGGATCATGCCTGCCTTTTCCTTTTACCATTACGGCCTCTCCCTCTTCATTAACCGATTCCTGGTCGGGAACTATGGTCGCAACTGGTTTAAAGGCAGCCTTAAAGTATATATCCATACCGTTTGAAATCCCCCCTTGAATTCCTCCGGAATGATTCGTCAGAGTAACCACTTTATTTCCTTTGGTTCTAAACGCATCATTGTGTTCACTGCCCCTCATCTGGGTTCCCGAAAAGCCAGAGCCATACTCAAATCCTTTGCAGGCATTAATACTGAGAATGGCCTTCGCTAAATCGGCATGTAACTTATCGAAAACAGGCTCTCCTAAACCTGCCGGGCAATCCGTAATTAAACCTATGATTTCGCCACCAATGGTATCTCCTGCTTTTCTGACTTTTTCGATCAGGCCAATCATCTCTTTGGCTTTCACTTCGTCCGGGCAACGCACCAAATTAGATTCTGTTTTTTCAAGGTCTAGCTCTTGGTAGCTTTTTTCCAAATGGAGCTTGCCAATGCTATAAACATAAGCTTTTACCGAGATACCTGCTTCCCGGATAAGAAGTTTTGCAATAGCTCCGGCAGCTACTCTGGCTGCTGTTTCCCGGGCGGAGGAACGCCCGCCGCCCCTGTAGTCGCGAATACCGTATTTAGCAGCGTAAGTAAAATCCGCATGAGAAGGACGAAATTTATCTTGAATGTGGCTATAATCCCTGGGCCGGGCATCTTCGTTCGGGATCATCATAAAGATTGGGGTGCCTGTAGTTTGATTTTCAAAAATTCCGGATAAGGTTCTTATCTGATCCTTCTCTTTTCGTTGGGTAACGATACGCGACTGCCCGGGTCTTCTTCTATCCATTTCGGATTGTATAAATTCCGGGTCAATCTTTAAACCTGCAGGGCAACCGTCAATGATCACGCCGATTCCGGCACCATGTGATTCTCCAAAAGTGGTGATTTTGAATGCTTGTCCGAATGTATTTCCTGGCATTGTTTACCTTGAATTTAATTTGTTTCGTTCTTTGACAAATTGTGTGGAGTTGAAAAATGATAAAACCTGAATGCCCTAGTGGCTAAAGGGATTATCATTTTTAAACTCCATTTTATCACAATTTATGTCAAAGAACCATTTGTTTAAAACGTTTGAGTACTAAAATTTTCATGCTGGCTCTGATTCATAAGGTAGTCATAATAACTTAAAGCAATAATGATCTTTGCAGCAATTCTCGTTTTGGAAATCCAAAACCTAATTTACGCCACTTCGTGGCGAAATTTCCTTTGAGGGAGGCCGAAAGGGCTATTTTGCGAAGCAAAATAGCCCTTTCGGCCTCCCTCAAAGGAAATTTCGCGCCGTAGGCATGTTTATTTTTCAGAGCGAGAATCGCTGTGATCTTTCGGAATGAATAAATTAAAGTAGAAATGACCATGCAATTTCGCACCAAACCTGCTTTTGTAGGAGGAATGGCAAAAGGTCGCTTTAGGAAGCTGCTGAATAGTTATTTCATTGCTTTAAGCATCACTTGGTAACAGGAGAAATTGTGAACGCAACGACCGGTAATTTTAAAGAGATAAAAAAGTTGTACAATTAATCAATCAAGGGAAAAGGAGAATGTGAATCATCCCGAATTTTTGGGATGATTCATATTTACCGCAACAACATGACCTCACCTTCAAGTAATATCGGAGTATTTCCAACAGTCTCTTTATATTCAATTACATATACGAATACATCTGTGGGTAGCTCTTTTCCTTTGTAGGTACCATCCCAGGTATCTTCAAAAGAAGAGGTAGAAAAGACCATCTCTCCCCAGCGTGAATAGATGCGCATTTCGTAACTAATAAAGGATAGACAATTGCCTTCTGGCCTGAATACATCATTAACACCATCGTCATTTGGCGTAAAAATATTTGGAGCAAACAGGCCACATGGTTCAAAGCAAAAAGGTTCTTCCACGTCAATGCTTACCGTTTCCGTTCCACAAAAATTTTCAGCACTAACGGAATATTGTCCAAATTCTTGTATAAATATCGAAGAACCAACGCTGCCAGTAGACCACTCTACTCCCTGCGC
The DNA here is from genome assembly GCA_964537285.1 of uncultured Saprospiraceae bacterium. GTDB lineage: Bacteria > Bacteroidota > Bacteroidia > Chitinophagales > Saprospiraceae > CAZHZT01. Next base: position 37,254 of record CAZHZT010000037.1, on the reverse strand, counting down.
ATTTTTTACTTCTGCGATCAGTTCTATTGGCCGTCCAAGGCAGTATAAGTCAGAATCTTGGCTTACTGATATCTCCGGTAAAATCACGGGGATAAAAGGCGTTTGTTTTACGACTACGGTATCGCAGAGGTTTTGAGCTGTTATTGAGAATAAGCCCGGTTGTGTAGGTTCAATCACTTCAGTTATTTCCCCTGTAGACCATTCGAAGGAAAGTACATTTTCTAAATCTGCTACAAGGGTGAAGGAGCCACTTATGCAGAAGTCACCCTCATCAATTACATCAAAAGAGGCATTTGGAAATTGATCAGGTGTAATACTAACCTCAATGGAATCTGTAAAACTGCCACATTGATTGCTTACTGTTGCGGTGTAGACTCCCGGAGCATTGACAATAATGGTAGTTTTTGTTTCACCGGTACTCCAGCTTAAAGCATCTACTCCGAATGTATCAGCAGTTAAAGTAAATTGACCGCTTGTACAAAAATTGCCATCACCGCTTAATTCTAGCCCAGTTTGCAAGGAAGGGGCTTCAAGAAGCGTGTCAATGATAGTTGAGCCGCAATCATTACTTACCGATACGGCGTATAGGCCTGTTGAATTAACTACTATAGTCTGGGAAGTATCGGATGTTGACCATATGTAAGTTAAATTTGTAGGGCCAATTGCCGTCAATGAAAAGAAACCCTCCGTGCAAAATTCCGAATCATCTACCGCGATATAAATATCGATCGGTGCACCATCAGAAACGACTACCGAGTCCACAAGGGTAAAACAATTATCTGAATCAGTGGCTTCCAGAATATAGATACCGGGCTGATCTACTTGAATAATTGCTGTTGTGTCTCCGGTATTCCAGGAATATTCATAATTTCCATTAAGGGTACCATCTAGGGTAATGATTGGGGTTTCACAAAGAGAAGTGTCGGGACCAAGGTCGAGCTTGTCATTGTTGATATTGAGGCCGTTAAAGTCGTTTGGGGTAACGGTGTAATTATCTTCATCAAAAGGGAAATCGACATTTTTATCTAGCAATCCTTTAAGAAGAAAGCCACCATCAGATGTATTAATCACTTCGTAGAGCCCGATGTCGTATTCTCCCAGACAACTGAAGCAGAACGTACGTCCCCAGAGTAAATTACCATCGGCATCTATTTGGGCTAAATAAGGATCATTCGCTCCGATATTATTGGCAATGGTTCCTGATCCACCAGCCAGGATAAAGGAGCTGTTATCAACAGGTTTCGCTATGCTTCGTCCCAGGTTAGCAGAGTTGACATCATTGTCACTACCATATCTTCGGCTCCATACAATATTACCTTCTTGGTCAAGTTTAGTGACCTGTAAATTTGAACCTACCTCAAATAAAAATGTGGAAAGCAGTATTGCATCTTGTGCCGGCCAATCGCTTACATGGCCATCTACGATTGTTTCAAAATAGTCGAAATCTTTACTCCAGACAACATTTCCATTGGGCGCTAGTTTGGTCAAGTTCAGGTTTCCACCTCCAAAAGGATTCCCGGTTTGCACAAAACTACTGTAAAGGTAATGGTTATCAGAAGTAGAAATGATATTAATACCAGGACTTATTCGTTCCGGATCCAGCGGTTGTTCGAATTTGGTTTGCCCTAAAGCATCAATAGACCATAAACTAATAAGCGATAAAAAAAGAAACAGGCGATTCATGTCTGTTTTGTTTTAAGGTTTCGCATTAATGACAGAAAAACACCCCTGCTTGATAAAAGTTAGTTCTCCATACTAAAAAAAAACTAATGCTAGTTCTTGAAGCACTAGTTATGTGACGAATGGTTTCACACAGTCATATTCAGTGGTTAAGTAATCCGTGGGATCATTTACTCATTAGAGGTACTCGCGCTTTGCATTAAATAAAAATAACTAATAACTTTAATTCATCTTTTAATAATGAAAACTAAAATGTATGCAAAACTTACTTTTCTGCAGATTGTTCGTTTTCCTCTTCATTCCATTTTTAGGAATCAGCCAGAATTGCCCTGAAACGACTGCCGAAATAAATCTTGAGGTGAATAACGTTCGCGCAGGCCTCAGGAATGGAGGTGATTTGTGGTGGAAGGTCGGAGATTTAGATATGGAATTATGCCCGGATATTACAGCGTTTATTCAAGATGCAGATTCGGTCGATCTGGTATATGAGCAGCAAGAAGATTTATTACTCCATCAGGAGTTTATTTCTTACGGAGCTGAACCTGATAAAGTGAAAATATTCCCCAATCCTACTAAAGAGGGTATTTGGGTTGAAGTAGAGGATCACTTCACTGAAGTACTTCAAATGGAGATGTATGATCTGTTTGGCAAGCAGTATTTGCATTTAGAAAATATTCATCAAAATCAATATTATCTTGATTTGAGTGCTTTCCCTCCGGGTAATTATTTACTGAAATCCCATTGTTCCGATGGGGAAACTTATGTAGAAAAGGTTATTGTTTTAGAGTAATAAAAGGTTGTTCAAAATTATCTGGTCTATTGGAATAGGCTCGTTTTACAACTTCATCATCAGCTACATAACAAGCCCAAAAATTCTTTTTTGAGCAAGACTATGATAAAAGTCATTTCTCTTATACACGAGGATTAATTTCTTTGCAGGGCAAAATTAACAAACATGATTCAAGGTCAAGCAATAGAAAGTAATCCTTGTGCGGATTTGATAAAAAAGTATAATGTTCCGGTACCTCGCTATACAAGTTACCCTACTGTACCCTATTGGGATAAGGAGAAACCAAGTGAAAAAGCATGGAGGACTGCTGTCGAAAACACTTTTTCTGCGTTCCCTGAAATCAGTTTATATATACACTTACCTTTTTGTGAAAACCTATGTACTTATTGCGGTTGTAATAAGCGTATAACAAAAAACCACCAGGTTGAGATCCCTTACATTGAGTCTTTAATTCAGGAATGGCAGCTATACCTGGATTTTCTCCCTCAAAAACCAATTATTAAGGAGTGGCATTTGGGAGGGGGAACCCCTACGTTTTTTAGTCCTGACAACCTTTTCAATTTATTGTCAAGAATCAAGGAAAGTGCTGAGGTCAGCGAGGATTATGAATTCAGTTTAGAAGTACATCCAAATACCACTTCAAAAGCACATCTGGAGGCCCTTTATACGCTTGGGTTTCGAAGGTTAAGCATAGGGATTCAAGATTTTGCCCCCGAGGTTTTAAAGATCATTAATCGGATGCAGACCTACGATCAAGTGGTTGATGTCACCAATACTGCTCGGGAGATAGGATTCAGTTCCATAAATTATGATCTGATATACGGGCTACCTCTACAAACTTATCAAAACATCATTGATAATATTCAAAAGATAGAATCCTTACGCCCTGAGCGTATTGCATTCTATGGTTATGCACATGTGCCTTGGGTAAGCAAGAGCCAGAGAGCCTATTCAGAAAAAGACTTACCCGAAGATGCCGTTAAACGAAGCATGTACGAAATGGGGCGAAGCCTTCTAATAGAAGCTGGATATGTAGAGATTGGTATGGATCATTTTGCGCTTTCACATGATAGTTTAAGCATTGCTGCCCAAAACAAGACATTGCATCGGAACTTCATGGGGTACACGCCATACCACACTAATTTATTACTAGGCTTAGGATGTTCTGCCATTAGTGATTCATGGACTGCTTTCGTCCAAAACGAAAAAAAGGTTGAAGATTACCATCAACGAATTGCCCTAGGGGAGTTACCCTTTTTCAAGGGGCATTTATTGTCCGAAGAAGATCAAGTAATACGCAAGCACATTACTAAGTTGATGTGTAATCACGAAACGACTTGGGCATTAAACTCTCGAGACCAGCTATATCTTCAAGAAGGCCTCGAAAGAATGCGTACCTTTGAAGAAGATGAGTTATTAGAAATTTCGCAAGGCTGTGTAAAAGTAAAGCCTGCCGGTCACCCATTTATTAGGAACATATGTGCAGCATTGGATGCCCGGCTTTGGGGAAACCGTCCATCCACGCAATTATTTAGTCGTTCGATTTAAGGTTTATCCGTTTTTTTGAGAACCGAAAATTTCATTTTTCAGTTTTCTAACCCATTCCTCACTAACTTCAACTTTTTTAGAAATCTCTTCGACTGAAGCGCCGGCGATAAGCATTTTACTTATCAAAATACTTTTTTCCAAGCCTTGCTCCAAACCTTGTTCCAGACCTTGCTCGAGACCTTGCGCTAAACCTTTTTCAGTAGCCTCTGCTTTTAATTGACTCATTACAAACTCCTTGATTCCCATGGTTTCTTTTATTTCGTTATTAATTTTTGAGACTTCAATTTGAAATAACTCACTATTAGATTCATCATTAAAGTTAACGTAATATTCTATAAAATACAACAGTTTTTCAATGCGTACTTTAGGAACGCCTTTTTCGAGTAGCCGCCGCATCAGGCTTAACTTAGCCTTCATCAATTTTTCATCTGTCCAGGTGCCAATATTTTGCCATGCTGCCTCAAGAACGTAAGCAAACAAATTTTCACTTTTAGATAGTTCTTCTGCAGGATGTTCAATTAAATTGAACACGTTAAAAGTATAGCTTAGTTCCGTACCCATAAAGGAGCGAAAGTATCTGCGTTGGAAATGTGAACGATTATTGTAAGTAAAAATCACCAATGCAATAATGTGGCGCCCTCCATATTTGTGATAAATCCGGTAGTAATAATCAAACATCCGTTTTTCAAAATGATCATCTCTGTACCCTTGTACTTCAATGTGTACTAATACCCATTGCTTTGAACCATCTTTTAAATAGACCTCTACCAACTTATCAGCATATCTGCCCTTGGCGTCAGCACTAGGAAATAATTGCTCAAATTCTTTGTCTAAAAACTTAAACCCCTTTTCAAAGTCAAAATTTGAAGCTTGATCGCCAAAGAAAAAAGTAAGGAGATCTTCAAAGAACTCATCTAGTACGGCTTTCCAAAAACCATCTTTTTGTTTCATCTGGTTGGTATTAATGATTAACTAAACCAAGTTGCCATGAATGAAGGAAAATCAGAAGGAATTTTTGAAAAACGGAGCCGATAGACAACGCTTTGAAACCAATTATCGACGATTTAGCCTCATTTCAATGAATCGCAACGTGCGTTAACTAATGAAACAAAAATAATCAAAGTTTAAATGAATTGCAATTTTTTAACATTAAATGTTTTAAAATTGTCCAATTCCTTTTGCCATTAATGAGGCTAATAGCGGCATAATAAAAAGCAATAGTAATTCAAACCGGATCATCATCTTTATCATTTTTGGCACCTTGACTATGTCTGATTCTTCTCCTTTGCGTTGCTTCATAAAGAAAATAGTAGGATATATAGATAATACGCCTATGATGACGAATAAGCCGATTTTTAAGTGAAAAATCCAGTTTCTACTATAGAACTCGGCTGGTTTTCCAACTCCAAACCACAGTGTGAATCCAGCAATAAGTAATAAAATAACGCTGGCACCATAAATGCCATCAAGAAGAGAAACACGACGAATTTCTTTTCGGGTCATCTCGGGCTTGATTAGCAGGTGCTCGCCAACTATACTACTTACAATTGCAAAAATGGTAATGAAATGGACGTATTTTACAAGTATCTCAACAGTCATAGTTAGATTTTTGATTATAATTTATCGTTCTTTGAAGCGATTCTCGCTATTCCTTTGAGAGGGAGGCCTAAAGGGCTATTTTGCTTTGCAAAATAGCCCTTTAGGCCTCTCTCAAAAGAAAATATCGTCGCGAAGCGGCGTAAATTGGGTTTTGGATTTCCAAAACGAGAATTGCTAAGTTCTTTGACATCAATTGTCAAAGAACTGACTTCATTAAAAAATGTATAATAAACGTTTTTTAGGGGGATTGGTTGGAACTGGATGCTTATTGATAATATTTCCGCTGGATTGAGGTCATGCCACTTTTCTAAAAACAATATTTACAGCAACTTTGGGGTCTTTTCGGTGGCTCTCGTGCTTAAAACCATTTTTTACCAAAAGCCTTTTAGAGGCCTCATTATCCTTATGTGTAAAGGCATCTATTGCCCGAAATTGAAGGGTTTTAAAGGCATATTCCAGAACCTTTTCCAAGGCTTCGTTCATAATTCCTTTTTGTTGATAATCTTTCAAAAGTTCATAACCTACTTCGGCTGTGCTTTGCTCTTCCCTGATGTTCCAAAGACAAATGGTGCCGAGTAAATCAGAATGGTCTTTGTAAGAAATTCCCCAGTAGACAAGTCGATTGCGTTCCATTTGTTGAAAGATCCATCTGATGAAATAATCAGCTTCGTCTAGTCTACGGTATAGTGGGCGATCAATGAATTCCGTTATTCTTTTGTCAGAGCGAAGTTCAAAAATAGCTTTATTATCAGAGAACTCTAGTTGACGGAGGACGAGCCGTTCCGTTGTCAGGATTGGAAAAGGTGTAAATGTAAATTCTTGCATGAAAGAAGTATAGGGAAATAAGTCAAGTTATGAACTGGCCTCCCGCCAGCCCAAGTGATCAAAAAAAAGGGTTTCGGTTCCTTCCATGAAACCAGAAACCGCATAAGTTACAGAGCCGAATTCGACATTAAAACGTTTGTAACCTTCATCTACAAGAGATTGAGCGTTTTTGTAATCGGATTGGGCCAAACACAAGTTTGAAATAAAAAATAATAAACCTAAAAATGCACCTAGTGCTTCAGGAACTAAATCCTTGACACTTTTGAGGGCTTCTTTTGGCGGCCTACTTCGTTGCTCATCGGTCACGTAGCTTTGGGCTATGCTCCCTCTTCGCGCCTCGTTTGCCACCAAAAAAATCGCCTCTAAAGCTATCAATGATTTAGTTCCTGAAGCACTAGTTTTCTCATGAGAATAATGTTTTGATTTTGAAGGTGTTTGAAAAGTAATTCGTTGCTTTTGAAAGGACTGTTTTACGTTCCCACCATTAAGAGATAACTTAAAACGCCGGCAAAGGTATGTAACCCTTTTCACCCGGGACCATGCTAAAGGCTTTGTCTCTCCATTTGATTTTTGCTTCTTCAATCTTATCTTTATCAGAGGCCACAAAATTCCAATAAATGAATCTTTCTTCTTCAAAAGGTTCACCACCAAAGAATAGTAGATGAGTGTTTTCTCCGACATTGATATTACAAACATCTTTCTCTTTTGAGACGAGCATTCTTCCTTTCTCTATTTTTTCACCGCATGCTTCTATGTAGCCATCTACAACACAAATGCCAATTTCTCCCTTGAGATTGTCCTCTATATTAAAAGATGTTTTTTGATTGGATTTTGCCTCGATCATAAATAAATTAGAATAAACCGGAACCGGTGATTTTTTACTGTATCTATTGCCTGCTATAAGCGTAAAATCCATCCCGTTTTCTGACCATTTGGGGAGCGATTCAGGTGGAGTAAAGGAGAACTCAGGTTCCATTTCTTCAAGTTCTTTAGGTAGAGCCACCCAAATCTGAAAACCATGAGCCTTATATTCTTTACCATCTCGCATCTTCAAGGGTGTCCGTTCGGTATGAACAATTCCCTTGCCAGCTGTCATCCAACCAACGGAACCGGGTACCACCAACTGTTCTGTTCCCAGAGAATCTCTATGCATAATTTCTCCCTCAAAAAGGTAGGTTAAGGTAGATAAGCCAATATGGGGATGCTGGCCTATATCCATATATTGGCCAGGCCTGATAATTGAAGGACCCATATGGTCGATAAAAATGAATGGACCCACCATTCGTTTCTTCCGGAATGGTAAAAGGCGTCCTACTAAAAAATCACCAATATCCCTGCTACGTTCTTCTATGATTAAACCTATATTTGACATGGGTCAATAATTTAATTTTGGACGTTCTTTGACAAATTGTGTGGAGCTTCAAAATGATAGCCTTGAATGCCCTTGTGGCTGAAAAGGTTATCATTTTGAAGCTCCATTTTCCACAATTTATGTCAAAGAACTATTTTGAATAATAATATGAATTATTTCCAAAATTAAATAAGAAAAATGTTACCAAAGTAGACTTTGGTGACATTCTTCTTAGTCCACCAAGATGCGTTGATTCAGAATTCTAAACTCTGTTCGGCGATTAATCAAATGTTCGGCTTCTTCGCAATCAATGCCTTCTTTGCATTCATTGAGGATAAGAGATTGCCCATAGCCTTTAGCAATCAATCGTTCTCTTGCAATCCCCTTGTTTTCAAGCCAGTTTTTTACGGCATTCGCTCGCTTTTGGGAAAGTTCGAGATTGTAATCTTTATTACCTCTGGCATCCGTATGGGAGCCAATCTCAATGATCAAGTCAGGATATTGATTGAGAAAAAGCAATAAGCGATTAAGTGTGGGTTTGGAACTCAGTTTTATTTTTGCCGAATTAAAATCGTAAAAAATGGCCAATAAAAATGGGGTTGGATGTTCCTTAGTCTGAGGGCTAATAGTCTGGCTGACTTCAAATGATTCGGTTACTGCTTCCTGGGGCAAAGGTTCTGGCCCCTTAGATGCCAATAAAGGCATTGCTTTTCCTGGCAATAATTTGAAGCTTTCGTGAAAGGTTTTATTTTCCAATAAATCCATAGTGCAGAATTGTTCAGAACTAATGCTTTGATAGTCAAGTGCGGTGGCAATAGCGGTGTAACAACAGTTTCGATTGACTTTAAAGAGATAGCGCCCGGTGGCATTGGTAACCATAGATACCGGGGGGCTTCCGGGGCAATCCGTAAACAGCGTAACGGTAGCACCTTCTTTGGGGAAATCATCTTCATCAAAAACAATCCCCTCGATTTGAATCAAGGGCTCTTTTTCCAAAGGAATTTCAATTACACGACTTTCGCCAATTTTTTCTGCGCATAAATAACGATTATTGGGCAAGTACCCGGGTTTATTGAAAACAAGCTGGGCACAATCCTCCAACGCAAGTTCAAATGTAGCTTTACCTTCTCTATCGGTTGCGAGCGAATGTTTGGAACCTTCTATGAAAATATCTACTGTTTCAAGGGCTTCTTTATTGACTACATCATAGACCAGGAAATTGAAGGTAGAAGATGTTTTGCAAAAAGCATACAAATCATCTTTTCCGGCTCCTTCGCTCCGGTCAGAAGAAAAGTAGCCAAATGTACCTGGTTCAGTGACAATGATACCAAAATCATCGCTTAATGAATTAATTGGACTACCGGGATTGATAATCATTCCCCAGTTACGGCCAGCTCTTTCCTGGGTGTAGTAAATGTCCAGACCTCCAAGGCCGATATGCCCATCAGAAGCAAAGTATAAAGTATTTGTAGGAGCGTGAAAATAAGGAAATACTTCATTTCCTTCTGTATTTATGGTAGGGCCAAGGTTTATTGGAGCGCTCCAATTGCCGTCTACATGCTCTGAGACATAGATGTCCATTCCACCATAACCTTCCGGGCGATCGGAAACGAAATACAATCGGTTGCCATCAGGGGAGACGGAAGGATGCCCAAAGGAGTATTCTTCATCATTGATGGGATGTAATTCTGGCTTTGACCAAACCCCCAGATCATCTCTTTGGGAAAAAAATATTTTCAAGTAGGCAATGCCATCGCTGCTTTTACTATCAAAGGTGGTTCGGGTAAAAAACGCTGTTTTTCCATTTTCTGTAAAAGTGATGACTGCATCGTGAAAAGGGCTGTTAAATTCGGGCAAATATTTTTCAGGTGCTCTAAAGTTTAGCTCTGAGCAATGCAAGGAGAATTCTCCCATATTTTCGGCATAGTAAAAATCCAGGAATTCCTGGCCGGTCCATGCATTTGTTCTTTCAATAGGATTATTATCTGGTCTATCAGAAGCAAACAAGATACTGTTTCCTATAAAAGTCGGGCAGTGTTCATTGTATTCAGTATTGATACTTAATGGGGTAACTGTGTAAAACAGGGCATTTTTACTTTGTAGATAATCTTTTTCAATACAAGATTGTACCAGGTGTTGAGCTCTAACATCATTTGGTTGAGCTTTGGCATAAGCTTCAAACCATTTAAGAGCTTTGTCACATTGCCCTTCACGCTGAAGGGCCTGACCGTAATAAAGCTGGTGAATAGGACGAATAATACCTGATTCCATTATTTGTCCGTACCAAAATACAGCTTCTTTCCAGTTGTTTGTTCGTCTGTAGCATTCAGCTAATTGCAGCTTGTAATCGGGGGCATTTTCTTTTTCCAGTGCTTCCGTCAATAGCCTTATGGCTTCCGTGTAGTTCAAGGCATCCATCTCTTTTATCGCTTTTTTTAGTTTAGCCTGGCCGGGTAATGCCGTGCATAAAAGCATGAAAAGGAGGAATGAAAGTAGTTTTAAGTGTACATTAATGGGGGCATCTAACATCTTTTATTGCTTTTTTTAATAATGGGTAAAATCTTAAATTACGGCAAACGATCAACGGGAAACGGATAAATTGACTCTCGTTCTCCGTTTCTCGCTAGCCGTTAATCGCATTAAAAATATCTGGGGGTTACCATTCGTTTCGTTTTAAAATTAAATTCATAGCCCATGAATAATTCGAAGGAGCCACCGCTCACTTGGTTTAGCTGGGATAGAGGGAAATCAAAGGCTGTTCCTATACGAAGTCCCATGGGGAAAAAATATGCACTCCAGAAGTTTACCGATTCATAGGCGGTCTGGTTGTTCGTAAGGGCTGCCAGGGCAGTGCGGGCAGAAGCGCCGAGCCAAATCTTCTTAAAAAACAGTAATGAAAAATCAAGTTCCACTTCAGTAGGTGCCTGAATGCTCAATTCATTTTCTGAATTGGCAGACAGTCCGAACAGTCCGGTATTTTTTACAAGTGTTGACGGTTTAAAAACGATATTTCCTTTTGAATCAAGCGGTATAGCAGCACCCGCTCCAAAATAGTAATGCCGATAAAGCAAAGAGCGCTGCCCGTTAATAAATTCCTGGCGGAGGCTTTCTTCCAGAATGCGTGGAACAGATACTCCAATATACCAGTAATCATTGGAAAAGTAAATGCCTGCGCCAAAATTTGGAAGCCATCGAGATATTTGATCTTCGGCAAAGACATCATCTACTGTTTCGTTAAGGTTTAATTTTGAAAACTCGGTTCGCCAATTGTGAAGTCCTCCCTGAAGGCCAATGGCGAGTTTACCCTTGCCAACCGGAATGCGGTAGGCATAAGAAAAATAAACATTAAAAGAATTATCTACACCAATTTTATCTTGAACAATATTAAGCCCAAGGCCAACTCGCTCGTTTTTTAAGGGCGTATGAACAAAAAAAGATTGTGTTTGTGGAGCCCCTTCTATTGACCACCATTGTGTACGGTGTAAAAGACCTGCGGAAAGATGGCCCTGTGCCCCTGCATATGCAGGATTATAGGTCAGGTTGTTGAACATGTAGGCAGCGTAAAGTGGGTCCTGTTGAGCTCCCAACGGATTACACAGGACCCATAATCCAAAACATAGTGTGATATTGTATATGTACGTTTTCAATTTTTTAATCTTCGTTTTAGTTTTTAAATTTCATCAACTTTCGCCTATCTTATCTTTGTAGAACAATATAACCTGAATAGGATTTAGAACCATCGACCTCTAGCAAATAGAAATACGTACCATCGGGAAGTCCTTCACCACGCCACGTTCCATTCCAGTCATTTTGATAATTTTTACTTTCATAGACCGGGTTACCCCAACGATTGTAAATTATCAGGTGGTGGGTATTGAAAAACTCAAGTCCATTGATCGTGAAATAATCGTTAACACCATCTCCGTTAGGTGAAAAGCCGTCAAAAACTTCTATAGGCTCCAAGATACAATCAACATAAATGTACACACTGGCAGTATCACAATAATAATCGTTACAAATCACATAGCTAAAAGCATCTACATCACCGCAAAATGCTTCATCCGGAGTATAAATAATGCCAGTTGAAGCGCTATTTAAAGTAACTTCTCCATTGTTCGGTCCAATACCACCTTTGCCTGGCGAAAGCAGAAAAAATTGATTGTATCCGACTATTGAAGTAATATCGTTATTAAGTACCCTTACATTTATGGGTTCATTTTGTAAGGTGGTATCCAAGTCGATGATGGCATCAATAATAAGATCTGATTCGCGATAAATTACAGATAGTGCAAAATAAAAAGTATCACATATACCCAGCTGATCACAAAGAATATAGCATGCCTGATCTGTACCCACTGATTCGGCAATGGCTTCGATACAAAGGGATTGGATATCATCACTGTATTCCAGGTTGTTAGACGTTGGTAAGCAGTCATTAAAAAAGGACGAAAGGGGTCCTGCGAGTTCTGAGTCATCTATACAGTAATAGGATGTATCTCCCATTGTAAGCGTGTCGGTAAAGGAAGAAGGTGCGGGAGGTATTGAAGTAAGTGATAGCAGCGCAATATCTTCATTTCCCAGGCGGTCGTAAATCGTTATTTGAACGGTATCGGTTCCTAAGTTAATAGCTTCAAAGGAAACACAAACATTTTCAGGATCAATATCAAGGGTAAACGAATTAGGAGGAGTATCCACAAACCCTCCCGAAACCTGAAAGAATTTTTCCGGAAGTTCTGTGGTGTCCAGGCAAACCTCCCCGGCAAAGTTCACCAGCACGGTATCATAAATCCATTGTGTATCTACTGGTCCACAAAATTCAATGATGTAAGTTGTATAATCACAAATTCCCCATTCATCGCAAAAGCCTATTCTTCCAATATCGAGCTGTGCTCCTCCTTTAGGATAATACTCATAGCAAAATGGTATGTTATTGTATTCATAAAATGAGCCGCTGAAGTCTTCAAATTCCAGAATGGTATCTATATCGCCCGCTAGTTCATCCCCCTGCAGACATAATAGAAAACGTTGGTTATCCCTAAGCTTCACATAAGTAGTATCTTCTTTGGGTGTTTCCACTACTGTTATGATTAGTGGTAGGGTGTCACAAATATTGAAATTATCACAAACAACAACATAAGCGCTATCGGTACCACCTGGATTAATCCCTTTGTAAGCAAATTTGTAGCAATCTGGAAAAGTGTCTAATAACTCAAATTGTACATAAGGAGGTGAAGCCGGAGCCCCTACAATGGTCACAAAGTTTAGTTGTCCTTCGAGCATACTGGTATCTACACAATACATTTTCTGAACTCCGAGGGGAATAACATCAATGATGGTATCACTCATAGTGGTTATTCCAAAAAAGGCCGTATTGGCCTCTTTAAGCTCAGTTGTACCAGGGGGAGCAAAGGCCGACAACTTAAGCAAACCGGTTAATAGGATACTTATATAAACAATATTTTTCACAGCAATCATTTGTTTTAATCAAAGTAAAGCCACTGATATTTTTAGGAATAGAGGGGTGAACACAACGTTTATTCCCTATTTATCAAATGACTTCCTTTCGATTAAATCTAATGCCGAAAACCATGCCAAAGTAAGGTTGGCTAAGGATGTGCTTTGATTTGCTGAGGAAGTGGTAGGTATGTTTTGAACTTTTATTTTACTTGTTCTTTGACAAATTGTGTGGAACTTCAAAATGATAAGCCTTGAATGCCCTTGTACCGGTTGAAAGGCTTATCATTTTGAAGTTCCATTTTTCCACAAATTATATCAAAGAACTATTTAAACGTTCCTTAGACTTTAAAACACCGGGCAAGAACGAAAATCCCCTGTAGACTTTACTTTGGTAACTTTATAAATGATCACAATTTCCGGGCCTCCTTTTCCATTGGTAGCCTCTACAAATTCCGACGTATTAATATCATAGCTGAAGCCTGCTGTCCATTGCAAATAATCGACCATAATAGAAGGAATCAGGGCATCACCTGCCCGGAGACCCATATTCGCACCAACTGCAAAGTTGTAAACGGGATTGATGTGATATTTAAGGCCGGCAACGGCAAGCAATTCGGAAGCTTTACCCTGAAATTGACCAAGTGTGTATAAGTTCGCATCCAGTTTAGTATTGAGTGGAACACTGATGTTGAAATATCCGTTAAACCGCATATTCCATTGAAGCTCGCTATTGTCTTTAAATGAGATGATTGGTGTAGTCAGGTGTTTAATCCCACTGCCTAAATTAAAATGAAAGCGTTTATCTTTCTGAAAATGCCAGTTAAGGCCGGTGGAGAAGTCAGAAAAAAAGGCTTGATCATTGCGAAAAGTTTCACTAGGTCTAAGAGAAGGATTGTAAACTTCGCCATCAAACTGTTCGTCCCATTTAAGGTTACCATCAGAGAAGGCTCTTTGTCCACCACCAGCCTGAAAGCCAATGGTTAGCCAGTTAGAAGGATCGAGAGGGTAGGAGAGGGACGCAAATAAGCCCAGCTCGGCAAAGGTCATTTGGGCATCTCCGGCTTCATCGTAATTAAAAACAGCACCTACAGCTAATTGTCCGGGACGAATAAAAGAAGCTGGCAGCTTCATGTCAAAAGCAGCCGAAAAGGTTTGGTAATCAACAGGAACTGAACGCCATTGATTGCGATAGATGCCTGCTACCCGAACATCTTCAGCAAAAATGCCTGTAAGAGCTGGATTATGCTGCATAGGAGCAAAATAAAACTGAGAGAAGTGAATATCCAGATCCTGGGCGCTAGTAATAGGTGAAAAAAGGACACCAAAAGATAGAAGGAACAAAAAGGGTAAAGCTTTTTTCATAGGGTTTTTAAAAATTTGATCAAGATTTTTATAATGAACCATTTTTAATACTCTATAACCTAAGTTAATAAACATTTTGAAGAGTTCTTTTTTCCTTCCACTTCGTTAAAAAGCCTCACCGTAACTAAGGTTCCCGAAAGTATCCGGGACAAGTTATGCCTACGTTTTTTGCCTTGTTGAAGAAAAAAATCCCTTCGTTCAAAATATTCATTAACTTAGATTACAGAGTATTTAAACAACTTCAATATATGAATTTTCTCGTTTCTACGAAGTGAAAAATTATAATTAAGTAATGAAAATAGGTATAACTGGCGGTATCGGCAGCGGAAAATCTACTGTTTGTCGTGTATTCGAAGTTTTAGGGATTCCCGTTTACTATGCTGATAAAGAAGCAAAGCGTTTGATGGTCGAAGATAAACAACTCATCCAAGGTATAAAAGAACTCTTTGGTTCAGAAGCTTATCTTAAAGATGGTCGATTAAACAGAGCGCATATTGCCAAAAAGGCTTTTTCCGATCCCATTACACTCAAGAAGTTAAATGCACTGGTACATCCTGCTGTCCAGGAAGATTCTATTCGATGGCATGAGAAACAAACTAGTTCTCCTTACACCTTAAAAGAAGCGGCCTTGCTTTTTGAGAGTGGTAGCTACCTGCAATTGGATAAGATCATTTGTGTGTATGCGCCGGAGAAGGTCCGTCTTGAACGCGTTATGGCGAGGGATGGAAGCTCAGAAGAGGCGGTACGAGAGCGTATGCGTAAGCAATGGCCTGAGGTGGAAAAGCTGCGCCGTGCCGATTTTTTGGTTTTGAATGATGGGAGGCATGGATTGATCGAGCAGGTTGTGGGGGTGGATAAAAGGTTAAGGGCTAAGTTTTTATCTTAGGGGGCTTTACAATTGTGGTTGTTTTTAGCTCTAAATACTTTTAACCTAAGTTAATAAACATATTGAAGGTTTCTTTTCTTATAAAGAAACGGGTGCATTTCATTTTGTCGCTGTTCTTGAGAAGGTGTTTTCTTCAGAGAGAGGCACGCGGCCGCGTGCCTCTCTCTGAAAATAATCTCTTCTCTTGCCTGTAGCGACAAAGTGAAATGCACCCAAAAAAACTTCTCTCTTGATCTTTAATCCTTAATCAACACTAGCTTCTCCGTTAAAATCTGCTCATCTACTTTCAAGTTTAAGATGTATATTCCAGGAGACAGCAAAGCACCATCCAGGCTAAGCTCGTAAGTTCCGGCCTCTAACGGACGATCTTCGAAGAAAAGAAGTACTCCCTCACCCGTTATGTTAGAAAGTTTCAGATAGCCGGATTCTACATTCTCGGGTAAAATAAACTGTATGGTTGTAGATGAGCGGAATGGGTTCGGCATAGCGCGCAATATCCATTCATCTTTATTCAAGTTATCTAATGGTTGGTTATCAGCCCTGTTGGTTGCCTGATCTTCTTCCCCTTCTTCTGGAGTGAACAATAAAGTGCATTGTTCAATTTTGGCCAGGAAATCTGTTCCGGGAGGTACCTCAAATCCAGGGAGGAGTGAAATGGTTATTCCTGCTTTGAAGGTAACATTGGCGGCAGATTCTACCGGTACAGCCGCTTCAAGCGTTTGTTTGGCGTGATAAGTACCTGAAGATATTGCTGTCGTCAGGTATTGCAGGTTATCCTCCTCACACTCGCCTGGGAGAGGCGTCCCATCTGTACAACGATCAAAAAACATAATTTTCGTGGCGTCATCCACAAACAATTCAATGGCATTATCAGCATCTATATCAACGAAGCGACCACAATAGAATTCTGTTATTAAATTACCTGAAACAATGCCAATTGGATTGAGTTGGTAATTTTGAGTCTCTATGTCTGGCAGGGTTCCAGGAGGAACTATTGTACCATAGTTTTCATAAAGGGCCATTGCCCCTGGCATACCTATAAATAGATCCAAATCACCGTCACAATCAACATCGTGAAGTTCAGGATAAGGTTGTGGGTTTGTCTGAACCGGGGGTAACCCATCAACTAGGGACTCATTATTTCCGATTTGCTGGAAACAAGGAGCGCCGTTGTTCGTACAATCTCCTCCAGGAATATGTTCCCAATATTTCACATTGCCCTCATCAATTTGACTATAAATCAGATCAGGTAAACCATCATTACTTAGATCTCCAATAGTGAATGCATAAACATCATTTAGTGAAATCGGTAATATCACTCCAGTAGGGTATTCTGAAAAGTTAACGCCTGGTAATCCCTGGTTTTCAAAGTAAATGATTTCACCAGTATCCGGATCAAGCGCAAAGAAATCATCAAATCCATCTTGATTGTAATCATAGCTTTGTGGGAAAGTATAATCTGTTGTAATAAGTAGGCTTTGATTTTTATCAAAATCAGGGATATGCTGATCGCCAATGTTTTCGTAGAAGGAAACATTGCCGAACCCAAACACAAGATCAAAGTCTCCGTCATTATCAACATCCATGAACGTACCTCCAAAATTCAAATCCCAAGCATTTAAGTTAAATGGATTGCTTTCAGTGATCCCTGTGAAATCAGCACAGGTGCAATCTCCTGAACAATCAGATTCAATGGTAATGGTAGATGTGACCATACATCTGCTAATGTCATCCGTTACGGTAAGCGTATAAGTAGTACTTGTTGTTCCGCTTCCAGGAGGCGTGTAAATAGGATCACAAGTATTAGGGGTATTCAAATTTATCGATGTGTTAGTATGCGGCGCCGGCGGCGCTTTCAACTGAAAATTACCGTCTTTCGGTTTACAATAATCGTTATTGAACCACTCCTGCTCCTCACCTGAACCGGGATCCGGCGGGTAGAGGACCGCAGGATCTAAACCATCCAATGAAAGGTTTTCCTCAGGGATTGCTTCGAAATCTCCGCCATCAAATAGATCATCCTTAAAAACAGATGTTCCCCCGCTAGGTAATTCTTTATAATAAAAAAGCCCACTTTCAGAAATACAAATTTCGTATTCAACATCATCATCACCTGTACCAGTCCTATTATTAGCTCCAGGGCTATTATAAGGTTCATATGAAACCCCTGCGCCCTTTGGCGCCACCACAACACAAATCGTCTTCCTATTCACACACCCATTTCCCTCAAAAGCCAGCAAGGAAATGTTATATATTCCTGTAGCCAGGAAGGTGTAAGCCAGATCCTGCGTAGTGGCAATCGGATATCCATCCTGTTGCCATTCGTAGGAAGTCGCATTCAAGCTATTGTTGACAAAGGTGATCTCCTCTCCTATCAATATCTTGTCATTCACCACCATAAAATCCGTCATCACCAAACAATCATTCGGGTCGCAGCTCGGAAAAGTGTCAATGCACCAGGTGCTATCCTGGATTACGGGGAATTCCACGCAGACGTCATAGACGCAGACATCTTCTTCGCCATCATCGCGGATGGCGGTACAGGTGACCTGAGTGCAGCCGGGGTGGAAAGGATCCTACATGCCCAGGCCGTCATCGCGGAAGCAGCTGAGGGTATAGCTGGCTGTGTCCGAGCAACCGGGATTCACCATCGGAAGCGTATCCAGGAAAGCGCGACAGGAATAATCGGCTATAAGGGTGATGATACCCGGGCAAAGAATGGAAATATCGGAACTGTCCTTGACGCATACTTTGATAAAGCAGGAGGTGTAATTGCCGATATCATCAAAATGGAACATTTCAATGAAATGACACCCCAGATCCAGCGGAGTGCCGGCCGCTACGCTGCGCCAGTCGGTATCGCTGCCTACCTGCACAGGCGTAGCCTGATCATCCTCGTTGCCCTGTCCCAGTTTGCCGAAGGTGCCGTTGCCCCATGCCCAGAGCGTACCATCCAGCTTGATGGCCAGGAAGTGCTCGGCGCCGGCAGCGATTTCTTTCCAGTCGGTATCGGTGCCGATTTGTATCGGCGTGGCATTAGGGCCGCCCCAGGTCCAGAGGGTGCCATCTTCCAGGATGCCTATGCTTTGTGTTTGGCCGGAGGCCAGGCGCTTCCATTTGCCGCCGAAGGGCACTTCCTGTGCCTCGGGTTCGCTGGAGGTAGGAGCGCCAAGGCCCAATTGGTCGCTATCGTTGCGGCCGAAGCCGTAGAGCGTACAATTGTTGAGGGCCGTCATAGAGAAGTCTGCTCCGGCGCTGAAAGCCCCCCAACTGCCGGGACCGCTCGCATCGATGAAATTAATTTCATTGGATAGGTCGGGCAAGAAAGCTTCGCAATTGGCATCCAGGAATACACAGGTGCTGTCATCCGGGCAAAGAACCACGGGGGTAGAGGTTTGCTCTCCTTCAGGGATCAGTACTTGTTCCACCACCGAGCAGCCGTTGGCATCGGTGATGGTGACTTCATAGAGGCCGGCGGCGAGGTCAACCGCGGTTTGTGTAGTTTGATTGTTGGCGTTAGCGTTCCACTGGTAGGAGAAGCCGTTGGGGGTGTTGAAGTAGATCAGCGGACCAAGGGTTTCATGCACCACTAATAAGTCTAACCTTCCATCTCCATTAAGGTCCCCCATTTTCACGTCAAAAGTTCTTCCATTACTAAATGTAATCCCAGAATCAAAGAATGTCCCGTCACCATTATTTAGCCAAATTCTATCTGGGTTTGTCACTCCAGATACAGAAGCTACATAGGCATCTAAATCACCATCTCCATCTAAATCGCCAAGTGCGACCGCAGGATTGGCTGCATCACCATATTGCCCAGCTAAGGTAAAGAGGCCCTGACCATTATTCAGGTATACCTCATTTGGTGTTTCATTATCGTTGGCGATGAATGCGTCTATATCTCCGTCTCCGTCCAAATCTCCTAGTTCAACATCCCAGGAGTTAGCGTTTTCGCCATAAGAATTGCTTGAAAGCGTAAAGGTTCCATCGCCATTGCCAAAGAAAATATGATGAGCATTTCCACTACCGGCAGAAAAAATATCCTGGAGACCATCACCATTGAGGTCAGCGGTCTCTACATCTAAAGTCGAAGTAGCCTGATATAATTCTGACGTAATGGTGAACACTGCATTGCCATCATTTAACCATGCTCTTTTATATACTCGAAGATTACCTTCAAAAACGTCGATTGTCCCATTTTGGTCAAAATCTCCTAATGCTGAACTTCTTGTACCTCCTGTCAAGTAATCTTGAGGTAGGATAGAGAAATTACCAGCACCATCATTTACCAAAACTTTATTAGCACCATCTACACTAACATAAATGTCTAATCCGGGGTTATTATCTAGTTCTGCAAATTCAACTCCATTAGCAAAGTTTCCTATGTATTCATTTGGATCAAGGGTGAAATTTCCTTGTCCATCGTTTATTATAATCCTGTCATTTGCACCTCTCCTAACTATGTAAGCATCCAGATCTCCATCACCGTCCAAGTCACCTAATTCTGCATTTCTACAGCTTCCGCCAGTAAAAATGCTTTGTCCTGAATCAAGAATGTTTACCTGTATCGAGTTGGTACCAAAAATACTTGCGGTGCCATCTTCTGCTCCCGGGCAACTTTCAGAAGTAACTTCTGACTGAATGGAAAAATCGCTGCTCTCTTCAACTTCTGCGGAAGAAACCACTGAATTCCCGTCGCTATCTGTTACAGTAACATAATAGGTTCCGGGTGCCAGATTCCCGACACCTGCGGTTGTTTTACTTCCTGCATTCGCATCCCATTGGTAGGTATAAGGTTCAATTTGACTGTTATCATTGAAAAACACCTTGATCAAGTTAGGAACTTTTATTATATCCAGATCTCCATCATTATCCAGGTCACCCAGATTGATGTCGTTAGCAGATCCAAATGAACCGAATCCCCAAGAGCCAGGAGAGAAGCTTCCATCGCCGTCATTAAGATAAATAGCCGTTCCTGAAGTGGCCGGAATAACAACATCCAGATCGCAATCTCCATCTACATCGCCGAGAGCCATACCATTACCTATTACGCCATTAGAAAAAGACTCAATTGTAAAAATACCGCTTCCATCATTTAATAAAATTTGGTCATTGCCTGTAAAGGAATTCCTTACAATTACGTCTACATCACCATCACCATCCAAGTCTCCAGCTTTTACTTGAGAAGTTTTACCACTAGGATAAGTAGTATTACTTTCTGTAAAAGTGCAGGAACCATCAGCATTATTAATGAATACTTTATTATCCTGATTATCCCAGTTACCTACGAAGGCATCGAGGTAATTATCTCCATTGAAGTCAGCCAGTACAACCATTCGGCTTGTTGAGTTGCCATAGCCTTCTGAAATTTCCTGGAAGGTACCATCACCATTATTCTTCCATACCTTATTTGGCCTATTACTCCAGCCAGTTACAAAGGCATCTAAATCGCCATCATTATCCAAATCCCCGAGGTCAATGCCATAATTTGTGGATGCCTGCCCCGCGTCAGCAGGTTTGTAGGTATTTCCATCAGTAAAGAAGGTGCCATCACCATTGTTAAAAAGGACAATACTTTCACCGTATGCATTACAAAGGAAAACATCCAGATCATTATCCCCGTCCAGATCGCCCAAATCTCCGTAAGTGCTTCTATTGGCCGTTTCTTCATAGTCGATGGGAACGAAAGTGAATGTGCCATCGCCATCATTCAACCAAACATCATCGGGATCGTCTTCTAGATTATTAGCTATGTATGCGTCCAAATCGCCATCATTATCAAGGTCTCCTAATAGCACGGCACTAGAATTGGGAGGGAAATTCTCCATGCCCTCATTAGATGGAATAAATCTTCCGGTTCCTTTACTTTGGGCTCCACCCGAAGCAACTACCGTAACAGAACCATTTGCTGCTTCAAAACAAGTTTCGCTTGTGGATTTAGTATAGGCAGTCAAGGGTAAATAGGGTTTATCATCCGCTTCTTCCACCACCACATCGGTAGTAGCTGAGCAGCCGTTGCCGTCCGTCACGGTGACGGTGTAGGTGCCGGCAGAGAGGTCGGTGGCCGTTTGGGTGGTTTGGGAGTTGGCGGAGGGCGGCCATTGGTAGGAGAAGGGGTTGCCGAAATCATTTCTTAGCACCCTACAACCGCTATTATTATTGCAAGCAATGAAATCTACGTCACCGTCCTGATCAAAATCTCCGAAATCGCCTACAAAGAAGTTATTGCCTTCGTATTGGCCTTCACTAAAATAGCCATTACCGTTATTAAAATAAACTTTTGAAGGTAAACCAATTACAAATGCATCTTTATCACCATCTTCATCCAAGTCAATTAAAATAACGTTCCAGCCATCTTCACATCCAAAATCCCCCTCCAGAGGTGTAAAAGTACCGTCACCATCGTTTATCAAAACTGTATTTGGGGTACCTTTTCTACCTACCAAAAATACATCAGGGAAACCGTCTCCATTCAAATCTTCTGCATCTCCTCCGAGCCAAAAATTATTGAGTCCATAAGACTCATCAATGCGCGTGAAGTTAGCGCTTCCATCATTCAGAAATAAGGTATGTTGTTGAAAAATGCCTACAGCAAAAAAATCCTGATCGCCATCGCCATCAAAATCGTCAATCAGGGCATCTCGAAATGGATGAGCGTACTTTAATTCATAATGATCTATAAAGGTTCCATCCCCATTATTCAGCAATATCCTAATGGTTTGACAAGCTGTTGAAGAAACAAAAATGATATCCAGGTGGTTATCACCATTCAAATCTCCCAGGGAAACGCCATATAGGAAACATGTCCCGCCACCCGAAAAAGAAAAAGATTCGCTTAGGGTAAAGGTCCCGTCACCATTTCCAAATTTAATATTCATCATTGGTGCACCAACCCCTCCTTCCACTAAATCTAAAACCCCCTCTTCATTCAAATCCCCTAAAGCGATTCCAGTTGTAGAGGTTCCTATATAAGCGCCAACATTTTCAACAAATGTTGCATCGCCATTCCCCATATACACCCTTACTTCTCCAATCCCTTGATTGGAACCGGAAACCACAAAATCAAGGGCTCCATCATTGTCCAGATCCCCGGTCTTGACTTCAGAGACAATATACACTGGATAAGCCTCAGAGAGTTGCTCATAGACCACCTCGCTTTGATTTTGAACAAAAACCTGACCAGTTCCATTGTCTCCTGCATCACATGAAACAGGAGTGGAAGCAGAACTTGTCGAAAAAACAGGAACCCCCTCTACTTCTACGGAAGCCAGCCCGGTATTCCCCTCACTGTCTGTAACCGTTACAAAATATGTCCCTGGTCCGAGATTAGTAGCTGTTGCTGTCGTTTGATTATTGGCATTAGCATCCCATTGATAAGAATAAGGAGTTACTTGTCCATTATCATTAAAATAAAGCCTTGCAGAAGAAAAAATATCTACATCTCCCAAGTCTCCCCCATAGCCATTTGAGAAAAAACCAAGTTGGTCAAATTGGAAGGAATTCTTAAAGGTTCCATCACCATTATTGAACCAAACATCTAATGCTGTTGGCGTACCGAAAAGAAATAGATCAGGGGATCCATCACTATTTAAATCACCACTTGTTGGGAAAACGCCCCAATCAGCTAATTGCTGAAACCCCAAAAACTCAGTCGTCGTATTAAACCGGCCATTCCCTTTGCTTTGCGCGCCGCCCCAGGCTAGAACGGTAGCCGTTCCGTCATTGGCATTGGGGCAGGTGGGCACCGTCGATTTCGTTTTTAATTGCAGCGGCAAGCCCACTACTTCTCCTCCACAACCTCCTACCGCACAATCGCCATCCAAAGGCGCATCGCAGGATACCCAATTAGAAGTGCTCCCAGTAAGGGCAAATTCATATAAGGTACCATCATTGCCATTGCCGGTGCGATCAATGATCGTGGTAAGCCCGGTATTATCTCCTCCGGGTGTTCCTTGATTAAAATCGTAGTAGGCGACAAGGCCTGCTTCATTGCCACTGAGCTTACAGTTCATCGCATCCATGATCTGAGCTTGGCTGCGTGCGTAATTCCAGATGCGGAATTCTTCCATAGGGCCCTTCCAGTTTTCGCCTCCACCTCCAGGCCATTCACCTACTAGAATAGCCGTATTCAATTCACTTACAGAGGAAAAGCTATGTTCAAGAGCCCCATTTACATATACTTTCATATTACCCGAGGAACGCGTAAGGGCAATATGATACCATTGCCCCACCATTATGTTGGGGCCAAAATAACTTTTAAATGATCCATCCCATTCTAATACACGAAGTTGGCCGCCATCTTCTCCGAGTTCGAAACGAGTACCAGGGGCACCCCATACCCATATACGATTATAACCGCTGCTCGTTACTTCCTCCCTGCGCACCCATAACTCAGCCGTAAAATCAACCGTACCAGTTAGCGGGCTGGTGATTATAGCATAGTCATTGCTCCCATCAAAATCCAGACAGTTTTCACTACAAGCCACGCCAGAGCTTTCATAGCAGCCCCAATCCGAAGCATTCCCCTGTGGGCGTAAGGCCATTTCGAGGTCTTCTGTAATGCTGCCGTTCGCACTTCCCTGATCTATGGCCGGAGAACAGGAACTGAGGTGGAAATCACCGGCAGTAGTAGGATAATTGTTGAAATCCGGCAAATCCAGGAAAAATGGATTTTCATCCAAAACGTTGGTTCCCGGGCTGTAAGTATTTTCGATGATACAGTTGACGACATAGGCGTCGTAGCCGCTTTCCAGGTCCTGGATCTGATCTGTGCTGCTGCCGTTGCCCCAGAGGATACTAGCTTCCAGAACCGGACTAGCGCCATGGTTGGTCATGACCGCTGCGTTAATTGTTCCCTGATTAGCGGCAAAGGTGCAGAAGAAGAAGCTTGGAGCGCAATAACCATTCGAATTAACGGAGTTAGCTCCTACATTGTACACAGCTCCTGAAAGGCTCTTATTGCCAGAAAACAGGGAGTTTTCGAAGGTTGGCGTACAACTGCTTCCGGAATCAAAGCCATCGTTATACACCGCCCCTCCATGGGTTTTGGCTTCATTGCCCTGGAAGAAGCATTTTTTAAAGCTTGCCGAATTACTTCCAAGACGGCCATAATTAAAAACAGCACCGCCGGAAGCAGGTTCTATGGAGTCATCGGCTTTATTATTCCGGAAAATACAGCCTGAACCTTCCATCATGCAATTTCGGTTGTTGGCGATAGCGCCCCCTTGTTGCGCTTCATTACCATTGAACAAACAGTCACTGATTTCGGTAGAAGCGATACCATTACCTACTGCCCGATTGTAAATAGCCCCACCGCGATAATCGCAAAGGTTACTAAGAAATTCCGTATTGCATATTCCAGGGCTTACAATTCGCCCATTTTCGGCTGAAATATCCATTGCTCCACCACCCAGCCATGCATAATTACCTGAAAAGTAACAATGATTAATTTTAGGATCAGCATTTTGGTTTTTTGCAGTTAGAAAGATCCCGCCACCACTGTTCAGCAATGGATCATTTGGGGCTGCATTTTCAAAAGCATTGCCAGCTGTAATGTAAAAGCCGTCGAGAACAGTTCCTTGGTTGACATCTTCTATACAAAGCACATGATAAGCATTATTCCCCATCATTTGATCAACCGGAGTGTTGATAAAATCGCCATCCGGGTTTTCATCATTTTGATCCACATCCCCGCTGAGTACGGTTTTATTGATTTGAGGATCCCGATCCAGCATAAAGGGGTTGCCCATAGCCGGGAAACCACCGTAGATGCGTATGTTGCGATCGATAAAGAAGGTAGCACCGCGGTTCGTCACTTCGGCTCCCTCTTTGTTCTTACTGGGATAGTAAACGCCTTCCGCCACCCAGATTTCATCGATATCGCAGGTCTCGGCAGCGTCAAGGGCATCCTGTAGATTATTAAAAGCATTCGCCCAGGAGCTGCCGTTGCCGCCGGGCGCGAGATTGGCATTGACGTAAAGTATGGCACCGAGATCATTGCATTCTGTGCAATCGCCGTCACAGGCTTCGCCCAGGACGGTGGCATCCGTGCAGCAGCCCGTATTGTTAGAAATGGTGGCTATTCCCACATCTTGAAGGAAGGTACAGATAGGATCAATGGCACAATCACTGAGATTGGGGTTGTTTTGGATTCTAAGTTCACCTCCGATGGTTAGGTTTTGCGGGAAACCGGGAAGTTGCGTGATATTGGGGTTTTCGCTAATGGTCAGGTTTCCGCCAATCGTTGTTAAGGCAGGGAAGTCAGGTAAATCGGAGCTTTGAATATCAATTAAGGTTAAATAATTTCCTAAAGACGTCAGATTAGGCATTTCAGAAATCGCTACCAATTCGGGATTGTCCGAATACCGCAACCTTCCAGATAAACTGGTTACGCCAGTAGGCAACAGGCCTGTAGTTAATACAGGATTATCGCGGACTTCCATATAATTCATATCGCTTACTGTCACGCCGGAAAAATCAAAAGTTACTAATGAAGGATTATTCTCAACAAGAATAATCCCACTACTTTGCACCGTAAGGTTATTAAAAGCCGGGAAAGCAGGATAGGACGTTGTTATTTTTTATCGATAATACTACAATACTTTGCAAATCAACCAAACCACTCACATCTGTCAATGCTTGGTTACTATTAATCACCAATTGATTGCCAATAGTATTCACCCCTGCCAAACCATCCAGATTGGTAACATCACTGGAAGGCCCGATCGCCAATGTGCCCGGAATATCCGCACAATCCGGGTAATCGGTGGCGAAGTTATCCACCTCTGCCTGAGTGGTCAGGGTAATATTGGTAAAACCGCATTGGGCACTTGCTTCCGAATTAATAAAAAAAGTCATAACCAAGCCGAGCAGCAAGGATGTTTTTTTCGAGAAATTAAAAATGTTTCTAGAATCGATAAGATTGTAAAGTGTTTTCATAATTAGTTAGTATTCGTTATATTGCAAATGAATGAAGAGGTTGACTATTTACCTCTTATAAGCACTTATCAAAAATTTAAATGAATTGTTACCCTATATGGGCGCTTAATATTTTGCTGTTTGAATTTTTTGCTCGAATTTTCTTCAGAATATTCCAAAAGAAAGAGTTTAGACTTGTTCTGTCTGAAAATCAGACAATTAAGATAAAATTCCAAAGGGCCGCACAAATGCCAGCTACTTGATTGTATTTTGCCATGTTTTTCATTCGCAATCGATGCGACAAAATTTTATATCTTTTTATACCTCCAATTGCGTGTTCTACTTTGACTCTTATTTTGCTAATTGCCTGATTATATTCCTTGCCTAATTTGGTTAAAACGGACTTTCGAGTTTTCTTAATCGGCATTTTCACTTCTGCCCGATAATACTTTTGAATGCCCTGGAAGCCTAAATCAACCCATATTTGTTTGCCTGAAAACCACTTGGCTTTTGTCGGATCAAACTCCTCGCGGAGTACCTTAAAATCGTGACAACTTCCGTGGTAAGCCTCGCTTAGGTATAATATTTTTTTCTTTAGATTTGTCAAACAAAGCAGCTTTAGAGTGTGCGCTTTTTTTTCCGCTGTAATCTTTTTTCTGGGCTTCTTTATTAGCCGAACGTTGCACAGGCTGTTCAGTAGCATCAAGCAACAAAGTATTGTCATCCATTAAAAAGGCTTTGAGTTCCTCCTCATTCGAAAAGCTTCGCTTTGGAAGATAGCCCCCTTGATCCAAGGCCGTTTCTAAAACCCGGAAGACTAGGGCCTGTTTTTCATACGCATTGGAATTACTCAGCCCAAAGGTTAATCCTAACAGATCGTAAGTCAGCCCACTTTTTAAACTGTAAAGTCCAAAAAATAACAAGTCGGCATAGCTTGTAAATACTTGATTGGAAGCCAAATCTTCCTGGGACGTCTTTTCCAATTGTTCTTCAAATAAGACTTCATAAGCCGATTTAAACATGGAAACTAATTTGAAAAACTTTTCCTTGCTCATTCCTGTTGCGGATTTCCATTGCCGATCTGTCCGAATATCACGATAAGTTACAGGCATAGTTTTTTTAGGGCAAATTTAATATTTTTTGGTAATCAATCAGTTAGCCCTGAACAAGTCTTTTTTGTATAGTTCTTCCTATCGCCTTCGAAATTAGGTTTTAATCTCAAATGAAAATTAGATATTGTAAATTCGGATAATGTCATTTGAAATTTGATGGGATTTATTTCATATTCGGCAAAACTATTGTATATTTAACCCCTGTAAAATACACCCACAAAATGGAAAGCATACGAACTTCAACATCAGGCCCTTCATTTGAACTATTTGATAAAATTGCTCTCACGGCTCACCAATCTGTCCACTTTGTTAAAAAATGTGAAATCTATTACATTAAAGGGCAAGGAAATTATTGCCAGGTTTTTCTGCAAAACAGAGAGCCTATTTTTGTAACCAAACCACTCAAGAAACTGGAAGCATTACTGGAAAAATGCTATTTCTTCCGGGTTCACCAAAGTTATCTGGTCAACCTGCGGCATGTGGCCCAAATTTCCTGGGAGGATGGTTATTTTATTATCATGGATAATGATGTGCAGGTGCCTGTTGCCAGGAGGCGGAAAGATGATTTGTTGCAAATGTTTAATCTTTAGGATACTATTTTAAAAGCAAAGAAGCAATATCTGTCTGGATCAGCAAAAAAGATAAACCACCCCATTTCTTACCCAAAAGGCCAACGCCCGACCAAATAATTATTCGTTATGCTTCCCTTTTTCCTCCAATAAATTTACTTTTGTTATATTATAGGGGCTTTATAGGATTTTAATACCCTATGCTCAAAATCCGGTGATTATACTATCCATAATTTTAAAAAATTAAATATGTTCAAGAAATTTTTACTCTTTATATTCTTGGCCTCCACGGTCGTTTCACTCCAGGCACAAGATGTGCTCCCCAAAGGCTTCGCTCCCGGGGAAGCCGATGATATGCAACAATTAAAAGAGTTTCTCGATACCTATCCTTTCGCTGGGATTGCTTCTCCTCCCACCTCCCCTGTAAGAACGATGGGCGAATGGGAAGAGTTGGAAGCAATCGCGATCACCTGGACTTCCTTCAAACCGACGCTGGCTGAAATTGTGCGTCATTCCCAGGAAGAGTGCGAAGTATTGATCATTTGTGCATCCGAAGCAAGTGCAAAAGCTGAACTCGCCAACTATGGTGTTACCCTTAACTCAAATGTCAAATTCCTGGAAGTTGGATCTGATGGCTATGACTCTGTCTGGATGCGTGATTATGGGGGAAACCCGGTGTACACAAACGATGTAGACTCATTGTTGCTGATCGATTGGATTTACAACCGCCCCTGGCGTCCAAATGATGATGTGATACCGGAGCAAGTGGCTGATTTTTACAACTTGCCTCTTCACACGACCACTGAATGCCCGGAGGATCTAGTGAATACCGGTGGAAATTTCATGTCAGATGGTATGGGAACGGGTTTCTCTTCCACACTGATTTTGGAAGAGAACGAGCCTTTCAATAATTATGGTGTTTGCCCTAAAACAGAAGCGGAGATCGACCAGATCATGGCCGATTACATGGGCCTTGATCGCTACATCAAATTTGATGCTCTTCCTTTCGATGGCATAAATCATATCGATATGCACATGAAGCTGCTGGATGAAGAGACTATCCTGGTAGGAGAGTTCCCTACAGGTGTTTCTGATGGCCCTCAAATTGAAGCAAACCTCCAGTACCTTTTGGATAATCACAAAACCTCTTTTGGTAATGATTATAAATTCGTTCGCGTCCCAATGCCTTCTTGCAGCAATGGCAATTGGCCGGATGATTGCCAGGGCGCTGAGTACCGCACCTATGCGAATGCCATGTTTGTGAATAAGACCATTTTAGTTCCTGTCTATGGTATCCCTCTGGATAATCAGGCACTCGCCATCTGGGAGGATGCTATGCCGGGGTATAATGTGGTAGGCATAGATTGCACGGATATCATTTTTTCTGGTGGAGCAATCCACTGTATCACTAAAGAAGTTGGGGCTAAAGATCCTCTTTGGATTGCCCATAGCAGATTGGATACGGTTTGTGTTGACGAAGATGCTCAGGTAAGCGCTATAATCAAGCACAGAAGTGGTATTCAGGAGGCTAAAGTCTTTTATACAACGGATTTAAATGCAGGCTACCAGAGCATGGATATGACTCCTGCTGCTGATGATGAATGGACGGCTGCTTTACCGGATTTTCAGGAAGGAAGCCAGGTTTATTACTACATTCAGGCTACCTCTACTTCAGGCAAACAAATAAACCGCCCAATGCCTGCTCCGGAAGGTTATTTTAAATTTACAGTGAGTGAAAGTTGTTTGGTAAGCAGTAATGTGGATCCGGTTCTTATCCGCACGAATATCAAAGATATCTTCCCGAACCCCGCTCAGGCGATAACCGCCATTTCTGTCTACAACGAAGCTGCTCAGGAGGCATTTATCTCCGTTAATGATCTGGCCGGAAGAGCAATCGAAACAGTTTTTGAAGGGCAACTGCCAATGGGGGATTCCAATTACTTTATCGATGCGGCTGATTATGAAAGCGGTATCTACTTTGTTAGATTACAAACGGCTACCCAAAATATTGTAAAAAAACTAATTGTAAAATAAGTTCGCGGCGATATTTTCCTTAGAGGGAAGCCGGAGGGGCTATTTTGCTTCGCAAAATAGCCCCTCCGGCTTCCCTCTAAAAGGAATTTCGCGCCGTAGGCGCGTTTATTTTTCAAAGCAAGGATCGCTGCTTTTTTACTTCACAAACGCCAGTAAGTTTTCATAAACCAAATCGGTGGGCAAGCCCATAATATTTGGGTAAGTTCCCTCGATTCGTTCAATTTTACACAAGCCTATCCACTCCTGAATACCGTAGCCTCCCGCTTTATCGTAAGGCTGGTACTTCTCAATGTAAAAATCAATTTCTTCCTCAGAAAGCGGCAACATATAGACATTAGAATGCCCCGAAAAGATGATCTTCTTGGTTTTAGACATTAAACAAACACCTGTCATAACTTCGTGCATTTGACCGGAAAGATCTCTCAACATTTGTTTGGCTTCAGCTTTATCTGCTGGTTTGTTGTAGATCTTGTTATTTAAAATGACTACACTATCGGCTGTGATCAAAATCTCCTCTCCTGTGAGTAATCTAAGCCCCTCCAATGCTTTTTTGTGCGCCAGGTAGGCTGCTACTTCTTCAACGGGCATGTCATCTGGAAAGGATTCATCCACGTCGAGGGGTTTAATTTCAAATTCAAAGCCCGCCTGCTCGAGTAATAGCTTCCTGCGAGGAGATTGAGAGGCCAGGATTAGTTTTAGATTGAAAATATTCATAATGTATTTTTAAAAATTCAAGTAGACGCTTTCCCTTAAACCTACAAGACTTGGACAACGGCCAAAAAGTTTTGTTCCATAACCATTCCCTGTTAATCGCTCAATTTACCCCCAAAACAACCAAACCCAATAGCCCCACACCCATTATCCCTTTTATCCATTGACTTAAAAAAGAATAATCTTTCTTTTTAGTTGCTTTAAACAACCAAAAAAAGGAAAGCAACAAGGGAAGCAGAACCAATCCCGAAATGAATGCAATGATTAAGGGATGGCTGAAAACAGGAAGTTTAATAACAGCTACCAGTAGTACTGCAAAAAGTATCCCTCCAAAAAAGAGCGCCATCCATTTAGCAGCAAATTCCCCTATTACGATAGGAAGGGTGCGGCAATTTTGCTTTGCATCTCCTTCCATATCTTCTAGATCTTTTATGATTTCGCGGTATACCGTGGAAAAAAAGGCAAAAATAGTGTAACCTACTATTATTCCGTAGAGCTGGCTATAAAGGGCTTCATTTTGCTGCAAAAGGGCATTTAAACCCGGTGTTTCCGCATGAAAAACAATCCAGGGAACTAGTCCACACAGAAATCCTATGGCAAGATTACCGATCAAAGCTCTCTTCTTCAATGTGTACGAATACAACCATAGCAAACTTGTACTTATCAGAAAGTATATCCAAATTCCGCGACTAAACTGGGAAAGATATGCAAATAGTAAACTACTAAAAAATAGCAAGCTAATTACTATCCAAAGGGCTGCTTTCTCTCCAATGTGTTGGTAAATGATTACCTTCTCTGGCTTATTGATCAGGTCTATTTCATAGTCGTAAAGATCGTTAATGATGTAACCAGCCGCTGTAACCATAACAGTAGCCAGAATCAATAACCACAAGGAAACGGAATTGAGAGTAATATCCATTCCTGCTTCCTTCAAACGAGGATCAATAATGACAAACTTGATCAACCACTGAGTTATCGCAACAATCAACAGATTTGGCCAGCGAATTAACCGAAAGAAAGGGCTAATGATGTTCCCGCTAGTCCTCATCCCCGGCTTTCATCACTTCTCTGGACTGGATTTCCTCCGGCAGCCAGTTCCTTTTCAAGCGCATTACCTTCTCGATAACGTCCCGGACACATCCTTTCCCTCCTGGATAAGGTGATATGTAAGTACAAATCTCTTGTATTTCATGCACCGCATCGTAAGGGCAGGCCGCTATGGCTACACTTTGCATTACCGGGTAATCCGCCAGGTCATCCCCCATGTAAAGAACAGTACGTGGATCCAGTTCGTATTTGTCCATAAAATGATCAAAAGCAAGCATTTTGTTTTCAGCCGACGTGTAAATGTCTTCAATGCCTAAATTTCGAAGCCTGTGTGCGACACCTTCCGAGTTCCCACCGGTAATAATGGCAACTCTTAATCCTTCCTTAATCGCTCTTTTGATGGCATAACCATCTTTCGTATTCATTTGACGAAGTAGTGCTCCGCTTTCCATGATCAATATAGAAGCATCTGTTAACACGCCATCAACGTCCAGAATGATAGTTTCAATATCTTTGATATTAGCCAGGTAATTCATCTTTTAAGTTTTATACAAAAAATATGGGTGTAAGTAAAAAATATTCAATCGTTGACACAAAAATAGAATGGTTTTACCAATTGTAGGTTGAAAGTTTGCAAAGAGTATTATTATTTTACAAATAACAAGTTGCGATGAATGAGGGTAAATCATCGGTAATTTGTCAAATAACAAAGTATGAAAACATAACTGCATCATTTATGACTTTAAAAACTTACCTGCGCCTGCTTATTCGCCTCGATATGCTCATCCGGATGAAAGCAACGGGCAGTCCGGCACAATTAGCGGCTAAGCTGAATGTTTCTCGCTCCAGCTTGTTTAGATATATGAATGATTTAAAAGATTTTGGAGCTCCCATCGCTTATTGCCATCAAAGATCGAGTTATTATTATGAGTCGCGCTTTGAATTGAATTTAAAAGCCATATAATTTGTCTTTTCAAAACGAGAATTGCTGGTCTTTTGCGGATGTATATTGGTGAAGGAAGACATGCGTTGCGTCAGCATGCCTTCCTTCCCGAATATACATCCGCAAATATGAATTATCCCTTTTCTAACTTTCTAAAACGCTTTTCAAAGCCTGCAAATATGAGTAGTTGTAACTCAGCAATATTGATGTCATAAGAATTGGAGAAGTTGGTTCGGATATCGGTAATCGTGCGCTCAGAATCATATAGGCGAACAATAGAAAGGGATCCCTTCGTGTTATCATCTTTCTTGTTAATAGAAACTTGAATGGGAAGTGGAGGTTCCTGGTTGGGATAAAATAAATGAATTCCCTGCTCTCCTCTGAATAAGGCACTATAGGCGTTTTCCTGGAAAGAAAAAGTGTGATTATTTTTATCAAAATCGAAATCAAGATCCAGGGTATTAAGAAGTTGTTGATACAATTTAGAAAGATATTGAACTTCTTCCTTTCCTCTTCCTGTAATGCAGGAGCGAACAGCAAGTTGTACTTCATTGTTTCCATTGAACTGAACCAGATGTTCAACAAAAAGCTGTATGAAAGCCACTGTAAGAAAGGATTCCAGATATTCGGTTTTTAGGCTGTCGAATTCAGGAGAACCGTAGAAGTAGTTTTCGCGCAATTCAATAATTCCTTCTTGTTGGAAAAGACGATCTTTCAGTACATTGCGATAGCCTTTCGAGGCATTATCTGTTTTCCAGACAATAGAGCTTGTATAAGCTCCTTTTAATCGTAAGGGGGAGGCGGGGTTCTCTCTGAAATAATGACTGCGATAGCCTAGTTTTAGGTTCACGAGTTTTTCTTTGGTTTCATTGATGAGTTCCTTGATGCCATAGTATTCATAGTTAAGAGAAGGTTTGTTTTGATCGTCGAAAACAATCACGCTGTCTTCTTCCTGCCTTCTGCTGCCCAGGGAGTTCTCTAATTTTGCCTCCAGGCTTTCAATTCGGTGGATTAGTTTTTGATAGAAATGGCCACCCTTTTCAGGCGGAGGTAATTTGGGCAACCAATTGTCTTCCAGGGGATTGACGAAGTTGAGCTCAGAAATTTTGGGGAATAAACTTTCATTCTTGATCACTACATCAAGAATGATGGGGTTATCGTCCAGTTTATTCAGGAGTTGATCTGCAGATAGTGAAGTAAGATCTCTTTCAATTTGCCTTTTGAGAGCCCTTCCGCCCATTCGCGCGTCAAAGCCTCTGCGAGCGACCCACTTAAGCGCCTCTTCAGAAATATTGAGCATAGTGGTTCGGCGTACAAAGCCATCCCTTTTCAAAAGATCTCTTATTTGCATTCGGGCGATATTGTATATATCTTCTAGCTGAAGGGGCGAGAATACCACAATTTTATCGATCCTGTTGATAAATTCAGGGCGAAAGTAGTTTTCTATACTTTTGCGATAAATTGCCTGATCATCTTGCTTATTAAGTTGAAACCCCATTTGATTGGAGGCTTGCTTGGCCCCGACATTGGAAGTCATTATTATAATGGTATTGGAAAAATCTGTAGTTCTTCCAAGGCTATCCGTAAGCCTCCCATCGTCCAGTACTTGCAATAATAGGTCGAGAACGCTGGAGTGCGCTTTTTCTATCTCGTCCAGCAATATCACTGAAAAAGGGCGAAACCGGACTCTGCTGGTGAGCAAACCTTCAGGATTGCCCTCGTCACCAATCAAGCGGTTAGTGGCTGTCCAGTCGATATATTCGTTCATATCGAAACGGATCAGGTCATCTTCTCGCTCCAGTAGATAGTTGTTTAAAGCTTTCGCTGCCTGAGTTTTTCCTACGCCTGTTGGCCCGATAAACATGAAAGAGTAAAGGGGCTTGCTCGGGTCATTGAGTTTTGCTTTAATGGTGTGAATCCCGTTAGCAAGAGCTTCTATCGCTTTAGGCTGGCCGATCAGTTGTTGTTTTAGTGCTGATTCAACCGCTCCTTCTTCAAAGGTGATCGCCTGATCAAAAACTACTGGTTGCAGACCACTAATGAATTCAAATTCATCAATTACTTCTGCATCAGAGATCATTCTTCCCCGGTATTTGGCCGCCAATTGGTTCATGATGTTTATTACACCGCCAGGGAGCGCCTCTTTTTTCAGATAATTCCTGTGAAAGTAGAAAAGCTGATTGATGGCTTTAATGGCTATTTCACATTTTTCCAGATTTTCAAGATAACGCCTGTACGCAATAGCCATCCGGAAAGCGATCTCGTAATTGGGTTCTGAAAGCCTGAACACCTGAAATAGATCTGCAAATCGTCTGTCTTTTTCTTGAACCGTCTTCCATTCTTCCTGAGTAGCGATAAGAATGGTCTGAATGTTACGTTTCTCAATATAGGGCTTTAAAACATCGCTGAGTGTCAATTTATTCTGCGAAGATTGCCCGATTCTTAAAAGAGAAATGGGGTTGTCAATCAATAGATGATCAGGAAGGCCATTTTTGCCTTGCCTGCTTCGAATGAAATCCAAAATAGCTTCAAATCGTTTTTGCCACCAACCCACTACGGACATGCCTGAGATGACTCTATTGGGATCTAGCCGCCAGATCTTCTGTGCCTTATGGAAATCAAGCGTTTTGAAGCTTTCAAGATATTGACTAATAGCCGATTCGATGAGCGTATGTCGGCCACTCCCGATTTTGCCAATCAAAGCAAAAGAAACGTTCTGTTTTTTGTATAAAAGGTTATAGATATTTTCTACGTAATCCTCTCGGAAAAAGGCCTTTTTTAACTGGTTGGGATATTTTTCATTCAGGTCATTGCCTACTTTTTCTATTTCAAAGGCTCCGTCAAAGGTTTCTGCTCCTTGGCTGGCAGCGAAAAACCAGTCTTGCCGGACTTGTTCGAACTGGAAGGGTGTTTTTCCTATTCGAACATCAAATTTCATGGAATGGAGAAATTCTTTCTTTGCATTCGTATCAATTTCATCCTCAATTTCACCCTCCGATTCCTTGAACCATTTCTTCGCAAGTTTAATCGATTTTTCAACGGCTGCGTTGATGATCATTCCCTCACTCATTTCTTCATGCTCTGCAATGAATAAGAAGTTTTTAAAGGAGGGAAGCAAAATGAAGCGTTTTTCTTTGAAAACAAAGGTTACCAGGCCGAAATCTCCTTTGAAAGACTTTCTGTTAAGAATTAATTCTAATTTATAGGGTATATACTTAACGGAAGGATTGAACTGGTACCAATGAAGCTCTGAGGCGTTTGAACGGCTGAGTTGATAGGATCGTAATTGTAAACGGATTTCTTTTTTCAGCTTTTGAAGACATGTTTCAAACCTGATGTCTCCAACCAAGGGATATGCTCTGAATAAAGGGCGCATCTGGTAGGTGAGTTGTTCCTCAAAAACCAGTTCTCTTACTATTATTGGAAATTGTAGGGTTATGGTATGCAATTTTTATCTCAGTATGTTTTTAAATTTTACGAAATGCCAAAATAATAAATATTTGCAAATAAAGGGAATAAAAAAAGAAGCCTGCGACCATCGGCCACAGGCTTCTTTTTTATCCCCTTTATTTTATTGTGAAAGGAAAGTATTAATCAATCACAATCATTTCACTATAGGCATTCCCCTCTATATTAAATAATAAGAAGTAAGTACCTGTTGGTAGTTGTGCAACATTCAATTGTGTTCTGCCGCTTTGTACATTCCATGATTGAATAGAGCGTCCATTCGTATCGAATAGTTGTACTTCAGCTGCTTTCTCCAAATTGATATTGATATAATCAGATGTTGGATTAGGGAAAACATCAATTTCAGTATCGCTGGATTGAACTGATTCAACGGCTGTACCCGGCGTTAATACAGCATTAATAACATGTACTACTCCGTTATCCGTCTGGATATCTGCAATAATTACCTGAGCCTGGTTGATGAAAACGTCACCCCCATCTATGGTTACGGTGATGTCATCTCCAGATAAAGTGGTTATTACTGCTCCATCCATTAAATCTCCTGATAACTCTTCACTTCCTAATACATGATATAAAAGCACATTAGCTAAAGCACCCGTAGGATCCATTAAAAGATCATCCAAAACACCGGCAGGTAAGTTGTCAAATGCATCATCGGTAGGTGCAAATACAGTAAATGTACCAAATGGATTTGTAAGATCATCCGCTAGTTCCGCTGCTATGATGGCAGTTTCCAATGTTGTATGATCCGCACTATTGATCACCACATCAACAACCGTCTCGCCAGGGACAAGTACAGCATCTAAAACGTGTACAACGCCATTATCTGTAGTGATATCAGCTACCGTTACCTGAGCATTATTGATGAAAACATTACCACCAGAGATGGTCACTACAATGTCATCACCATTCAAAGTAGTTGCAATTTGTCCATTAGAAAGGTCCCCAGAAAGGA
>CAZHZT010000036.1:0-46158 GCA_964537285.1 uncultured Saprospiraceae bacterium | reverse complement strand
AGAAATTAGGCCTGCCTTTTGTTCTTAAAATATTTACCAAATGAAATCATCTAGAGCCGAAAAAAACCAATCATAGAACTTTTTTGCTCGGTTCGGTTGTTATCATTCACAGAAAATAGTTATACTTGTAAAATGAGTACACAATTTAAATATATGCTTGAGCAGGTTCATAGATTGAGCCGAGCCGAACAATTTGCATTGATTTCTGCCATTGCACATTTTTTAAGCGAGGAGGAAGGGGAAGAAGCATTAATTGACACAACCCTTTCCCAAACCTTTGTCTCCGACGAGCCTGTCATCACAAAGGGTGATAAAAGCATTGATCCGAAATCCTTGTTTGGAATCTGGGCGGACAATCCCCGTAATATTGAGGACATCCGTAAAAAAGCGTGGAGACGCAACTAACCTAAGCCTATGGTTCTATGTGACACCAATGTCTTTATCTACGCTTTTAACAGCGATACCGATACGCTTACCGCTCTCGATACTATTGGGTATGATAACATTATTCTTTCCAGCATTACCGCCATGGAACTGTACCAGGGCATGGGGAACAAGGGAGAACTTCAGGTAATGAAGAAGAAAATCAAATATTACGATGTCCTTCAGATTGATACCCTAATTTCCGAACGGGCCATCGAATTAATCGATCAATACAATTTAAGTCATGGCCTTACCATACCTGATGCAATTATCGGAGCCTGGCCCCCATGTCCATGGAAGTTAAAAAACCGATATTTTTGCTTAAACCCGGCGACGGAGCGATTGGGGCACATGTTCAAGCTGTAAAAAAGGCATATCGTGATTTTGAGCTGATAGTAGAGAAGATAATAGAGGTTTGCAATATTGAAAAAAGTATTGTTGTTTAATGGTTCATATATTGACGAATGATTGTAGAAACAGTCATTAAGTGAAAGCTATACCCTTCTTGAAGCGAAATCATCGATAATTTGATTCAAAACGTCGCCAATCGGCTTCGTTTTTAACAAATTCCTCCTTTTTTACCATCATTCACCGTAACTTGGGTTCGCTAATAGCAGATTTGTTAACCAAATGAAATAGATGAGGAAACAGTAGTCATCCCGAAAATTCGGGATGACTACTGTTTCCTCCTCTATTTCATTCATTATTTACGCACTTTTATGAAAAAAATTACCTTACTTTTTCTCTTAGGACTAACCTACAACTTAAGCATCGCTCAACAAGAGCCCACATTTCCGGAATTCTCCCTCTCCGTTGAGGAATTAAAAGCAAGCCTGTACTTTCTGTCTTCAGATGAGCTCAAAGGCCGCAGAACAGGCTCTGAGGGCAATAATATTGCTGCCCGCTACATTGCCAGCCGGTTTGAAGCTTATGGTCTGGAAAAAGCCCCCGGAGCAGAAGGGTACTACCAGGTCATTCCGTTTGAGGGAGTTAAACCACCTGCTGCAGCTTCCTTAACAATTGGAGATTTGAACTACGAACAGGGCTCTTCACTGCTCATTATGAGAGGCCCGGCAGTAGATATGGAGGCAAAAGTAGTATTCGCCGGCCACGGATGGAAGGATGCTGAAAAAGGATATGATGATTATAAAAAAGTGGATGTTAAAGATAAAATCGTTGTCGTTTTACCGGGCACACCGGATGCCAGTGACCCGCTATCTGTTTTCCAGGCAATGAAGAAAAAACGCCAATATGCAGCCGAA
This sequence comes from uncultured Saprospiraceae bacterium, assembly GCA_964537285.1. Taxonomy (GTDB): domain Bacteria; phylum Bacteroidota; class Bacteroidia; order Chitinophagales; family Saprospiraceae; genus CAZHZT01. The sequence continues at coordinate 44,473 of CAZHZT010000036.1, read as the reverse complement.
GAAGGGGCCGTTGCCCTGGTTGAAATGTTCCGCCTACAGTTTCCGTGGGATTTTTTCCTGCGTTATTTTAATAAAGAAAACCTGACCATCGCAGACTCCAAAGCTGATAATGCCTCCAACTTAGTCTACGGATGGCTGAAAGAAACGAAAACAACAGAACTGAAACCATTGATGGACGGAAAAAAATTTAAAGCCCGGCTTTCGTCCGATGGCTTTAGCAAGCGCCCTAACCCTTCTCAAAATGTGATCGGTATCATCCCGGGCACCGATCCGGAACTGAAAGAGGAATATGTTGTGCTGACTGCGCACTACGATCACGTGGGTACCGGCAAAGATGGCGGTGGTGCCTTCACTCCTCAGGACAGTATCTTCAACGGTGCCAGAGACAATGGGATGGGCACAACGGCTCTTTTGGCTGCCACCAAAAGCCTTGCCCTCTCCCCTCCCAAGCGTTCTGTAATTGTCCTCGCCGTAACCGGGGAAGAAATGGGCCTTTTAGGCAGCAATTATTACGTTGAAAACCCTTTAATCCCTCTAAATAAAACCATCTATAACTTAAATACAGATGGTGCAGGCTACAACACCACTGAACATGTTTCGATTATTGGTTATGGCCGTACCGGAGTGGACGATCTCTATGAAAAAGGCAGCAATGCCTTCGGCCTGCAAGTCATCCAGGATCCGGCTCCGGAGCAGAACCTGTTTGACCGTTCGGATAATGTATCTTTCGCTGCAAAAGGGGTGCCTTGTGTTTCCCTTAGCCCCGGCGTTACTGATTTTGATCAGGAATTGATGAAAAACTACCATCAAGTCACGGATGAGGCTACGTCCATTGATTACGAATATCTGAAAAAATACTGCCAGTCATTCGTTTATACTGCTCGCCTGATAGCGGATCACTCTGAACGCCCGCAGTGGAAAGCCGGTGATAAGTACGAGGAGGCAGGAAAAGCATTGTATAAATAAAGAGGAAATAGAATAAAGTCTAATAAAAAAAAGGCTGTGGTTTCCACAGCCTTTTTTTTATTAGACTTTATTCTATTTCCTCTTTACAAAGGATTTTATGCTATGTGAATTCTTCAGATCCTGCACCGTATTATCGGCATCCCCACGAGAATCAAAGGTGGAAACGATCACAGAATAGAGCTTGCGACTTTCCATAAATTCGATTTCTGCTCCGGAGTAACCTTTACTGATGAGATCATCGAGGCGAGCCTGAGCATAGTCATAGTTTTTAAAAGCACCGGCAATTACCTGGTATTGGCGGCTAGTTGTACGGTTTGGTACGCTACCGGAGTTATTTTTAGGGCGATCGACGGAAGGGTTTGTAGTTGCTCGTTTAGGGCGATCATCATTGCTTGCATAAGAGGCAGAAGAACCTTCAACACGCAGATCAATACTGCCGTCCATTTTAGTGATTTTCACTTCCGTCCGGCGGTTATATTGGTGTTCTTCTTCTGTACAATTTACCCCATCGTAACAATTGTTACGCAGTACGGATTCCCCGTAACCAACAGCGGTCATGCGGCTGCGGCTAATGTTCTTCTCTACAAGATAGTTAACGGCATTTTGAGCACGACGCTGCGAAAGATCTCTGTTGTACTCGCGCGATCCTCTGGAATCGGTATGAGAAGATAATTCAATTTCAATATCCTCGTAGCGGGAAAGGAATTGAGCAAGGTCGTCCAGATCCCGGCGTGCATCCTGGCGGATAGAGGCATCATTAAAATTATAGTAAATATTAGGTAATTGGAAGACCGTTCCTTCTTCGATTTTTGAAGGCAGCCCTTCAAACTTACTCAGCACAAACTCAGGAGCTTCGACAATTTCTTCACGTGATTCCCCGTTAGCAACTTCAGGTTCCGGTTTTCTATCTTCCATAGTAATAACCATTTCACCACTTTCTTCCGCTTCTGAGAGGTTAAAAATGGTTCGTTTGGTAACTTTACCAGGATATTCTATCCGGATGATATAATTACCCGGAATCAATGAAGTTTCATATTCTCCATCGCTATTCGTGTAGCCGGTTTTGCTGCTTTCATCAAAAGGCACTCTTAGCAATAAGTTTTCATCAAGTCCTTCTTTACCTGTTTCTTCATCGGTTATAATTGCTTTTGCGAGTGTAAACTCATCAAGTGGCATGCTCTTAACCACCACCTGACCAAGCATTTCACCAGTCATTTGATCTCTTACCAGGACCTTCACTTCTTTAGCAACTTCTTTTCGCTTGTCAGTGGCTTCATCCAGATCACCGCGAATGTAGAAGCTGTAGATATCATCTTCCCCTAAGCCTCCCGGGCGATTCGAAGAAAAATAACCATTTTTCTTATCGCGGTCGATGATCATTCCAATATCATCCTTAGGAGAATTAAGGATTTCAAAATTTACCGGATTAGACCAGCCATCTTCTTCCGGGTAAGAAAAGAAAAGATCGAAGCCTCCCTGCCCCTTATGTCCGTCTGAAGCAAAATATAGTGTACCATCCGCATGGATAAATGGAAAAGCTTCGTTTCCTTGAGTATTAATTTGAGGACCAAGATTTTCAGGCTCTCCCCAAACGCCATCGATGCGTTCAACCACATAAATATCGTATCCACCGTTTCCACCCGGGCGATCAGAAGCAAAGTATAAAAGGTTTTGTTCAACGGCTACCGAAGGATGGCCTGCATTGCTCTCCTGATCATTGAAAGGCAAGTCCATAGGCTCTCCCCAATTCGAGCCACCCATATTTTCAGCGGCATAGATCTTCAACTTAGCGATACCGTCTTTGGCACGTACCAAGCGACCATTTTTTAGATTTACCCGTGTAAAGAATATTTGTTTGTTAGTGCGATCAAAAGTTAGCGGGCCTTCATGTACACTGGAGAGCAGATCTTCAGCAAAAGGCTCTGGCGTATTCAATATAGCCTCTTCATCATTTCGGCGTGCGTTGAATATAGAATGAATATTCTGCCCTGTCTGGGAGTCTTTGATTTTAAACTTAGATCCGGCTACCTGAGAAGAAATAAAAACGATTCCGTTTTCATAAAAAGCCGGGCTGTATTCTAAGGCTTCGGAATTAATTGAGGTTTCATTTTTAATTATGGCCTCAATATTGGAGAAATCCGCTTCGCTTTCTTGTGCGAAAAGACTGGATGCCAGAAGGAAGAAAGCGAAAAAAGCGCAAAATGTATTTAATAGTTTCATATTCATAGGAATTAATTGCGGGCTTCTAAAATTACTCTTTTCTTTAATACGTTATTTTTGACTGAAAGTCACAATGTAGCAGTCTAGGGGGTTTAGAACGTTGATACTTCATACGGTCTAAAAAGCCTCGTTCTTTGACAAACTGTGTGGAATTTCAAAATGATAACCCTTGAATGCCCTTGTGGCTGAAAGGCTTATCATTTTGAAATTCCATTTTCCACAATTTATATCAAAGAACTAAAAAGCCTAGACTTCACTAAACATTTTCTCTAAACCTTTAGAAAAAGAAGCGCGGGTTAGACATACCTTGTTGTTCTTTTCTAAATTCATATTTCAAAACAAATTCCAGAGATCCGCTGCTGAAATCAGCAATATCCGTTAAAGTAAAATCATAAGCTGCTCCTATTCCAAGGTTATTAAGCTTGAAGTAAAGCAAGAAATCAATAGATTCTCCAAGGCTCGTATCATTTGCCTGCTGCCCCCCTAAGCGATAAGAAAGCCCTGTGCCTACTTGATCGTTGAAAATTGCAGTTACATTCACATCCAGGTCAAAGGGCGCATTTTGAACCAATTTTCCCTGAACATTTGGTTGCAAGGCAACTTTCGTACCAATCGGTAATTTTGCACCGGCCATTAAGTAGAAGTGCTCTATTTCGCGTGCTACTTTTAAAGGTGCTCCAACCGCTCCGGAGATATCCGTGATACCAATTTCATTTCTAAAGATGTTAGGAACAGAAAGCCCCAGATACATATTATCAAATTGAAAATACCCTCCGAACCCAAAGTTAGCGTTGTACTCGTTAAGTTGAGTATTTTCCAGGATCGACTCGTCCGTCGGATCAATGGTGACTATATCATTATTATCAAAATCAATGCCTAAATATTTAATAGAGGCGTGAAGACCTAAACGCAGGTCTGTTTTTTCGTTGAATTCAATTCGATAGGAATAAGCCATGGTTCCGGACCAGGTGTCGAACAACCCAATCTCGTAATTGGCGATAGTCAGTCCGAATCCCACTTTATTGGGAAGCAAGTTACTGTGAAAACTAATAAGCTTAGTCTGCGGCCGCCCTTCAAACCCCATCCACTGATTTCTGTACAAACCAACCAGGGAAGGTACCCCCTCTGCACCGGCATAGGCAGGGTTGATTGCCAATTTAGTGTGCATAAACTGGGTGAATTGATGCTCCTGCTGCCCAAACAATATCGTAGTAGACGACATAATTAAAATAAAGGCGTATAATATTTTTTTCATATTCATTAGATAATGCAAGTTGCGCTTCATTAGAATGAGGCTGAATCGTCAGTCATTTGTTTCAAAACCTTGCCTACCGGCTCCGTTTTTCACAAATTCCTCTTTATTCACCCTCATTATCGCAACTTGGGTTAAATATTAAAGTAGTCCTTTTGAGTTTGTTCAAAAAGCAGTGCTCATCAAACTGCGCCCCACTTATTGAACAAACTCGAAGGAATGAAAATCAATCAAATTTTTCTCTTCAAATAAGCAAACTTCTTTGCTCTAAACTTTTTCTCCTTTATCTAAATATCGTAATGTATCCTTTTTGTGCAGCGGCCCCCTCTTCACCGTTTTTAAAGATGTAGTAATACACCCCATCCGGCAGATCATTTCCATCGCGTGTACCATCCCAGGTATTCTCGTAAGGAGCAGCAAAAAAGACTTCATCTCCCCATTGATTGAAAATGATCAACTCATTATTAGGGAAGGCTCCAGCTTCTTCCAGGCAAGTTATCCGAAGCAGATCATTAACATCATCACCATTAGGTGTAATGATCGTTGGAATAACGCATTCATCGCCCGGGAACGATACATCAATAGATACAACGGCAAAGTCGCAGAAATCACAATCTTCGTAGCAAATGCGGTAAACGAACTGATCAACTCCGACAAATCCCGAACGAGGGATATAGGTAAATATTCCATCTCCGGCATCAATCAAGTTTCCATTCGAAACATCAGTAGTGACCTCTAATTCGTAATTCGCATTCTTATTAAAGGAATCATTCAAAATAACATTGAAGCTATTTAATTCCATATTCACTTCGATAGCGTAGAAATCGTTATTAATAGAAGGCAACCCAAGCACTTCTATTTCGGTAGTTACGGCCTCTGACTGACAGCCATCAAAGATTACAGAATACGAATAGGTGAAAACACCTTCCGCCGTTGGCCTTACTGAAGTAATATTGCTGTTAGATGTAGTATCCAATCCAGAACCCGCTACCGGGCTTGCTGTCCAAACATATTGATCAGGCTCCGGCGTAAACTCTTGTCCAATCAATAAACAAGACTCATCAAGGCAAAGCATGTTCGAGCAATCATTCACTAGCGATGGCTGAGGCGGTTGATCAGTGATTAAAATACTTACAACTGCCGTATCTAAACAACCATTGCCATTTAAACCAACTACAGTATATGTGCCGGAATTGGCCGCGGCAGCATTCGGTATCGTGTATACTCTTTGATCATTTACCTCTTCACCATTTTCATTGAACCACGTCCATACGGTTATAGAAGTATTATCATCATCAAATGCTTCCAGAACAGCATCCTGGTTACCATCTGTACAAGGTAAATCCTCTGCAACTGCTCTCAAACTTGGCTGATCAAATATCGATACATCGATACTATCGGATGCGGAACATCCACCTTCGTAGAAAACAGTAAGGTTGTAAGTTCCCGCTGCAAATACCGTTACACTATCGATAACCGGCATCAATTCAGTAGACATAAATCCGTCCGGACCATTCCATTGTACGGAGTCAATACCAGCTACGCTTGCATTGCTCATAAGTTGAATATCTATTGCTTCACAGATACTTACTCCCGGTTCAACACTTAGATCAATGTCTCCTTGCGTAATCGTAACATCAAAGCTACAGGTATCAGACAGGCCAACTACGCCAATACTATCTGGATCTTCTACTCCTGCCACATCTTTTATGATGTAGGTAACCGTAGTAGTACCCAGTTCAAATACAGTTCCGCTTGCATCAAGCCCTCCGGAATCAATAACAACACCATCTTTTTCAAGATAATAGTAAATGGTATCGATCTCACAGTTCTCGAAGAATTCAGGTGCAAGGCCGTCAACTGCGGCATTACAACTACCAGGAGCCGTTACTACAACCGTATCTTCAGGGCAGGTAATGGTTGGAGCTTCATCATCGAATACGAAGTAATCGATCGTGCACGTTCCAAGATTACCGCTGCCGTCCGTAGCATAATAAACGACATTCGTTATTCCAATATCAAACTGGAATTCCTGAGCCGGGTCATAAATTCCCGTATCGATTAACATTCCGAAAGTATCTTTCAATACATAAGTGAGTAACTCAACGCCACAAGCATCGAATGGCTCTGGATCTACTAAACTATTTTCATCATAGCACAATCCAGAGATCGTGTTAGCGTCAATACTGGAAGGACAATCCAACTGAGGAGCAATAGTATCTATCACTTCAACCGTGAAAGAGCACTCTGCTGAGTTATTATTAAAATCAAAAGCAAAATAGTTCACTGTGGTCACGCCTTCATTGAAAGTCAGACAATCCACCTCATTTACACCACTTTCAGAAGTAGCTCCTTCTAAGGTATAAAGGATCGAACTAATCGCACAATTATCCGAAATGGTAGCTTCTAAGTTACAAACCTCAACTTCACAAGAATTCTGAGTAGTAAAGGCAATAGTGTCATTAGGACAGCTTACTATTGGGTTTTCAACATCCTCAACCGTTACAGTCAAAGAACAACTGCCTACATTTCCGGACGAATCAACTGCTATGTAGGTAATTTCAGTGGTACCCACGTTGAAAACCTGGCCAATGATGAGATCACCGCTTCCTTGTGTATCTCCGGTCAATGTATAATAAACAGAGTCGAGTACACAATTATCTGCTGTACTGATCGGGAACAAGGAATCGATCACCGCAGAGCACATTCCCGGATCATTATCGATTATCAAGGATTCCGGGCAAGTAACCGTTGGAAGCTCTTCATCTTCAACAGTAATATCAAAATCACATTCTCCAATATTTCCAAAAATATCTTGTACAAAGTAAGTAACTTCTGTTTCGCCTATATTAAATTCAAGTCCGTTGCCTACACCTTCACCCATTCCCGTAGTAGCTCCGGATAATAAATAGTAAACAGAGTCTATAAAAGTACTATCCAAGCCCGGTAATTCAACAAATAAGCCATTTACTGTAGCAAAACATGAACTGGAATCAACCCCGGTAAATATATTATCAGGGCATTCCACCTTTGGAGCGATGTTATAAGTAACTTCCACATCAAACATACAGCTTGCCGCGTTACCAGAGCCATCCGTCACAGTGAAAGTCACCTGAGTTACTCCAAGTTCAAAGACCGTATCTACAGCCCCCGTTCCACTTCCGGTAGTCACACCTGACAGCGTGTAGGTAGTGTCCACGATGGAGCAATTATCCGTCACTTCAGGGAAGAAGAACACACCAGGTATCGGTGTACCTAACTGAGCGTTTATTACAGTATCAGGAGGGCAGATAATAGTTGGAGCAGAAGTATCGGCAACCGTTACCATGAAAGAGCAACTATCCACATTACCAGAAGCATCTGTTACCGTGTAGCTTACCGTAGTAGTTCCAAAGTTGAAGAAAACACCGTTCACTTCACCGTCACCTGTTCCCGTTGTAGCCCCTTCAAGATTATAAACAATGGAGGAAAGCTCGCAATTGTCCTCAATTTGAGCTGAAGCTCCGCTTAATGTACCTCCGCACATATCCGGATCATTACCAATAGTAATATCTGCAGGGCAGACAACCATTGGAGGAACGGAATCCACCACTGTAACATCAAATGAACAGATGGAAATATTTCCAGAATTATCTGTCACCGTACAGGTAATATTTGTTGTACCTAGTTCGAAGAAATCACCAGGATCACTTGTACAACTTAAAACATTAATGCCGCAATTATCTGTAGCAGTTGCCAATGCAAAGTCTACGAAAGCACCACAAGTATCCGGTAGAGAAAGAACTATAGTATCCGGAGAACACACAATTACCGGTGGTTCTTTGTCCTGAACGGTAACTTCAAAGTTACATGATCCTACATTGCCAAAAGCATCTTCTACCGTATAAGTAACGATCGTTGTTCCTAAATCAAAGAAGCTGCCATTTGCAAAGCCACTTCCTGAAGTATTTGTTGGAAGTGATAAATCAAATGTTGTATCAATCAGGTTGCCCGGATCGTTCAAAACGACAAATTCTAACCCATTAACAAATGCACCACAGGTATCCGTTACGGCATCTACTAAGGTATCGTTAGGACATTCAAGCATTAAGTCAATTGGATTGACAACCGTGACGGTGAAACTGCAGTTCGTCAAGTTGCCGGCGTTATCCGTAACACCATAAGAAACAGTAGTAACGCCCAAATCAAAGACACTTCCACTCGCATCACCTTGTCCATTAGCCGTCGTAGCTCCCGTAAGTAGATAAGTAATATTATTCAGCCCGCAATTATCAAATGCTACAGCAAGGCCTATATCATTCACTACAGTACTATCCTCTCCTACCGGTATGGTTACTATAACATCCTCCGGACAAAGAATCACTGGAGGAATAGTATCTTCAATATTCACTTCAAATTCACACACCCCAACATTGCCACTTACATCCGTGATCTGATAAGTGATCGTTGTAAGGCCACTTTGGAACAATGTGCCGCTTGCATCATCAACCCCGAAACCTGTAGTAGCTCCTAATAAAGTATAGGTAACTGAATCTACTGTACAGTTTTCGCTGAAAACAGGGCTCAGATTATCCAATGTTTGTGCACACAAGGTATCGGAAGCAAATATCAAGGTATCATCAGGACAAGTAATTACCGGAGGTATATCATCTTGTACCGTAATATTGAAACTGCAATCCAGAGAATTACCCGCTGAATCCACTACAGTATATGTTACAACCGTGTTTCCTAATGGGAAGAAATCCCCTGGAATATTGGTACTTGTGGTCGAAACACCAGGGCAATTATCAAGTACAGTTGGTAAATCCCAAACAACAAAAGCACCGCAAGTATCTGGTTTTACTCCTACTATTATATCGTCAGGGCAAATAATCACTGGTAGCTCATCGTCTTCTACCGTTACGGTGAAGGAACATTCAGCCGATGATCCGAATGTAGAAGTAACAATATAAGTTACCGTAGTTTCTCCTACATTGAAGAACACATTACTAGCATTACCCAGTGCGGTATCAACGGTTGCTCCACTTAGAATATAGTATACACTATCGATCAAAGATGAATCCAGATCAATCTGTACATCCAGCCCGCCAACTATCGCACCGCAGGAACCTGGATCATTGGAAAGCAGCGTATCTGCAGGACAGCTGATTTCCAGAACCGGGGAAGGCAATACGACCACTTCAAAAGAACAAGATTGTACATTACCAGAACCATCCGCAACCATATAAGTCACCAATGTAGTATCCAGATTGAAAGTCGTATCCACAATTCCGGATCCAGCCCCAACTGTGGCGCCACTTAAAGTATAAAAGGTATCCGCAATTTCACAGTTATCACTTACCTCCGGAGTGAAGCTCAGAGAAGCAGTAATTTCTCCTGGCAGAGCAGTCACTGTGGTATCATTCGGACAAGTCAGCGTGGGCGCTTGATTATCCTCTACGGTCACAGTAAATGAACAAGATTTCTCAGCACCAAAAATGTCCGTAACGAAATAAGTGACGGTAGTCATCCCCACTTCAAAGAAAACATTACTAGCAGTTCCCAATGCAGTATCCGTTGTGGCACCACTAAGGATATAAACAACACTATCAATAAGCGAAGAATCCAAGTCAACGTCTACATCCAGATTTCCTACTACAGCGCCACATACATCCAGATCAGTACTTACCGTAGTATCCGCCGGACAGGTGATATTGAAATCCGGATTTGGCAATACAATTACTTCGAAAGTACAAGTGTCTGAATTACCCGCTGCATCCGTTACAACATAAGTTACAAGCGTAGTATCCAGATTGAAGAGTGTATCCACAAAACCTGATCCACTGCCTGTGGTCGCACCATCCAGGCTATAAGTAGTATCTACAATGCCACAATTATCATCCAGCATTGCTTCAAGGACAAGTGAAGCGGTTACTTCACCCGTCATAGCCGTAATGGTTGTATCGGAAGGACACATTACTGTTGGTGCAATATTGTCTTCCACTGTTACCGTAAATGAGCATGTATCAGAGGATCCTAGTGTACTGCTTACAATATAAGTCACAGTGGTTACACCAACATTATAGAATAAATCGCTGGCGCTTCCAACGCCCGTATCTACCGTTGCGCCACTTAGCGTATAAATAACACTATCGATTAACATTGAATCGAGGTCAATCTGAACATCCAAACCGCCAACTGTCGTTCCACAAGCTGTTGTATCGCTGTTAAGCGTTGTGTCCAAAGGACAAGTTATCGTGAAATCCGGATTTGGAACAACGATAACGTTAAATTCACAATTAACTTCATTTCCTGAACCATCTACAGCGAGGAAAGAAACCAAAGTTGTATCCAGATTAAATAATGCATCAATGGTATCTAAACCACTCCCTGTCGTAGCTCCACTTAAGGTATAGCTAACATCATCAATTCCGCAATTATCATTGGCCATTGCGGTAAAGAAGAATGAAGCAGTAAGCTCGCCCGCTAATGTCGTTATAACGGTATCTCCGGGACATTCAAATGTGGGTGCGATATTATCTTCAACGATCACTTCAAAAGTACAAGTCGCAGAAGATCCGAATATATCCGTTACGAAATAGGTTACTGAAGTGGTTCCTAATTTAAAGAAAGTGCCGCTAGCACTACCCGCTCCTCCTCCAATATTAGCCCCACTTAAGGTATAGCTAATAGTGTCGATCAAAGCAGGATCCAGCTCGACCATAACATCCAGACCGCCAACTACCGCACCACAAGTATCCATTTCGGATCCTACAATAGTATCCGCAGGGCAAGTAATGTTGAAATCAGGAGCAGGAAGTACAATTACGTTAAATTGACAAGTTGCGGTATTTCCAGATCCATCCGTCGCCATAAAGGTAACAAAGGTGGTATCCAGGTTGAAAATCGTATCCAGGATGAGAGCAGAGCCCGAACCTGTTGTTGCTCCCGACAATGTGTAATCAGAGGTTGCTACTTCACAATTATCCATCACTTCAGGGTCAATCAATACAACTGCAAAGGTATCACCCGGTAGAGCATTGACCACAATATCGTTTGGACAATTGAATGTCGGAGCTTTCACATCTTCCACTGTAACGGTAAAGTTGCAAGAAGCTTCATTACCATCTTCATCAGCAACGGTAACTACCACATCTGTCATACCTACATTGAAAACGATGCCAGAAGTGTCGCCATTTACCGTACCTTCCGTTGCTCCTGTAAATTCATATAATACCGATACAATTCCGCAGTTATCAGACGTGTCAACGATTGCGAAAGTATTCAATGCTGCTCCACATATTCCATCGTCGTTGGCAAGCGTAGTGTCGCCAATACAACTAATAGAAGGACCTTGTTCATCAATAACTTCTACATCAATGCTACAGCTGCTGCTCAAACCGTTTTGATCGGTAGCGGTAAAGGTTACCGTAGTGAGGCCGGTATTAAGCATCCATTCATTCGTATTTCCGGCACCACTTCCCGTGGTTGCGCCTTCCAGCGTATAAATCAATGCAAAAGCTCCACAGTCCTCTACCATTGGAGTAAGATCCGTAATGGTAGCTACGCACATATCATCATCTGTTGTAGCCATCACCATTGTATCAATACAAGTCAATACCGGTGGTATACTATCAATTATCGTTACATCAAAAGAACAGGTAGAAATCACCCCTAGCGTATCTTCTACAAAATAGCTTATGGTGGTCACTCCCAGCGGGAATAATAAACCGCTTGCATCCGTTCCGGTGAAATTATTTTCAAGCGCTCCTGTAAGTGTAAGATAAGCAGTATCTACCAATACAGGATCAGCAGTGATTGAAAGGGCAATATTATCTACCGTTGTTTCACAAGGTAGATTGGTCAGAGCAATTACCGTATCATTAGGACATTCAATTCCTAGAGAATTCCCGGAAGCTACTTGCACGATGAACTGGCACGTTCCCGTATTGCCTGCTTCATCGGTTACGGTATACGTTACAGTAGTCTGTCCTAGAGGAAACTCGCTACCGCTTGCATCACCATTTCCACTTAAGATAACGGAATTATCTTGTTCCAGGGTAAATGCAGTGTCAACAATACCACAGTTATCAAAAGCACTGAGTGGGCCGATATCATTGATAATTTCGGTATCCTCTCCTGCATCTATTACTACAAATACATCTGCGGGGCATTCTACCAGGGGTGCAACCTGATCTTCAACCGTAAATTGAACAGAACAAGCTGCGGCATTTCCTTCTGTATCCTGAGCAGAAATATTGATAATGGAAAGCCCCGGATTAAAAAAGAGGTTATTGATCGCTCCGGTATCCTGAGCTGTTGTAACGCCCGTTATGTTATACGTTATGAATATGGAAGTATCGCAATTATCTATAGCAGTGGCCATAAATTCTTCAATTAATGCTCCACAAGTATCCGGATCAGTAGAGATCGTCACATCACTTGGACAGGATAGCATAGGTGCCTGTTTATCATCTACAACGATATCGAAAGCACAGGAGTTTGTATTTCCACTGGCATCCACTACGGTATAGGTTACGGTTGTAGAACCAACATTAAAGGCAAAATCACTAACAAATCCCAGGCCAGAACCTTCAGTAGCACCACTCAACTCGTACTGTACCGAATCCTGCTCACACTCCAAAATAATAGCCTGCAAATCCGGAACAACCGCAGAGCAGAGGCCTTGTTCCGCATCGTAAGGATTCATTGGTGTCGGACAAGTAATTTGTGGCGGCACCGTATCCAGAACGGTAACATTGAAAGAACAGGAAGCCACATTGCCAAAAGTATCCACTACGAAGTAAGTGACCTCAGTCATTCCAATCAAGAATTCTTCGCCACTAGCACTTGGACTACCGCTTCCAATAACAGCGCCTCCTGATACTATTTCATAGTAAATGGTATCAACGATATCAGCATTATTCTCTATAGTAACATCAATCCCGTCAATTGGAATTGTACAATTTAAACCACTTAAAAAAGCAGTAGTATCTTCAGGACAAGTGATCTGCGGAGGATCGACAGCATTTACAATCACTACAAAAGTACAGCTGTCCACATTACCTTGTTGATCTGTAATGATGTAGGTCACATTCGTTGTGCCCGGATTAAAGACGGTTCCGCCGGCATCTCCGGTACCACTACCAGTAGTTGCCATGGTCAAATTATAAGTGGTATCAACATCTATATTCAAATCCCCGCAATTATCTGTAACAATTGGGGATATATCATCAATAGCGATTGGAGTTGAACTGGTGATAATTTTATTATCAGGACACTCAACACTTGGAGGGATATTGTCCTCAACCGTTACAACTGCCGTACATGAATCAACATTTCCTGATGCATCCGTTGCAATAAGCGCAACCGGATTATCACCAATATTGCTACAATCAAAGGAGTTTGGATTTACCATAACAACTTGCAAGGCACAGTTGTCAGAAGTGCCGCCATCAATATTAAAGGGAGACACATTTGCAACTCCAAACATATTTAGCTGTACTGTAGCGTCGACACAGTTTACTACCGGTGGCGTATCATCTACAACGGTTAGTGTAAACGAGCAAGTAGATTGATTACCGGAAGCATCTTCTACGGTGAATGTCGCCGTATTCGGGCCAATATCAGAGCAATCAAAAGTTGTCGGATTCACTTCAAAGCTTAAGTTATCGGCTCCGCAATTATCGGTGCTGCCACCATCAATTGCTTCGAACGAATCAGATCCAACGATCAGTTGCCCTGCCGAATCCAATGCAATTGTTACATCATTACACACCGCCACAGGAGGGATCGTATCCTCAACAGTTACCACAGAAAGGCAGGTTTCGGCATTTCCACTGGCATCTTCTACAGTTAAGGTGACAATGCTAACGCCAATGCTATCGCAATCAAAGAAACCTGGCGAAGCGGTCAACATTAAATCCGATGAATCACAATTATCCGTACTGCCACCATCAATATCTGAAGCATCAAAATCAACCATGCCCATTGAATCCAGCTGAAGGGTGATATCGACACAAGCTGCTGTTGGAGGTATATTATCTTCCACCGTCACAATAGCAGTACAAGTATCCGTATTCCCATTTGCATCTTCAACCGTCAAGATCACATCATTCGGTCCGATTTCTTCACAAGTGAAAGAATCCACGGATATAGATAATAAATTAACTGTTCCGCAATTATCGGTGCTGCCGCCATCAACATCTGCAGCGACAATGGAAGCCATGCCCCCCATATCTAATTGAACCGTTATATCTTGGCAAACCGCTGTTGGAGCGGTATTATCTTCTACGGTAACAGTAGCTTCACAAGTAGCCGTATTTCCACCGGCATTTTCAACGGTCAGAACCACTATATTATCTCCAATATTATCACAATCAAAGCTGTTAGGAGTAACTTCAATCGGAGTTGGCATTCCACAATTACTGGTGCTACCACCATCTACATCTTCAGGCGAAATAGTAAGGTTTCCTGAAGAATCGAGGCTTACGGTGATATCCTGACAAATAGCAATTGGTGCCACAGTCTCTTCAACGGTTACGGTAACCTGGCAAGTCGCTGAGTTACCACTGCCATCCGTTACGGTAAAGACAGCCAGGTTATCGCCAATATTATCGCAGTTGAATGTATTAGGAGTTACACTTTCCGGAGTTGGCGTTCCGCAATTGTCCGTACTTCCGCCATCTACATCAGAAGGAGTAATCATCGCCATCCCCATCGTATCCAATTGAACCGTAATATCCTGACAAACAGCAGTTGGCGCAATGGTATCAATCACGGTTATGGTGGCTACACAAATACCTGTATTGCCACTTGCATCTTCAACCGTAAGGGCTACTTGATTATCACCGATCTCTTCGCAAGTAAATACACCCGGAACAACATTCACGGGAGTAGGTGTACCGCAGTTATCAAAACTACCGCCATCCACTTGCTCAGGCAAAAGCGTTGCCGAACCAGCAGAATCCAGGGCTATTGTAGTATTTAAACAAACCGGCACCGGTAAAATATTGTCTTCAACAGTAACTGCAGATTCGCAAGTACTTTGATTTCCCTGGGCATCCTCTACGACTAATTCTACTATGTTGTCGCCGACAAAGGAGCAATCCAGTAAATTTGGTGTTACAGAAACAAAGGTCACTGCACTACAATTATCTACACTACCGCTATCTACATCCATTGTTGTAATATTCACCAGGCCTGCAATATCCAGCTCAACAGTAATATCCTGACAAAGGGCCAATGGTGGTGCATTATCTTCAACCGTAACATTTGCAATACAAGTATTTACATTTTCACTACTATCCTCTACTGTCAGAATGATTTGATTCTGACCGATATTGCCGCAATTGAAAACACCAGGGGTTACATCTACTAAAATGGGTGTCCCGCAATTATCCGTGCTACCACCGTCTACTTCTTCGGGAGTTACCGTAGCATTTCCATTTTCATCCAGGCTCACTGTTAAGTCTACACAAACCGCTTCGGGAACTTCTACATCCAGAACTGTAACAGTTGAAGCACAAGATCCCGTATTCCCGGAGGCATCCTGCACAGTGAGGATTACAGCATTTGCTCCAACATTAGAACAATCAAAAGTATTCGGTTCTACAGTTAGTGGCGTCACATTAACACAGTTATCAAAACTACCGCCATCAATATCGGTAGGCGTAATGGAAGCTGTGCCCGCACTAGATAACTCTACGGTTATATCCTGGCAAACCGCTGTCGGCCCAAGATTATCTACGGCAGTAACCGTAGCAGAACAACTACTCGTATTTCCACTTTTATCACTAGCCACAACAGTTACAGCATTTGGCCCGATATCATCACAAGTCAATGTCGTAGGGGTGAATACGATTGTATCCGTTTCACAATTATCCGTAAAACTACCTCCCACTAAAATGACGTCCTCATTAATGGTGCCAATGCCGTTAATATCCAGCTCCACGGTGCTATTCTGGCAGTCAGAGAGTACAGGGGCAATGGTATCTAAAACCGTAACGGTGGCCTCACAAGTGGCTACGTTATTTGAACCGTCTTCGACTTGAAGGATAACCGTATTTGGCCCAATACTATCGCACGTGAAAGAAGAAGGAGATGCAGATAGCGTAAAATCCACGCAGTTATCAAAGCTGCCTCCATCCAGATCGGAAGCTTCAACACTGCCCAATCCATTTTCATCCAGATAAACCGTATCACTTGAGCAGATAGCAGTTGGCGCCATTGCATCCTCAACGGTTACATTGGCTACACAATTAGCTGTATTTCCAGACTCATCACTAACGGTATACACGACTTGAACCGTACCAATGTCATCGCAAGTAAAATCAGAAGGACTTACCGACAAAGGTGTTATGGTATCACAATTATCAAAACTGCCACCTTCTACATCAATAGGCATAATGCTTACATTACCCATTGAATCTAACTCCACCGTTATATCCTGACATACCGGGGTTGGTGGTGTGGTATCCTGTACATTGACTATCGCAACACATTCACCCGTATTTCCAGAGGCATCCTGGCCAAGTAAGACGACCACATTAGGGCCGATATTATCGCAATTGAAAGTACTTGGCTCAGCAGATACCAGCGTTACTGACCCGCAATTATCTGTACTGCCACCATCCAAATCCGATGGTAAAATAGTCACATTGTTAAGCGGGCCTACCTGAACGGTTAAGGTTGGAATACAAACCATATCCGGACTAATAGTGTCCAATACCGTTACAGTAGAAGAGCAGCTCGCGGAATTGCCTTGTGCATCTTCAATGGTTAGCGTAACCGTATTATCACCTAAGGTGCTACAATCAAATGTAGAAGGTTCTACATTTACAAGGGTTACGTCACTGCAATTGTCCGTACTCCCGCCATCAATATCTTCAGGGATAATGGCTCCGTCGCCATTTTCATCTAAATATAAGGTCACATCCTGACAAACAGGCGTTGGTGGCAAGCTATCCTGAATGGTAACTATCGCTTCGCAAGAAGCAGTATTTCCATTATTGTCAGAAATATTAAGTATCGCCGTGTTATCGCCGATATTGTCACAATTAAAAATGGTTTGACTTACATTGTCCAAATTCACATCTCCGCAATTATCGGTACTACCGCCATCAACCTGAGAAGGAGCAAGTAAAAGAGAGCCACCCGCTCCAAGTTGTAATGTAATATCCTGGCAAACGGCTACTGGTGGTACAGTATCCTGAACCGTAACCTGAGCTGAACAAGTATTGGTATTTCCCGACTCATCGGCTCCTGTTAAAGTGACCGTATTGGCTCCGATATTACTACAATCAAACGTATTTGGATCTACCATGGTCAGCGCCAGGCTATCGCAATTATCCGTACTACCGCCATCTACATCCTGAGGGGTGATAGAAGCCGCTCCATTCTCATCCAATTGAATGGTAATATCCTGGCACACCATTGTAGGAGGCAAGATGTCCTGTACGGTAACAGTAGCCGAACAAGAAGCTGAATTTCCATTATTATCAGAAACCGAAAGGTTTACTGTATTATCGCCAATATTGGAGCAATCAAACGCAGAAGGATCTACCCCATCCAGATTGATTGAACCACAATTATCCGTACTCCCTCCGTCCACATCTATTGGTGCAACCGAAACGTTTCCGGAAGCATCTAACTGTATGGTAATATCCTGGCATACGGCTGTTGGAGGAACGGTGTCCAAAACAGTAACGGTTGCATCACAAGAAGCCGTATTTCCGCTATCATCTTCAATAGTCAGGGTAACCGTATTGGGCCCAACATTAGAGCAATCAAAGGAAGTTTGCGAAGCACTCATTGCTGACACGTTGGTACAGTTATCTGTGCTGCCTCCGTTCAAAGAATCTGTGATTATATCAACCATCCCTGCCGTATCCAGATAAACAGTGAGATCCTGGCAAACAGCTGTTGGTGGAGTGATATCTTCTACAGTCACAGTGGCCTCACAAGTAGATTGATTACCACAATCATCTTCTACAGTCAAAACAACCGAGTTATTCCCGACATCAGAACAATTAAATGTATCCTGAGATACGCTTATAAGGTTAACGCTTCCGCAATCATCGGAACTGCCGTTATCTATTTCTGCAGGGGTAATAGAAGCTTCCCCATTTGCATCCAATTGAATGGTTATATTTTGACAAACCGCTGTAGGCGGTGTAGTATCTGTAGTAACGATTATTTGAGTACACGAGTCCATCAAGCCACCATCATCGGTAGCAATGAAGAGTCGATTAATTGTTTTTGTATTTCCACAATCCTGCATTTCCGTATCTGAGAAAGAGATGGAAACGCTTGCAGAACAAGCATCCGTAGCGGTTGCTGAACCCGTGACTGTAGTATCCGTACTCGACGTACAATCAACGCTTATATCGGGCGGGCAAGTAATAAGGGGAGGTTCATCCGCTGCAAAATCGATGGAACCATCCAGAGCGACCACAACTAAAGGAAGGAAGTTTTGATCGGTCACTTCGAAATTTGCACCAGAAAAAGTCTCATAAAAGAATACTGGAATATTACCTTGCGGCGCATTGGAAGCATCAAATGTTATATTAATTAAAGTGTCTCCTGCATTAAAGCTTGTTCCCAGGCCTCCGGAGTTCCATACCATTATTAAGGTGTCACTGGTTAAGTTGGTAATAACGGTTCCGTCAATGCCGGGTTGAGCACTGACGAAACTCAGCCCACTTCCCCAATAAATAACCAGGTCAGCGCTAAACAAGGTCACATCATTTTCGACAATGATGGGAATTTGAGCGCTTGTATCACCACAATTAAGTGTTGCACTTCCTAACTGAAGCGTTATAGGAGGTGAATCCGTTTCTGTAATATCCACTTCTGAGGTACAGACTGCTGAATTCCCCGAACCATCGGTAACAGTGAAGGTCACCATAGTTGCTCCCGGAGAATTAAAGTTTATAGGAGAGCCGTCAAAAGTTCCGCTCCCCGAGGTTACACCTGACAAACTGTAGGTAATATTAGCTACACCACAGTTATCATCTGTGACCGGAGAAGATAAATCGACAGCTACCATTCCAGTGCCTGTTGGCAAAATGATAGAAGTATCAGCCGGGCAGGAGATGGTTGGATCAATATTATCTTCTACAGTAACATCAAAAGAGCAGGTATTGGAATTGCCTGCCATATCTGTTACGGTATAGGTGACGGTTGTTGTTCCTAAAGAGAAAGCTCCTCCATTAGTTCCCCCGGCAACTGTAGGCGGATTTTCATCGCCATCACAATCAAAAACGGTGGGCTCTGTCCAGCTATGTACCGCAGTACATAGACCAGGGTCTACGTTCAAGGTCACATCAGCAGGGCAATTTTGAAGTATTGGAGCATTATCTGCAATGGAGACTTCTCCATCGAGCATTGTAATAGAGCCCGATACTTGTGTACCATCACCCAAACTAGCAACGAGTTCTGGTATAAAAGGGTTAGGATTAGATACATTCGTTGAATTATAAAACTGTACTGGATATGTTCCCGGTCCTCCTATCACATTAAACGTAACAAAGAAAAGGGTATCGCCATCAACTAAACTAATAAATGTTCCTGGCGGAGCAGCCCAAGCCACCAAGAGAGTATCTCCTGATGTGCTAGAACCTATTTGTAACGGATCAATAATATCACTGGAAACGGAATTATAACTTAATCCGTTGTTATCCCAGAAAATGACCAATTGGATAGAAGAAAGATCTAGAACATTATCCTCGAAAAGGATGGGTACCGTTACGGTGCTTTCTCCATCACAAATCTCTACTTCATCAATATTCAGCGTAAAAGTCTGAGCGTTAATGAAGCTCGCTGATAAAAGTACTAGGCTTAGTACGGTAAAGATCTTGTGCATATTAATTGAGGTTTCAATTAATGGATGAGTAATCGACTGGATCGCCTGATTCACCCAGCCTGTGAAATCAAAAAAAATTAAATCTGTTTTTTTCAAAGGGCATTTCTTTCGCGCAATAGCTCGGTTAAAATTAACTTAGGTTTTGGGAATGTGTTAACAAACCTAAATCCTCTTGTTTTTTCTGCAGGCCGCATTCTTGATCTTTATATTATTGCTCTTACCTTTTGGTCAAGGGCTGTGAAGTTCATACGTAGATCTTAAAACCTGCTTTGGTCAAATAGTACGAGTAATGAAGGTGAAAAGTCTATGCTTTAAAACGGTTTTTGGTTCCCTGAAAAAAATGCCGGAAAACCAGATCATTCATTTAATTCACCTATGTTCGAATCGTTACGGTAATTGGAATAATTCTTAAATCAGTAAACTATTCTACTATATACATTTTTAATGCCAAAAGTGCCTAAATCGCTAAAGTTTAAAAACTAATTGAATACTAATGACACTTTTTTTATATGTCTTCAAAATTAGTTGAAAAGAAGGCGCGCTGAAGCGCGCCTTCTTTCGATAAAAAATTCCTATTCAGACAAGATCATTCGTTTCATCGCTACATTTCCATCAAACTCTAACTGATAGAAGTATATGCCATGAGCCGGTAATTCTTGTGCATCAATAATTACTTCATTATATCCTTTCTCAAAGCCATCTTTTTGACGGTATACTACTCGTCCGGCCACATCAAATAATGTTAAGGTTGCCGATCCATGGTCTGGTAAAACAAAACCGACGGTTGTTTGACCTTTGAATGGATTTGGACGATTCTGGAACAAGTAGAAAGCATTTTGCTCAAGCGCTTCTTCTGCTGAAGTCACTGTTGTTTTGCTGTCCAACACCAATTCTACACCAAGTGCCTGATAATTAGCATTGTGCGCTTCTACTCTTGCCATAGTGTTATTCAGTTCGAACAATCCTTCAAGAGAAGGCAGGTTCTCTTTAGCATAGAATGTTAAATCAAATGTAACACTACCATCATCTAATGTATTTGGTTCACTATCTAACCAAACGATGGCCAGGCGTCCGCCTTTAATTTGTGTTTCACCCACCATTGTACTATTTAAGTATTCTGGTAAAGTTGCATCAACATAATCGATAGCATCCGCATCAAAGCCTAATGTAAACTGATACGAAACAAGATCCGTAAAGTTCTCAGCAGTGAACGTAATCGTTACTTCTTCCCCTTTCACAATCGGTTGATTGTTCAGGTGCAAGAGCAGCTTGGAAGAACGCCCTTCAACGATTTCTTCTTGAAGCGGATCATAAGTATTGGCATCACCGTTAACGTCACCAGATTTGATGGCCACAAAGTCCCCAATCATATCCATGATAACGGCATTGTAGGTAATTTGACTTGGTATGCTGTCAATCCATGGATTTTGTGGATTGGTAAACATAAAGGCTGCCGGTACAAACTGCCATGCAGTATTGCCAAAAGCATTAAAGTTGCCTTCATCAATACGGTTACCTGCTGCTACATCCTGAATATTGAATGCATCTACTACGTTTGGATCGTTAAACCCGGATCCTGTTAAGTTCACATCTCCTGCTAATAAGCGATATGGGTTGGTAATGATTGGTACAAGACTCAGTACGTGAGCACGGATAATCGCACCATCAACCCCGGACACACCGTTTTCTGGTAAAGAGGCTACATCCTTAACGGGAGTAATCGTTACATCACTACCGGCAGGAACCGTAAAGCTATAAGTACCCGTAGAATCCGTTATTACCGTATCCAGAACTGGGTTTCCAAATGGATCCATACCGCTCAAGTAAACGAAAACATCTTTTACAGGAGGTCCACCTGGTGTACCATCATTATTATCTCTGCGAATCTGACCGGATAATACTGCAGAAGTATTCAGATCGATCTTCACTTTTCCAGGTGAATTGAAAATCACATCACTTGTAGCTACTGGCGTTGGAGCACAACCCTGACTAACCGGCTCGGATTGCTGGCTGCTAATAGTTACCATAGAAGAATCTCCTGCGGCACCCACTAACTGAACTCTAATACAAAGTATAGTGTCTCCATCATTCAAGGTAACCGGTTCGATACCCTGATCATTCCAAACGACAGTACGTTCATTCGGACCACCAGGAGTACCTTCGACCAAGAAACCACTTGGCATTTTATTTACGATAGAATCTACTTCTGCTACTGTATCTAATAATACGGCCAGATCAAGATCGAAAGAACGTACCTGGAAGAAGTTTTCTACAGTAATCGGAATTTCAATGAATGCTCCTGCAGGACCTTCAGCCACACCTGCTGTAAAGATTACCGGTGCTGCTGGCTTAACCGTTAAAGTTGCAGTACACTCGCTGCTGTTACCAAAGTCATCGGTTACAGTCAGTGTGATTGGGTTATCGCCCAAATCTTCACAATCGAATGCCAGTGTTCCGGCATTATTTGCAAGGAATGTCAGGTTATTACCGCACACATCTGCGCTACCTCCATCGAAAAGATCCGCACTGATGATCACTTCGCCGGTAGAATCCTGAGTTAACATGATTGTTTGATCCTGGCAAATAGCCATAGGTGGTACGGTATCAATTACATTAATCAAAGTAAAGCACTCGTCAGAGTTGCCGGAGTTATCGGTTACTTCAAAAGAGACGATCTGTGGAATACCGATCATATTACAATTGAAGGCCACCATATCTCCACCGTCTACAGTAATGGAGTTAATGCTACAGTTATCGAAGCTGCCCATATCAAGCTCCATAGCCATTAGAGTATCTGTTCCTTGAGCATCCAGGAACACATCCACTTCTTCAGCACAAATGGCGCTTGGTCTGATCGTATCCATGATCATAACCATAGCCTGGCACTTATCGAAGTTACCACTAGGGTCCTCTACTTTCAAGAGCACCTCCTGAAGTCCCAATTGATCGCAATCAAATAAATTAGAAGGATCAACGGAGAAGATTAAATCTTCCGGATCAGCACAGTTATCGGTACTTCCTCCATCCAGTAATTGAGCATCAATGGCCGCGATACCAGAGTTTGGTGTTCCATCACCAGCATCTATGTATACTTCAATAGTATCCGTTGTACAAACTGCTTCCGGCTTCACATTTTCCTGAATTTCAACAGGAACAGTACAGCTGATAGTATTTTGATAATCATCGGAAGCATAAATTATAACATTGATTGGCATACCTGTGGCATCCTCACAAGTAAATACGCTTTGTGTAACAGAATCCACCTTAGCATCTGTACAGTTATCAACTAACAGCGCTACCATTAGATTTGGATCAACGGTAAGTTCGCCGGAAGGAGGTAATGCAAATGATAAGTTATCAATACAACCCAGTGTCGGTGGTTGATTATCGATGATCTGTACTTCAACGATATCCGTTGTACTGTTACCACAAGCATCAGTAGCTGTAAAGATGACATTTGTTGTTCCTACAGGGAAGAAGTAAGTCGCCGTATCGCCACCGAAGAATGTTTCTCCATCAATGGTTACTTCGTGTGCGTAAACAACACCGTTACTACAGTTGTCAACAGCATCGTCACCCCCAACAATAATGGTTACTTCTCTTCCACATTCATTTACTTCGTTGAACTCCGTAATCATATTAGGTAAATTCACCCAAACAGGAGCCGTTGTATCTTGAACCTGAAGGATTTGAACAACTGTATCTGAATTACCGCAAGTATCCAAAGCTACCCACTTACGCTCAAGGATGTATTTATCCGGACAAGGCTCCAGGCTATCTGCGATAACCGTTTCCATGAAGATCACTTCAATATTATCGGTTGGTGTACAATTATCGGATACTTCAGCCATAGCCGGATCAGGAATAGCATCACAATTTACAAGCGTATCTAGCGGGATATTAGAAATGACAGGTGCCTCCATATCCTTCACCATTACCGGGAAAGAGCAGCTGCTTTCATTGCCAGCCTGATCTGTTACATAGTAAGTTACGAGCGTCGTACCATGATTGAAGGTTTCAACACCAGCATCAGCACCTGCAGTTCTACTTACATTCGTAGCACCGCTAAGTTCATACTCAACTAATAAATCATTAGCATTATCACAAGAATCCGCATACTCTCCTGGCAGTAATTCGCCAAAAATACCCGGCACTATTGCGAAACTATCAATACCTGTAGCTACACATGCTCCCGGGTCGGTAGCGACCTTGAAGATCCCCATGAAGACAAAGTTAGACAAGACTGTTGAAGCACCGCCGAAGCAAGCATCCATTGATCTTTGTGAGAAACAGAATTCATCACCAGGGAATACCTCTAAGCTCACAGAACCTACCTGGCCACTTCCGCCGTCATTATCGGTCAACTGAACAAAATTGTTATTTAGAGTATATCCAAATGGATCATCGCTTGCATTGCTGTCTTCGCTGCTCCATTCCCAGTCAAACATAATCATACCTCTTCTAGGAATGGTAATGCAAAGGTTATCTTCTGTATTTTCTAATAAACCACAATCTGTATTTGCTCCGGTAATGATAATAGAAGAAGGAGCATTGTCAATATTGATTGAGCCATTGCTTCCGCCCTCCTGTCCAATCGTCCAGGCGTTAACTGGATCGAATGAGCCCTGGAAGCCATTCACTACATCCTGAGATTTAGGGCACACTACTTCAGGAAGCTCAACATCTGGAGAAATGGTAATGGTTTGAACCTGAGAGGCTGTATTGCCAGTTACAGGATCCGGATAGATCCACACCACATCTTCTGTACCAGTGAAGCTGAACAGATATACATCCGGATCACTACTAATCTTCTCGACATTCAAGTTACCCAGTGGCATACCCTGGATTTCATCTCCATTACAATTTGTAGCCAACGGAGCAGGAACAATTGCTTGACCACACTCAGAAATAATACCTGGTAATGTGTTTAGTACAGGTTCTGGCACATCCTCATCTGTTAAGGTTACCTCAATCACACATGAGTCGATATTTCCGAAGGCATCAGCTGCAATAATTTTCACTTCAAATGTTTCATCAACAGCTACTTCATTAAGCAAACCTTGATTTACTAACTCCTGTAAAGTAGTACCCGGAGCAGGCGTTTGGTAAACGGTATCTAAAGAACAATCAGTTATAGTTACGACATCAATATATGAATCAACCATTTCTTGCGGACAAGCAGGCAATTCATCATCTGCACAGTTGGAGAATGCTGGCGCATCGTTATCTACAACAGTAACGGTGAAAGAATCGATTATAATATTCTGGTTCGTAGCCAGATCTTTCACTGTATATTTAACAACTGTAACCCCTACAGGGAATGATGCCAAAGCAGGTGCATCAGGAGCAAATGGGAAGTTCAGGTTAACAGATTGCTGAACGCCCGGATCGCTAATTTCCTCTGTAATACTATTCGGATCAACGCCACAATTATCCGCAAATGTAGGACGTGTCCAGCTCACGATGTTATCACAATTATTACTAACAGCATCAAGTACCACATCATCTGGAAGATCTATAATTTGAGGATCTTCATCATCTACTACAGTAATGGTAAACATGCAAGTATCTCTGTTACCACTTTGATCTTCCGCAACGTAAGTCGCTTTTGTAACTCCAATAGGGAAAGCGTACGTAGCAGTATCTCCAGGGATAACGACCTCCGGACCCGGATAATTTGAATCATTAGGTTCATTATCGCCATCTTCATAGCTCAATGTTAAGATAGTTGTTTCTTCATCGGAACAGTTGTCTGTCGGAACGGGATGAACCCACTCGTAATCGCCGAAGCAGTCACCTTCATTATTCATGCTAGATGTTCGGATGACATCGTCTTCAGGGCATTGAACGACAGGTGGTTCTTCATCAATTACATTGATCACGTATTCACAGCTAACCTCATTGCCAGCTTTATCGCGAGCTACGTATTGTACGCGAGTAACATCCGTAAAATCATACATAAAAGTATCACCTGTAATGGCTATTGTAGTGGTATCGAAAATTGGCTCTCCGGTATCACCATCATCTCCCAAGTACTTGATCAACTGAACATCGTAAGTTTCAATACCACAATTATCCTCTGGTTGTGGATTGCGAATCGTTACTTTAGAAGAACATAAGCCTTCATCCGTATTAACCTCGATTTCTCCTTCAAGAGGAATATCTGGTGTAAATAACTTGACATTACGTACCCCAATAAACTCTTCATCTCCACTATTTCTAAAAATAAGAAGCACATAACGGGTATCTATTTCACTAAAGGTAAGGGTTGTCGGATCAACAACAGTAGTACTATCGAAGTTAGGCGTTCCGGCACCAATTGTTCCGTTTACAATTTGCATCCATCCGTCTGTAACCGTTGGCAGTGGTGCTGTATTCCCAAGGGTAGGGTGAATGAACAGTTCCACGTCGGTCACTTTTGCAGAAGCTTCTGCATACATCTGGAATATGGTAGCCTGGTTCAGGGTACGTCTTACACCTAAGTCTATCACAATAATCCCCGCACTAGAACCCGGTTGAGGATTAGCCCAAAGTGGGCCAGAATTGATATTCGACTTGGTGTTGGCGTCTGGATTATCCGTATTGGGAGCTTCATCGCAAAGCAAGCCGGCAGGGAAGAAATCTTGAGCACAACCTGATCCGATATCTGTCCCCTGGAAAGGAGTAGCCCCGTCAAGGCTTTCTACATCCACGACCTGAGCCAGTGTTTGATCAGCCACATTGATTCCAGGTGCAAGGCCTTCTTCAATGATATACCCTTCACTGCAATTAATAGTCGGAAGAATATCATCTACTACAGTTACAAAAGCCAAGCAAGAAGACTGATTACCACTGTCATCTGTTACTTCAAGCGTAACTTCAACAGGGCCTCCAGCCATAGCTTCTTCGTCCATACATGTAAATGTGAGGCTTTCTCCATTGCCTTCTCCGTTGCGGAAAATAGCAAGACCAAAGCCACAATTATCATCGCTACCATCATCTACATCTTCAGGAGTGATCGTCACCTCACCATTAGCATCAAGCATAACGGTAATGTCCTGACAAGAAGCGATTGGGTCGGTAACATCAGAAACACTGAAAGCAATTTGACAAGTTGTGAAATTACCGTTAATATCAGCCACTCTGTATTCAACGGTCCACTCTCCTACTTCTGCACAAGTAAAAGTATGTGTTTGAGAGAACAAGTTGAATGGTTCATCCAGCTCAATTACAAGGAACTCTTTGGAAGCAACGCCACAATTTTCATCCGCTGCACCAAACTGGAAGATATTCGTTCCTGCATCAACTTCAAAAGTTCCTCCATCCAGATTATCATCCAGGTTTACATTTACTTCATCGCGACAAGAAACGATAGGCGCTACATTATCATCAACCACAACATAGAAAGTATCTGTCGTTGTATTTCCGCTTGCATCCTGAGCAACTATTGCGATGGCATTTATTCCTAATCCGAAGGTAACCGGTGATAATGGAGAAGTTACAAAATCTACATCGGGGCAGTTGTCCGTCACATCAATAGAAACAAACTCACTGAAATCATTAATTTGAATTTCGCAATTATCTGCGGCCTCAATAACTACCGTATCAGGAGATAATGAAATTATCGGATCTTCTACATCGTTCACCGTTACGGTAAAGTTACAAGAAACAGCATTACCAGATCCATCAGAATAGGAATAGGTAACGGTAGTTGTTTCTATCGGGAAGAAGTCTCCTGAGCCTAAAGGCGTCGTCAATACTCCTGCTACAGAATCCGCGCCGGCACAATTATCAGAGAACAATGGCAAGTCAAAATTGACAACCGCTCCACACATTCCTTCATCATTGTCTACTACAATGTCTCCAGGGCAAAAGACAAGGCTTGCCGCCTGGCTATCTTCGATGGTTACGGTCGCAGTGCAAGTATTGGTATTACCCGAATTATCGGTTACGGTAAGTATTACAGAATTATCCCCAACATTATCACAATTGAAAGAAGTTTGAGAAAGCTCCAGGTCCGCAATACCACATTCGTCGTTGCTACCATTGTCGATCTGCTCAGCAGTAACTGTTGCAGAACCGCCATTATCTAACTCTACTGTAATATCCTGACAAACGACTGCAGGAGGCGTAGTATCCAGAACAGTTACCAGTGTAGAACAATCATCAGAATTACCCGCTCCGTCAGTTAATGTTAAGGTAACAGATACAGGGGTTTCGGTATCACCGCAACCGAAATCCATTCTGGTTAATGAAGAATCTACAAGGCTGCAATTATCAAAGCTACTACTATCCACTTGATCGAATGTTAAAGTAGCCTGACCATTTTCATCCAGGTAAAGAACCACCTCTTCGAAGCAATTCGCAACAGGAGTCAGTTCATCCAGAACCGTTACCGTAGATTCGCATGTATCGCGATTACCCGATTCTTCCACAACGATAAGTTCTACTGTATTGGCGCCTAAATCATCGCAGTTAAAGGTGTTTGGAGAAGCGATTAAGGCATCAATAAAACAAGATACCTGGCTTCCACCATTAAGCTGTTCGCCGCTTACTGTTACTTCACCATTAGCATCCAGAGAAACGGTCAAATCAGCACATACTGCTTCCGGAGCCGTATCATCTTCCACAATTACTTCTACCATACAAGAAGCTGCATTGCCGCTGCCATCCGTTACCGTTAAAGTAACTATATTTGAGCCTGCATCAGAACAATTGAAGATGTCCTGGTCGATTTCCCGGATAACTGTTCCGCAGTTATCAGAACTTGCTTCATCGATATCATCTACAGTAATTGTTGCTAGCCCGGAAGGATCCAGAGTAACGACAACTGGTTCATCAACACAATCCGCTACCGGAGGAACGGTATCCTCGATAGTTACATTTGTCTGACAGCTGCCGGCATTTCCGGAGCCATCTGTGACGGTAAGGGTAACCGTTTGTGTTCCTATATCATCGCAGTTAAAATCTGTTCTGCTTAAGGTCGTATCTACGATAGCACAATTATCAGTACTTCCATTATCAATATCTTCAACTGTTATGCTCGCTTCGCCATTATTATCCAGTTGTACTGTAAAATCAGGAGCACAAATAGCTTCCGGCAAAGTTGTTTCCACAACTGTAACATTTGCCTCGCAAGTATCTTTATTGCCGCTTCCATCCGTTACAATTAATAAAGCGATGCGATTGCCCACACTGTCACAATCATAAGAAGCAGGTTGAGCTTCGAGAGTAACATCGTTGCAATTATCAGTGCTGCCTGAATTTAACTGCTCACCTGTAATGGAGCCCATACCATTATTATCCAATGTTACGGTTACGTCCTGGCAAACAGCATTCGGCGCAATATTATCAACCACCATTGCATTAACAGAGCAAGTGGAAGCATTGCCATTTACATCCGTAGCTGTAAGAATTACTGTATTGGAGCCAACATCCGTACAATCAAAATCCGTTTGATTTAAAGATAAGTTGAAATCACAATTATCCGAACTTCCATTATCAACATCCGCTGTCGTAATCACAGCATTTCCGGAAGCATTTAACTCAATTGTCAATTCCGTAACACATAGAGCTGTTGGAATAGAATCATCTACGATGGTCACTAATGATTCACAATCATTGGTATTCCCGGCGATATCAGTATATGTTAAGGTAACGGATTCCGTTCCTACATCGGAGCAATCAAAAGCGGTTTTGCTCAAAGTAGAATCTACCAGGCTACAGTTATCGAAGCTACCATTATTCACATCAGGGATACTCAATGTAGCTTGTCCATTTCCATCAAGCACCAATTCTATTGTAGGTACACAAAGTACCGTTGGAAGGATATTATCTTCAACAGTTACAATTGACTGGCAACTGTCTTTATTTCCGTTTACATCGGTAACCACTAAGGTTACCCATCTTTCGCCAAGGCTATCACAATCAAAGGAGGTAGGAAATGCTTCATACGTAGCAATGCCACAAGCATCAGTACTACCACCATCAATTTGGTTGCCCGTGAAGTTCGCTCTTCCCGTATCATCGAGCTGAACCGTCAAATCCTGGCAAACAGCTTGCGGAGCCACATTATCTTCTACATTAACAATAGTCGTACAAGTAGCTGCATTTCCGCTACCATCGGTAACCGTAAGCGTTACATTGTTAGCGCCGACATCATCGCAATTAAATGTTGACGCATCTAAAGCCAAATCAAAAGTACAATTATCGCTGCTCATGCTGTCGATATCACCTGTGGTGATGGAAGCATCCCCAAACTGGTCTAACTCAACCAGGATAGTTTCGAAGCAAAGAGCAGTAGGTGGAATATTATCAACAATAACCACTGACGCATTAGCAGAATTGCTGTTTCCAGCGGCATCTGTAGCCGTCAATGTTACATTCTGCTTACCAATATCCGCACAACTGAAATCCGTAGGCGATACGGAAAGCGATTCAATACCACAATTATCCGTACTTCCGTTATTCACTGAATCAGCAGTGACCACAGCCATTCCGGATGCATCCAGGTAGATCGTATCTTCCATAGTCATGATCACCGGAGGAGTTATATCCCGAATAGTAATAGTAGCCGGAACAGTGTCGGCATTATTAAATTCATCGCAAATAACCAATACAACACTAACATCACCGGTATCACTACAAGTAAAGTTAAGGGTATCGGTCGGCATCATATCCGGCAGTGAATCATTTGGACTAATATCCAGAGCGATTTTGTATACCAAGGAATCGCTACAGTTATCTGCACTTCCTCCATCTATATCAAAAGCAACCACAGATGCTTCTCCATTTGCATCCAGGTCAACGGTAATATCCTGAGAAATAGCAATTGGCGGATCATCATCATTCACTCTTACAAAGAATTCGCAAGTATCTCTGTTTCCTTTATCATCGATCACTACATACTCAACTTCAGAAACCCCTTGAGGGAAGTTGGCAAAGGCAATCGTTGTATCAGCTGATTGTAAGACATTCAGGGAGTTATCAGTACAAACAAATGCAAAGTCTGAAATGATGAATTGTGAAACACTCATTGCAACTGCCGTACCGTTAAGTACCACATAAATTCTTAAAGTGTCCCCTTCACTCACTAATACCTCTACATCATCATCTGGAGAACCAACACAATTTTCGTCATTGTAGGTAGGGTTGAATTCAGGTACTATGATGTCTGAAACGACATCTACAGCAAAGTTATTAGGAAACAACTCCCCAGGATCTCCACAGGCATCGACGCTAAAAGAAATTATCCCATCTTTTGGAGCTATTATGGAAATATTATAAAAATAAAACCCAAAAGAACCCGTATCCTCTTCTGTGATCGTAAAAGAAGTAGAACCATCAAATGCAGTCGTAGCTCCTGTTCCGCTCTCGAACCAATTAACTTCGGCAAAGTCACCTGCCAAGCCAATCTGGTTGGTACAATTAGGTGTAATTGAAATGGAACCAGGAAGCGTTGTAAATACAGGATTGATCGTCTCTTGCCCATCAGGGTCTAAAATAGTAAGAATCGTTGTGTCTACCCCACAGCTATCCGAAACAAATGGCTGCTGCCAGGAGTAAATGGCACTACAAACACCCGAAACGTTGGTCAATTCAACCGTATCCCCAGACATTACCGGGCAATTGGCAAAGGAAGGAGGGGTATCATCTTTTACTTCAACCGCAAAAGTATATTTACTGGCATTGCCACAAGTATCGGTAGCAATGTAAGCGAATTCATGTACCCCAACGGGCAGGAACAAAGGAGAAGACGCAATATTATTTCCGGCAGTAATCGTTCCGCCTGTAGCCAGGCCGGTAGCCATGTTTTCACAATCTACTGATTTTAAAAACTGCCATCCGTATTCTACTCCGGTACAATCTATCGCATCATTTATCATTAAGGTATCACCAGAGATTTCTATACCGCAAGTATTCGGATCTAAGGCATATTCGCCAGAAGTAAAGAAACACAGTGTATCAGCAGTGAAAACCAGTGTATCACTTTCTAGGACAAAACCGGTTGGCGTAAGCGGTACTTTTACCATCGAAGTATCTCCTGTACCATTGTCACTTAAATAAGGACTAACCTCATCAACTACATAAACCACTAATTTGAATCGATTATCCGGAGCAGCAATATTAGTAGTATTTCCGCACAAGTCGGATGTAATCCAGGAAAGGGAATATTCCTTATTCGGGTTATATGTTGTAGCATTAACAGTTACTGAAGAAGAACCGCAGAACAAATCGGTTTCTGAAGAATCACTTAAAGCAACTGTTACCGAGGCTAAAGGTGTACAGTTATCCGTTGCACTTGGAATAAAAGTACCCGTTGAAGGCGGGCTCACACCAGAATTAACTAAGTAATCCAGATCTTGCTGGAATGTAGGACTGTTACAGTCTAATACAACTTCTAATGTTTCCGATGGCTCATCCCACTCGAGGTCGACTTCATTTTCCAAAGCATTCAGAAAGTTACTCGTAATCGGGTCATCCCAGACAGGCTCTTCATCATCGAAAACAGCTACCTGAAAAGAGCAAGTAGCACTATTTCCAGAACCGTCGGTTACGGTGTAAGTGACAACAGTTACCGCCGAATCCGGGCAAGCACTGGAGTTTCCGTAAAAATCAGTAGTAATATCAAAAGGGATCGTTCCGGGAAGGGTTCCCTGAGATGTACTGTAAGAGATATTCCCCGGAAGGCTATCCGGGGCAGGGTTGCCATTGGAAAAAGTAACAGATACTGCATCAATGCTACAATTATCAAAAAGCTCTGGTGTTGTCCAGGTTAATTCTGAAAAACAATCACCCTCAGATGTACCGATATCTGTTAGAGAAGTGGTTACATATTCGTAATCGTTGGAAGTATTGAGCTTTACAAGTGTATCACAAATTGGTCCTACTTCCAGGGTATCCACAATGACAGGGCTGGTAATATCCTGAATGAGTACATTGATAGTTAAAGCCTTATCACTTCGGTTGGTGCCCGAAGCATCTTCAGCAATAAAAACCAAATAGGAACGATTTCCGAGGCTATCACAATCAAAAGAAAGTGATTCACCGATCAACACGGAGTCGGAATCGTAAAATAAGTAAGTATCGCAATCGCCGTCAGCTGAATTAATGCTTGTGAAGCTAGAAGCATTCAGGGTAGCACTGCCGGTCATACCGTTAAGGGTAAGCGTATCCGCCAGAGGGTTGTCGCCTGAAACATTTACTTCACATTGTCCCCAGCTAATTTGTTGAATACCGAGGATCAGGCAGAAGAGAGCCCCTGCAATGCGCAAGCTTTTTTTCAAAGCGGGAGCCAACCTATTCCTAGAGATTAAGGGTGTTTTTTGCTCAACTGTTGAGTAGTGTACAAACAATGGAGTCATAGGTTATAGTTTGTCGAAATTTTAATGAATGTTCTGTTCTATAAATAGTTTCTAAAATAAAATCTATCAAGTTGCTACAAGTATTTAGATTCTTGTATAAAAAAGTACAGTAAAAAGGGGGAGCCATCTATTACCAAACGGGCCTACCTGCCGAATTTCGGCAAGCTCCCGGTACGTTTATTCACCCAACAAGCAAGCAAAGAGCTTACTTTATTTAATTAATCAAGGGCACTCCAGGCATCAGTTAGAACTAAAAAAAGTAAGAAATCCAGAAAAAATTCCGCTCAGGCCTTCCCTTGCAGGTATAGAGATACCATGAAGGAAGCGTACCTTTTACGATGCCTTTTACGAAATTCGAACCTTTTTCCTGATCATTTTTTTCCGAATAGCCTGTTTATCCAGTTTATTCATCTCGGTACTTAATCGGTTTTTGGTGCTGCAGCGGATTAAAAAATCAGCAACAGCTCATGATTTGGGCATAAACCAACCGGGATAATAATTATGTTAATCTGGGTAATTGAAAATGAACGGACTTTTTAGGTGGCTTCAATAGACAATAAAATTGTAATTGCCTATCTACGGTAGGAGTTGTAGATACTGTCATGGGATCGGTTTTGGTGATGTAATGTCTAAATCGACGTAAAAATATATCAATTTTTGCGTTCTGCAAATATGCAGCGCTTTTTTTGTGTTCTCTCATAGTGTTACAAGCTTAATGCCAAATTTAGTTTTCCTGTCATCAATACGGCATCACTTATAAAAAGATGCTTTTTTTCAAAAAAAAATTATAGCTTAAAGTGAAATATTTAATTTTTACATGCATTTAAGTAGTTCATGGAAGTAGACTATAAAGTAATCTTTGCCCTCTGTAGAAGCATTTTTTGCTTGGAGATCGACCCTTTTTGGGGTTTTTCTTCGAAAAACCCCAAAAAGGGTCGATCTCCAACTCAAAAACCTTCCTGCCAAGGGCATCGATAGTTAATACAGCTTAAATCTGTGAACTACTTACTAATATATGCCAACAGCAATGCTCGATTTGAAAACTGAAAATCAAATTTTATGAAAATCTTTTTTACCAAAATCATACCAATTCTTTTTTTTCTCAGCAGCTATAATGCTTTAATTGCTCAGCAAGCACTCAACGTCACTCTTTTTGACCAATATCACCGTGGCGACGAACGCTACTCTGGTTCCTGGGCTTATATTGCTCCAAATGGTAGTGAATACGCACTCTTGGGAGCAAAAACGGGTACAGCCATTTACACTATAGATAATGCCCCGATACAAGAAGTAGCCTTTATTCCCGGCCCTAGTTCTAATTGGCGGGAAATAACCGTAGTAGGTCAACATGCATATGTCACCACTGAAGGAAGTGGCACTGGCGAAGGTATGCAGGTGATTGATCTCAGTGAATTGCCGAACAGTGCTTCTTTATTAACTACTTATTCAGAAACCTTTACACGCGGCCACATTATTCAGCGCGATGTGTATTCCGATGAGCCTTATGTTTATGTAAATGGCACTTCTTCTACAAGCGGTATCCATATTATGGATATTAGCGATCCGGCCAACCCTGTAGAAGTGGGCTTATACCAACCTGGCTACTACATCCACGATTGCCATGTGAAAGGAGATCGCATATATGCTGCGGCCTTCTATGAAGGTACCATTGACATCATTGACATATCCGATAAAAGCACTCCTACCCTACTGGCTCAAATCGAAGACCCCGGTGGCAACACTCATAGCTCCTGGCTCACGGAAGACAATCGCTACTTATTCGTTTGTGATGAACTGGATGGCCTGCCAGCGCGTATCTTTAACGTGGAAGATATAAATAACCCATTTCAGGTGGCTACCTATACAGCTAATTCCGAAAGCCTGGTCCACAATCCTTATATTCGGGGCAACCTGGCTATTATTTCACACAATACTGAAGGCCTCCGCATTGTCGACCTCAGCGATCCGACCATTCCTGTTGAAGTGGGTTATTACGATACTTATGATGGTCCAAGTGGTGGCTTTAGCGGGCTTTGGTCTGCATGCCCCTTCTTTCCCTCGGGTAAAATAATCGGCGGAAATCGGGAAGATGGCCTTTACGTCTGGATTATTGATGATGCAGAAACGGGTCGCTTCTACGGAAAAGTAGTTGATTCACTTACAAACCTGCCTATTTTTAATGCACAGATTGTCATTCCCGAGAAAAGCGATACTTTGATCACATTTTTTGATGGGGAATTTAAAGGGGGCTACCTGC
Source organism: uncultured Saprospiraceae bacterium (assembly GCA_964537285.1). Classification (GTDB taxonomy): domain Bacteria; phylum Bacteroidota; class Bacteroidia; order Chitinophagales; family Saprospiraceae; genus CAZHZT01. Next base: position 8,591 of record CAZHZT010000036.1, on the reverse strand, counting down.
CTTCTTCTTTTACCCTGGAAATCACTGCAGATGACTATTTGCCAAAAACAATATCCGTCGATCTGCAAGCGGGAGATAGCCTATATTTTGAGGTACAATTGACAAAGCCAGAGGTGGTTTCGACTCAAACAGTTCCAGGCAACTCCAACTTTAAACTTTACCCCAATCCGGCAAAAGATGTTATTTGGATTGAAGGAATAAAACATGGGGGTATTTTGGAGGTTTATGACGCCTTGGGCAAACGGGTGAAAGTGCTTGCTCTGAACGTTGCAGATATTCAAGAATTTAAATTGGATGGACTGAATGCAGGAGAGTATTTCTACAGGTTTGAGGGAAACGACGGAAAGGTGATTTCGGGGAAGATGTCAGTGCAATGACGAAGGCTTTAGCCTTCGCCAAACAATCGAAGAACTGTTTGCAATGACGAAGGCCTCAGCATTCGTCAAGCATATGAAACCCGCTGGTTCCGAGCTCATCTCGGAACCAAAATCCTGGCTAATCCAGGTCAATCCCCATCAATCCCGGTCAATCCAGGTCTAGGTCAGGCCGCCGCTCCCTAGTCCGCTTCAAGGACTCCTCATAGCGCCATTCCTCAATTTTGGCCTCATGCCCCGAAAGCAATACATCCGGCACTTTCCACCCCCTGAAATCTGCAGGGCGCGTATAAACCGGCGGAGCCAGAAGATCATCCTGAAAAGAATCGAAAAGCGCGGAGGTCTCGTCATTCAATACTCCTGGCAGCAACCGTCCGATAGCATCTACAATGACAGCCGCCGGAAGCTCCCCCCCAGAAAGCACAAAATCACCAATGGAGATTTCTTTAGTGATCAAATGCTCACGTACACGTTCATCAACTCCTTTGTAATGGCCGCATAAAATGATAATGTTTTCACAAAGAGAAAGCTGGTTCGCTATTTTTTGATTAAAAACCTCTCCATCAGGAGTGGTGTAGATGATCTCGTCGTATTTTCGTTGAGCTTGCAGGTTTTCGACACATTTGAAGATCGGCTCGGGCATCATAACCATACCTGCCCCCCCGCCGTATTGGTAATCATCGATCTGTTTGTAATTACCGAAACCATATTCGCGTAAATTATGCAGTTCCACACGCAACAAGCCTTTTTCTTGCGCACGTTTCATTATAGAATGTGAAAGCGGACTTTCCAGTAATTCCGGCTGCACTGAAATGATATCTATTTGCATAAATTTTATATCTTGGCGAAAATCAGTAATGTTTATTTGAAAGTTCCTTTAACGCCTTGCGGAAAACTTTTAATGACCGATAGACTTAAAATGAAATTTGGGTTGAACCTAATTTTTGTTTCAGTCTCCGAAAGGAAGAACCTTTGTGTCAAAGACGCGTTATTTTTCCTAAATAGGCATTGCTGATAAATTTGCAATTTACGAAAAAACCTTTCTCTGACAAATGGTCCGTTGTATTGTATAAGCTGGAAGCTAAAGCGAGAAAAAGAGCTATCCATTCAGCTTATACCTTACAACCTTCCACTTGTTGAAGAACCGAAAAAAATTATCTATGTTGGAGATTAAACCCATGCTGTTGACCAGCAGAAGAACGAGACCCGCCCTTCGAAACAAAAAGTTCTATTCCATCCGGAAGTTGAAAGGGGTAGTAGCGCATTGGACAGCCAACACCAACCCGGGTGCTGATGCCGTCGCGAATAGAAGCTATTTTAATAATACCGATCGCTATGCATCTGCGCATTTTGTCGTAGATGATCATTCCATTGTTCAGTGCGTTCCCGAGAATGAAGTTGCTTATCACGCAGCAGGTAAATATTACCGTCCAATAGGGGAATCCATCATGGAAGACGGACTAACTCCTAACTACTTCTTAATAGGTTTTGAAATGTGTGTCAATTCGGATGGGAATTGGCAAAAGACGTACCAAAACTCTATTGACCTGGCCAGGCATTTACTTGAAAAACACAAACTTGACATTAATCAGCTTTTCCGACACTATGATATTACCGGCAAAGACTGTCCCAAGATGATGCTCAATGAGTCGGATTGGAATAAATTCAAAGAAGATGTTGCCACAGGAATGAATATGCCTTTCGAATTCCCCAATGAAGCTGGATTGGTGAACACCAACAACCTCAATGCCCGGCTAGGACCCGGTGTTCATTACGGCATTTTAGATGTACTTCAGAAAGGCGATAATGTGGAAATCTTTGAAAGAGATGGCAACTGGGGCCGCATCGGCAGAGAAAAGTGGACACACCTCAGTTATGTAGATATTATTTTTGAAAAAACACCTGCCACTATTGTAGTCGATGATCCTGAAGGGTTAAATGTTCGTACCGGTCCGGGCGTAAGCAACCCTGTAGTAGATGTTTTAACGGATGGAACGGAAGTAACCGTTTATAATCAAAGTGGAAACTGGTATAAAATAAAACCTTCCCGCTGGATTTACGGAGCTTATGTGAAGTTTCCGAAATTACAAAAAGGGGTGGTTAATGTTGCCAACTTCCTGAATGTGCGTAAAGGAGCAGGCACTACCTTTGAATTGGTTGATAAAATACCCAAAGGGACAGAAGTAACCATCTATGAAGAACTCAATAGCTGGTACCGAATCGGAGAAGAGCGCTGGGTATATGGTGCGTTCATTGAACTAGAAGGGTAAGTAACATGAGTGATCCCGAAAATTCGGGATCACTCATGTTTATTTACTCGATATTAATCAACTCAATCTCAAAAATTAAGGTCGCATAAGGAGGAATAGAGCTCCCTGCGCCACGAGCACCATAAGCCAAATCAAAAGGGATATATAATTTCCACTTATCTCCTTCTTTCATTAACTGAAGAGCTTCCTGCCAGCCCTGGATCACCCCATTTACCGGGAATGTAGCCGGCGTGCCGCGCTGAACAGAACTATCGAACACCGTACCATTGATCAATGTCCCCGTATAGTGTGTAGTCACCTTGTCTGTTGCTTTAGGTGTACGACCATCACCTGAATTGATCACTTCATATTGCAAGCCGCTTTCTGTTACTTTTACTTCAGGACGCTTTGCGTTTTCGGCTAAAAACATTTTACCTTCTTTTTTAGCAACTTCTTGCTGACGCGCCTGCGCTTCCTGTGCAAATTGCTGAAATATCTGGCTGGCTTCTTCAATAGGTATTTTGAAATCATTTCCCTCGAAAACGTCCTCCATAGCTTCCATAACTTTTTTAAGATCAAGACCTTCCACTCCTTGCGATTTTAAGTTCTTCGCAATCAAAAGCCCCGCACTGTAGCTGATAGAATCCATATTTGATTTTATATTTTGTGAAAAAATGGATACTGAAACAGTAAGTATCATTACTGCTGTTAATAATATTCGCATAAGTTGTTGTTTTATAGACTTAATTCTAATTTTGGTAGTGGGTCAAAAATGTGGATAGTTGCTTGCAAACCTTTTAAAATGGGGCTTTGAAAACTATGTATCAACGGATTCACCCCACTACCCTAATTTTTATAAAAATAAACGTTCTTTGACAAATTGTGTGGAACTTCAAAATTACTGAACTCCTACTTAGCTCATTTCATATTCCGTATTTATTTGGAACCATAACTTACTTAGTACTCTGTAACTTAATACTCCGGAACATAAATTAATGAGTATTTAAACGCCAAAGGTAAAAATTAATTACCATTAACCTTATTTCAACCCATACTGTTTAAACGCAATCAATTTTAGATCTCATCGTTTATTCAAAAAAGCGCAAACCCATGCACCTACACTTTACCGACCAATTCGGCCGAATCATTAGACTTGACTCCCCCCCTAAACGTATCGTCTCCTTGGTACCTTCCCAAACAGAATTGCTTTTTTACCTGGGATTGGAGAAAGAAGTCGTTGGCATCACAAAGTTTTGTATACATCCTGAGGAACAATTCAGGGTGAAAACCAGAATCGGAGGCACTAAGAAAATACATTTCGACCGGATTCAGGCACTTCAACCAGACCTCATTATAGGAAATAAAGAAGAAAATGACAAAGAACAAATAGAACAACTGGCAGAAAAATATCCCGTCTGGCTCAGTGATATTAAAAATTTGGAAGATGCACTGGACATGATCGACAATATCGGAGCCATAACTCATAAAAAAGAGCAAGCTGAGCAACTGATTTATAAAATAAGGAACGGCTTTGCCAAAATCCCAACATCCACTCAAAAGCCTAAAATAGCTTATTTTATTTGGAAAGATCCAATGATGGTAGCCGCTTCAGACACTTTCATTAACGAAATGCTGCAAAAAGCCGGTTTCGAAAACGCCTTTGCACATCTTCAACGATATCCGGAAATTAATGAAGAACAACTCAATGCTGCCAAACCTGATGCTCTATTCCTGTCATCAGAACCTTTCCCATTTAAAGAAAAGCACTTTGAGCAATTTCAATATATTTGTCCAAAAGCTGTCATAAAAATCGTCGACGGAGAATTATTTTCATGGTATGGGAACCGTTTGCTCTTTAGCGCAGATTATTTTATTAATTTGAAAAAAGAGTTCAACTAAAACGGGAAAACGGGAAAACGGGAAACGGGAAACGGGAAACGGGAAACGGGGAACGAAGGAACGGGGAAGATGAGCTATTGGGATAAAGCTTTTGAGAAGTTTTTTCAGACCATTAGACTTTATTTTAAAAAAGTTACGGGCAAATCAATTAGAAGTTGGTCAGGAAAATAGACTTAAGAAACACTGTACGTGAGCGTCTCCGACGCTCATGTACAACAAAAAGAAAGAGGTGAAACCATCTGAACGTTTTGATTTTATGAGTTTCGCGTATCATATTAGATGACTCATATTTGGTTTAATAGAGTTATAATCATATAAACGAATAAAGTACTAAAATGAAAAATCTTTTTTTGGCAGCCTTCACGGTATTATTTGTCAGTACCTGGTCATACGGTCAGGAAATCATTGAAGGAGAACTCATTGTTCGCCTTGAGAAAGGGGTCGAAGTCAATACATTTCTCGGGAAAGTCAATAATGCACGCTCCAATGATGTTCTAAGCCTAGCCTACCCTATCTCTGCGAAGCGTAATATTTATGTCTTTGCTTATGATGCCGATCAAGTATCAGATTGGATCGCCTTCCTTGAGCTACCCGAAATTGATGATGCCCACCCTAACCTCTGGGCTCAAAGCCGAAATACGGATCCCGATGATCCTGAATTCAACCAGCAATGGCACCTAAACGTCATTGATGCTCCCGAGGCATGGGATGTCACCACCGGAGGCCTTACAATTGCTGGCGATACGATCGTTATTGGGGTTTTTGATGCAGGCTACCAAAGCAATCATCCGGATCTGGCAGAGAATCTTTGGATAAATCACTTCGAAATACCCGATAATGGAGAAGATGATGACGATAATGGCTGGGAAGATGATTATCTGGGCTTCAACTTCAAAGAAAACTCAGATGAACACGCTCCCGATGACCACGGTACGGAAGTTGTAGGGGTGATGGCTGCTCGTGGAAATAATAATCGTCAAGGCAGCGGCGTGAATTGGAATGTCAAGACCATGCTGCTCAGCTTTAATGATCCACAAGGCCTGCCTCTTAGCCGCATTTATCAATCGTATTACTATGCGGCCGATATGCGTCAACGGTATAATGAGACACAAGGAGCCGAAGGAGCTTTTGTCGTTGCCTTTAATTCTTCTTTTGGGATTGATCGCGTTTTTTGCGATGAAAATGACTTTTATCAAATGTGGAATGATGCTATTGATACCTTGGGTTTCTATGGCGTTTTAAGCGTGGGCGCTGTTGCCAATGGCGATATTAATGCGGAATTACTGGGCGACCTCCCGGGCACCTGCGCCAGTGACTATTTGATTGCCGTAACAGCCACGACCAATCCGTCAAATTCCATTGAAGGAGAGCAAAAAGTTAGCAGCGCGGCTTTCGGCGCTGAATCTGTAGATTTAGGCGCACCAGGAGAACAGATTTATACTTCCACCACTATAGATACTTTTGGAAGAACTCAGGGAACTTCTTTTGCCGCTCCTCAAGTAACCGGAGCTATAGCGCTTCTGTACAGTGCCCAATGCCAGGAATTCATCGACAGCGTGCACGTTGATCCTGCCGGGATGGCTTTAGCGGTTAAAGAGTTTATCCTCAAGGGCGTTGATCCCGTGGAAGACCTGCAAGACTTTACCACAACGGGTGGCCGCCTGAATGTGAATAACAGCCTTGGCTTGTTACAAGAGTTTTGTGGTGGCAAAACAGGGGCATTGAGCATTAACAACTTATACCCCAACCCTACTAAAGACATCCTCAATGCTGAATTTACCTTTTCGGAGTTTAATGAGCATGATCTGAGCATCTACAATATGCTTGGGCAGCAACTCTACCGCACCACTTACTTCCCCAACCGCTTTGGAGAAAATACGTTTGAGATTAATGTTTCGGGGCTTTCACCAGGGATTTACTACCTGGTCATTGAGAATTCGAATGGGATTGAGTCGAAGAAATTTATGTTTATGCGGTAATGAAATAAAAAATTAAAAAAAGAAGAGCGATTCGGGAATCCAAACCGCGCTTCTTTTTTTACTCCCTCTAATAAAAACACCCCGGCACAGTTTTTGCATCCCCTCCTTACCCGTTAACCGTTAACCGTTAACCGTTTCTAGTTTCCCGTTAAGCGAAAAACTTGCACTTTTAACAAAAACCAACTATATTTACATGCAATTATTTCTTAATTCATTTCACTACATTTCAAAACCCTTTAAAACACAGGAAATGCAATCATTAATTTCCCCCTTTGCTTTTGCATTCTGCCTTCTGTTTTCCTTATCATTATTCGGACAACAGGAAACCCTTGTTAACCTGCCCGCAGAACAAACCATCGAGCGCTATACCTTTGATATTCAAACCAATCAAACGTATGCGCAGACGGATTATGCTGGCTTCGAAATGCTGAACCCACAACTACTTGATGTGCTGACGGACAGGACAATTACTGATATCGCCTACTACTACTCCGATTTTCCAAAAGATATTGATTATACGAAACTGCACAATAAGCGCCTTCAGGCTCTTGCTGAATTGCTAAGTACCTCAACGCAAACCCTGGTGGACCACAACTTAAAACTCTTCCGGCAGACGGCTTGCCAAACTAAAGAGGAGGCCAAGCGTATGTTCCACGGTTTTGTGATTACTTACAATGCTCCGCTTAAAGAAGCAGTTGATGAGGTGGTATTTGAAGATAATGTTGCTAAAGAAGAGGAAGAAGAATTCATAGAAAAAACGCCTCAACCGGAAACGCCTCAACAGAAAAGTAATGATCTGGTAAAGGTAGAGAAGGTAAAATCTGAAGAAGATCTAGTGAAAAAACTCGAGGGAAGCGGCGTAGAAATTTCCAATTTCAATGTCGATGATGGCAGCTCTTTTATTAAGGCCTATGGTTATTTCACCGAGGAAGAAAAAGATATCACGGGTCTGTCTAATGGCTTGATCATGACTACCGGGAGCATCGAGAATGCCGTCGGTCCTAATAACTGGGGGCGCGAAAGTACTGCTCGTTCTTCTACTATTGTAGAAGATGAAGACCTGCTTAGCCTGATCCCGGAAGGAAAAAAGCTTTATGATGCTTGCATCATTGAGTTTGATATCAAAGCCGAATCTGACGAAATGTCTTTTAGATATGTGTTCGCTTCTGAAGAATATCCTGAATACCTTACTTATCACGATATTTTTGGGTTCTTCATCAGTGGAAAGGGCTTGAAAAAAGCTAAGGAGGTTAAACTAACAAAAAAAGACTGGGCTGCCTGCAAAAAGGAGACAGACCTCCCCAATAAAGTGATCAAAGTGGTTGAACCATTTGCTGATGGAAAATCAATGAAAAAAACGAAGATAAAAAAGGCAATGAGCGAATCCCTTGGCTATAGTAAGTATCAAAAGTATTACAAACTTATTGAGCCTTATTTTATCGGGGTAAAAAATATAGCTCAATTGCCTAACTCTTCTACGCAGGTTTCTGTTAGTACCATCAATCATCAAAAGAATAGTTCTTTCTACGTGAAAAACGACGGCATAACCAACAAGAAGCTTTACGAAGCCTGGCAATTTGATGGTTTTTCAACGGTATTGACCGCCAAGGTAGATGTCACACCGGGTGAAACCTACCACCTAAAACTAGCTATCGCCGACCAGGGCGATGCTTCCTACGATTCAGCTGTTTTCATTGAGGGAACTGGAATCAGCAGCGCGGTGTTAGATAAGGAGTAAGTTCTATTAACATTATTCATCCTGAATTTTAAGAACTTTCATATTGTCACAATAATCAGCAATTCTCGTTTTGGAAATCCAAAACCAAATTTACGCCGCTTCGCGGCGATATTTTCTTTTGAGGGAGGCCTAAAGGGCTATTTTGCTTCGCAAAATAGCCCTTTAGGCCTCCCTCTCAAAAAAGTTTCGCGACTTAGGCGCGTTTATTTTTCAAAGCGAGAATCGCTGCAATTAATAATAAATGCTATAAATCAATATATTAGGATCGGCCTTATTCAATTTAGCTTTTTGACAGGCCGGCAGCCGTTAAAAAATGAATACTGTTTGAGCCGACGTAAGGAGGCGAGTTTAT
>CAZHZT010000035.1:30775-47431 GCA_964537285.1 uncultured Saprospiraceae bacterium | reverse complement strand
GCCGAAAGGGCTATTTTGCTTCGCAAAATAGCCCTTTCGGCCTCCCTCAAAAGAATTTCGCGCCGTAGGCGCGTTTATTTTTCAAAGCGAGAATCGCTGTATTGATTAGACTTAATTCTGAAATATTGATACATATCTCTAAGTAACCTACCTATAATGATCACCCGAATTGTAAAAATGACTTTCCAATCAGATAAAGTGGATCAATTCCTTGCCGTATTTCACGAAAACAAGGAACGGATCCGAGATTTTCCCGGCTGTACCTATCTGGAGTTGTTGCAGGAAAAACACCAAGGCCAAATTTTTTTCACCTACAGCAAGTGGGAAAAAGAAGAAGACCTTGAGACTTACCGGAAATCTAAGCTTTTTCAAACAACCTGGGCACGAACGAAAGTCTTATTTGCCGAAAAGCCAGCTGCATGGACGGTAAATGTGGAGGCTGAGCTGAGCTAGAAGGCAGATGAATGGATAGTAGCCGGTAGCCGATAGCCCGTAGCCCTTGGGCCATCAGCGGTCATTTATGATGAAATATCGATCAAAGCTAAAGTATTAATCATTCGGTGCTTCATTTGTTTCGATTAGAGCCATTTCGATACGTCTTTTGGCTAGATCTGCTCCAATGATTTTCACATTTACCTGATCCCCCATTTTTAATAAAAGCCCGGAATACTTGCCGCGTGCTTTTAAGCGACCATTAATCAATTCGAATTCATCATCAAGGCTGCTGAACTCTACCATGCCTTCACAATGATTACCAACCAGTTCCACGAAAAAACCTTTGTCAATGATGCCGGAAATATACCCTTCGAAGACTTCGCCAATGTGGTTTTTGATGTATTCCACTTGCTTGTACTTGATGGATTCTCTCTCTGCCTCTACTGCCCTGCGTTCCATGATTGAAATATGCTTGCACTGTTCTTCCAGCTTAGCTTTGTTAGTTCGGAGCGTTCCTTCAATATTAGGTTCTAAAAAACGATGAACCAACACATCCGAGTAACGGCGAATAGGAGAAGTAAAATGAGTATAATAATCAAACCCCAATCCATAATGGCCGATATTATCGGATGAATACTCTGCTTTGGCCATTGTTCGAATAGCCAGAGGTTCAAGTATTTCAAGTACCTCATTCGTTTTGGCAGCTTCAACCAAAGCATTGAATGACCGCCCGATCGCTCTCGGGTCAGAAGTATTCATTTGAAAACCAAGCTGCCTGGCAAAAAGAGCAAACTCCTGCACCTTGTCAATATCGGGTTCGTCATGGACACGGTATACGAAAGGGATTTCGTTATCTTTTCCTTTCTTTGATATAAAAGCAGCAACTTCACGATTGGCAAGCAGCATAAAATCCTCAATCAACATGTGTGCATCTTTTCGCTCCTTCACATACACTTCTATTGGCACGCCCTCTTCATCCAGCTTAAAGCGAACCTCATCCACATCAAAATTGATAGAACCTTGTTTGAAACGTCTTTTTCTGAGCACATGTGCCAGCCGATTGAGCTCTTTCAGTTCAGCATGGAAATCGCCCTCTCCAGAATCCAGGACGACCTGGGCTTCTCCATAAGTAAAACGCCGGTCGGAATGGATAAGCGTTTTGCCAAACCAGCGATCTATTACCCTATCATCATTATCGAATGTAAATACCGCCGAAAAAGTATATTTGTCTTCATGTGGACGGAGAGAGCACAGTTGATTCGATAATTTCTCAGGAAGCATAGGAAGCACCCGGTCTACGAGATAAACACTCGTTGAGCGATTCAATGCTTCTTTATCCAGAGCTGTACCCGGTTTGATAAAATGCGTCACATCGGCAATATGTACACCAATTTCGCGCGTACCGTCCTCAAGATACCTGAAAGATAAAGCATCATCAAAATCCTTTGCATCCGTGGGATCTATAGTGAAAGTTATAATATCTCTCATATCCCTTCGTTTTTCCACTTCTTCCGGAAGAATTTCTTCGGTGAGCCCCTCTGTTTCACGCATGACTTCCTCAGGGAATTCCAGTTCAAAACCATTGTTGATAAGGATTCCTTTCATTTCAATATCGCTAGTACCTACAGCTCCCAATACAGAAGTAACGATCCCCCGGGGCGTATGATTTTTACGGTCAGGCCACTCGGTGACTTTCACGACTACTTTATTTCCATCCTTGCCCTCCTTGATATCTTTTAGATCTACGTAAATATCCATAGGTATATTCAGTTGATCAGGCATAACGATGGCGTAATTTTTCCATACTCTGAGTGTTCCCATAAAGTGTTCCCGTGCTCTTTCAACAACTTTCAGCACTTCCCCTTCCGGGCGTCTTCTTCCACGAGGGGTAAAAACGGCCACCTCAACTTTATCTCTGTGAATGGCACTTTTAAGGTACTTAGCAGGCACATAAACATCGTTATCCAGGCCATCGATCACGATATATGCCGAGCCCGTCCGGGTCATATCTACGGTTCCTATGTGTACCTGTCTGGGAGGGCGATTAGGATTTTCATCATCCTTGCTGCGATTAATCTGGAATTTTACGTCATCGACAGCAATAAGCTTTTCATCCTTGCTCAGTTTTTCAAGTGCGTCGGCGACGGAGTCTTTGTTATTGTCAATTTTCAACTTTTTAATAATTTGTTTGGCATTTAGTCTTTTACGGGGGTGGCGGCGAAATAACTTCATGATTTCGTGCCTTAATTCGGCAGCACCTAAGCGCTTACCTTTAATTTTAGGTTTTTTGTTTCTCGACATATTTTTTAATCGTGCATTTAATAGTGGTTCTTGCTACTTAATTTAAGCGTGAATAATTCGTCCATCAGATAAAAGTTCCATTTGATGGGCGTGGCTGGCGGAAGCTTGATAAAGAGCATTTTTATCCGAATGTCCCCCTTCAACGATATAGATCATCCAATCTTCCTCGATCGTAGCGACGGATTGGATTGTCTGGTTGTCTTGAGTGCGGGTTCCGGCAATTTCTTTAAAATCAATCAACTCCCCATTTTTTGAAAAGGTAGCTAGAATATATTTGTATCTTAATAATTCTGCTTTCCAATAGACAACTGCATGGAAGCCAAATTCAGCGGTACCTTTCAACTGAAACCCCGGGATAAATTCAGTGAATTCATCCATTTCACTTTCATTCTCAACCGGAAGGAGGAATTTTTCAATGGTCAGTTTGTTCAAAGGTTCATTTTTGCGGCTAAAAACGTGATGCTCCTGATCAGAGAGCGTAACAGGTAGTTCTAATTCCGGAAACTTTTCCAGAAAAAAATTAAAAGAAACTTCTTTTTCTAGGCCCCTTGGAGGCTTTTCATCATTATTTTGATCCATTCTAAATAATACTTTTCAATATTTCAAATTACGAACATAAGTTGGTATAATTATCTTTAATAGATAGATTTGTGTGTATGTGTAACGTTTATCACAAAACGAAAAAATAAATTCATGAACTGGTTTTCATCATTTTTGACATCTTCGCTCGGCAAGAAGCTTGTCATGAGCTTAACAGGTTTATTTCTAATCTTGTTCCTCATTGTTCATTTAATCGGCAATTTACAATTAATTATGAACGATGGCGGAGAAGCATTCAATCGCTATGCTTACTTCATGACGCATAACAAATTTATCAAGTTCATTTCATACGGCCTTTATGCATTCATCCTGATCCACGCCATCCAGGGTGTTGTCATCTGGCAGCAAAATCGCGCTGCCCGTGGAACAGAACGCTATGCTGTAAAGGTAACCAGAACTACCGGTACAAGTGCATTTGCATCCAAAAATATGATGTACCTCGGCATTTTAGTACTTGCATTTTTACTTTTACATATGGGAGACTTCTGGTGGGCCATGAAAACAGAAAATCTGCCAACTGAATCTTACAAGGGATCAGCAACCTACTATCAAGATCTTTACATTAAGGTGTATGTTTCCTTTAAACAACTCTGGATCGTAATTGCTTACTTAGTAGGCTTAGTTGCTTTGGCACTCCATTTAGCACATGGATTTCAAAGCGCTTTCCAAACTCTTGGATTGAACCATCAAAAGTACACCCCACTAATCAAAGGAGTAGGTTGGTTATATTCAATTATCGTTCCTTTAGGCTATGCTGTACTACCTATATACTTTTATTTTGCGAAAGCGCTGCCTACAGCGGCGATAGCTGAACGTATCGAGGATTTCCAGTGGTTGATTCAATAATCCAAGACAATTAAATTCTGAATTTTTTTAAAAATAATCGATATACAAAATCATATATATGAAACCTGATTCTAAAATCCCTGAAGGGTCATTAGAAACTAAGTGGACGCAGTATCGCTCTACGATGAACCTGGTGGCTCCGAACAATAAACGTCGTATTGATATCATCGTTGTTGGAACCGGTCTTGCCGGAGCTTCTGCGGCAGCTACACTAGGTGAGCTTGGATATAATGTAAAAGCCTTCACTTTTCATGATAGCCCGAGGAGAGCGCACAGTATCGCTGCTCAGGGTGGCATTAACGCTGCCAAGAACTATCAAAACGATGGTGACAGTGTTTATCGCCTTTTTTATGATACCATTAAGGGAGGTGATTATCGCTCTCGCGAAGCGAACGTTTATCGTTTAGCAGAAGTAAGCAGAAACATCATTGATCAATGTGTTGCCCAAGGGGTGCCTTTTGCAAGAGAATACGGCGGATTGCTTGACAACCGCTCATTCGGTGGGGTTCAGGTATCTCGTACCTTCTATGCGAAGGGACAAACCGGACAACAGCTACTGCTCGGAGCATATCAATCGCTTTCACGTCAGATTTCTTTGGGCAATGTTCAGATGTACAATCGCCATGAGATGCTGGATCTTGTGATCGTAGATGGTAAAGCACGCGGAATAATTGCGCGTAACCTGCTTACCGGCGAACTGGAACGCCACGCAGCGCATTGTGTAGTGCTTGCAAGCGGTGGTTACGGTAATGTTTTCTACCTTTCTACGAATGCTATGAATTGTAATGTCACGGCTGCATGGCGTTCGGTAAAGCGCGGAGCATTGATGGCCAACCCTTGTTTCACTCAAATTCACCCTACTTGCATCCCGGTATCCGGAGATTACCAATCCAAACTCACGCTAATGTCGGAGTCTTTAAGAAATGACGGCCGTGTTTGGGTACCTAAATCAATGGATGATGTACAGGCGATTCGGAACGGATCAAAGAAACCTACTGACTTAAATGAAGAAGAAAGAGATTATTATTTAGAACGTCGTTATCCAGCATTTGGTAATTTGGTTCCTCGGGATGTAGCTTCACGTGCAGCCAAGGCCGTATGTGACGAAGGTAGAGGGGTAAACCAATCTGGCTTGGCTGTTTATCTTGACTTTGCGGCTGCTATTGAACGATATGGCCGTTCTGAAGCAATTTCTAAGGGTATTCACAATCCTGATAAAGCAACCATAACAGAACTTGGGGAGAAAGTTGTAGAAGCCAAATATGGTAACTTATTCGAAATGTACGAGAAGATTACCGGCGATAATCCATATAAGACACCAATGATGATCTATCCGGCGGTGCATTACACAATGGGTGGCCTTTGGGTTGACTACAATTTGGAAACAAATATTCCTGGTTTATTCTCTTTAGGAGAGTCGAACTTTTCTGATCACGGAGCAAACCGCCTCGGAGCGTCAGCATTGATGCAAGGTTTAGCAGATGGGTACTTTGTAATTCCTTACACTATCGGTCAATTCTTATCCAACGAGATTCGTACTCCAAGCATTGATCCAAATTCTCCTGAGTTTGAGCAGGCAGAAAACACTACTCGTGATCGCCTGGAACGATTGATGAATGTAGGTGGTAATCAATCTGCTGAAAGTTTCCACCGCCGCTTAGGTAAAATCATGTGGGATAAGTGCGGCATGTCTCGTAATGCAGAAGGCTTAAAAGAAGCCCGAAAAATGATCCAGGACCTTCGCAAAGAGTTTTGGAGTGATTTATATGTACCAGGAAGCATGGATGATTACAATCCTGAGTTGGAAAAAGCTGCCAGAGTAGCGGATTTCATTGATCTAGGAGAGTTAATGGTCGTCGATGCTTTGGATCGAAATGAATCTTGTGGCGGGCACTTCCGTGAAGAATACCAGACTAGCGAAGGAGAAGCTCTTCGCGATGACGAGAATTACGCTTACGTTTCAGCATGGGAATGGGTAAATACAGATGAAGACCCTATTCTTCATAAGGAAGACCTTGTATTTGAGAATGTTGAATTAAAAGTAAGATCTTATAAATAATTCAGGTCTTGGGTAAATAGAACATTTAGACTTGTTCTGTTAACTCATAACCTGCAAACAAATATAACATGAATTTAAAGTTAAAAATCTGGAGACAAAATGGGCCTAAAGATAAAGGAGGCTTTAAAACTTATAGTGTGGTAGCGAGTGAGCACATGTCATTTCTGGAGATGTTGGATGTATTAAATGAAGAATTGATCTCTAAAAAGGAAGAACCTGTAGCTTTTGAGCACGACTGCAGAGAGGGAATCTGTGGAACTTGCAGTTTGGTAGTAAATGGCCATCCGCATGGCCCGATGCGCAATACAACCGTTTGTCAATTGCATATGCGTTCTTTTAAAGATGGCGATACGATCACTGTAGAACCATGGAGAGCCAAGGCTTTCCCGGTTATCAAGGATTTAGTTGTCGATCGTTCTTCTTTTGATCGCATCATTCAGGCAGGTGGTTTTATTTCTGTAAATACCGGCCAGGCTCAGGACGGGAACGCTATTCCAATTGAGAAAGAATTGGCTTCCAAAGCGATGGATGCAGCTACCTGCATCGGTTGCGGTGCCTGTGTCGCTGCTTGCCCAAACGCCTCTGCCATGTTGTTCACATCTGCAAAAGTATCTCACTTGTCTTTACTTCCTCAAGGTAAAGTAGAGGCAAAACGCCGTGCACAAGCGATGGTTAAGCAAATGGATTTAGAGGGCTTCGGCAACTGTTCAAACATCACTGCTTGCGAAGCTGAGTGTCCAAAAGGTATTTCTGTCGCAAATATCGCTCGCATGAATCGCGAATATCTGGGCTCCGCAGTAGGCTCGGAGCAAACAGTTTAAACTGAACTAAAATAATTGTATAAAAATAAGGGAATTTTGAATATATTCAAAATTCCCTTATTTTTATACAATTATTTTAGTTCATTAGACTTGTTCTGTAGCTGATGATGGAGCGTAATTGACCAAATTTTATTTTAGACAAGGCGAAAAACGCAGGCATAACTTGTCCCGATCACCTTCGGGAGCCATAGCTACGTCGAGTATTTTCAACGCAGTATAAAATAAAATTTGGCAATTCAAGCCCATTAATCAGCTGCAGAACAAGTCTATTAAGATATCTTATGCAAAAAGAAAGAAAAGACAAGCACTTCATCAAAAAACCCATCTATGAGGGTGGCCCCAAAGCTATGAAAGCTTTCATTGGGAAACACATGCGTTATCCCAAAGAAGCAATGGAAAATAAAACAGAAGGAACTGTTCACATCAAGTTCGATATCAATCATTTGGGAGAAGTAACAGACACAAAGATCATTTCAGGACTTGGCCACGGATGTGATGAAGAAGCTGCAAGACTAGTGAAACTCCTAAAGTTTCAGGTACCTAAAAACCGAGGTGTTCGAGTCATTTTTCACAAAACCCTTCAAATTCATTTCAGACTACCTCAATCTCAACCTACCCTTCCTAAAAGCAGACCTCAGCAGGCTGCAGGTCAGTTTGTCTATCAAGTTGTACCTACATCCAAACCCCAAAAGAAGGAACCGCCTAAAAAACCTAAAGAAAAGACTTACTCTTATACTATCAAGTTTTAATTCCCTGTTTACACAAACGCAACTTGGGCTAGTTAAAACTCTTTTCTTTTGTCATTTTTATAAAAATTCATCTATACTTAACCAACTAAGGGTGAATTAGCCTAATAAAGGTTCTATTTTTGGAATTCTAAAGCATTACAGGAAAAAACTGCTTTAAATTCCAAAAATAATCGATTATATTATGAAGCCCTTTAATCTACCCATTACCGGAAAGCCCCTTTCCTTAACATCGCTTTCTCAACACTCTATTTTTTTCTTAGCTTTAATCATTAGTATTGTCTGCACTCAGGTTGCAAGCGGCCAGGTAACTATATGGTCAGAAGATTTTAACTCCTTCCCCGACGGAACCATCAGTGACCCCGGAGGAACCTGGACAGGAACCGGAACCGACTGTGACGACCCTGGCCTGAACATGGGGAATCAATTTGGCGTATTTGGCGGAGCTTTCACCGTAAATGATGTAGAGGGCTTCCCTTGTTGTGTGCTTTCAGGCCCGGGAGGGGGAAATGATAATACCTGGGAATCAGAAGTGATTGACATTTCGAACTTTTGTGATGTGTCTTTCTCCCTTGTAACAGGTTCTTCCGGTGGTATGGAGTGCCTGAATCCAGGGGCTCCGATCTTTGGCTGTACCGGGAATAATTCCATCGACGATTTCCATGATCAAGTCGTAATAGAATATGATATTGATGGTACAACTTTCTTAGGACTTTACATTTGCGGAGACAATGGTATTGGCCCATTCAGCGTCTCTAATTTGAACGGAAATGATTTGGTCATCCGGGTTTACATGGCCAATAAGTTCGGCCCGGAAACATATACTCTTGACAACATCATGGTAGAAGGAATTCAGTTTGTCAATTATTCGCTCTCTTTGCCACAAACTGTTTTCTGCGATAATGAAGCCGCAGTGGCCTTGCCTACTAACCAAGGAGGAATAGATGGAACTTGGTCCGGCCCCGGAGTGTCAGGGAATCAATTCGACCCCGGAGTTGCCGGGGCAGGAACCTTCACCCTTACATTTACCCCCGCTCCTTCGGAATGTGCTAACCCAATGACTACAATGGTAGATGTATTTCAAGGAGCTGATGCCTCCTGGACCGCTCCTTCAACATGTATTGACGGCGTACCGATTACCTTATCTCCTGACCCAGGAGCAACGCAAGGTGGCAACTGGTCAGGTTTAGGCATTACGGATAATGGAGATGGGACAGCTATTTTCGACCCTTCAGTGAATGGAGCAGGAAGCGTTACTTACACAGCTGGTTCGGCACCTTGTATTGATGCCCTAACATTGACCGTTCCAATTATTTCACTTTCTGCAACTATAATTTCAGGGCCTATATGCGATGACAATGGCACAGCATCCAACCCTAATGACGATACTTTTTCCTACACGATTCAGGTAAACGGAACCAACACCTCTGGTACTTGGACCGCAGATGACCCAAACGTAATTGCGGGAGCATATGGTAATACGGTTACCTTCGGCCCCTACCCAATAAGTGGGGGGCCAATAACTTTTTCAATTACGGACGATGGCCCTTTGGGATGTTCTACTGGTCCGATTACCCTGACACCAGGGGCGACCTGCTCGGATGTTTGCCAAATAACCAATATCGGAATTGATTTTTCGAGTATTGCATGCAATGACAATGGCACCCCTTCTGACCCAAGCGATGATTTTATCACTTTTGATTTGGCCCCTCAGGGTAATAACCTGGTAGGTAACTACTTTATCGTGGTAAACCCCGGTACTGTTACACCTACATCAGGTACTTTTGGAGGGCCAACGACTTTCACTATGCAAAATGGTTCAGCTGGAAATGGTAATGTGCTGATTATAATCACGGATGATGGTGACCCCAATTGTTTTGGCAGTGGAACCTTTGTCGATCCTGGCTCATGTTCTAATCAGTGCGGGATCGATGGTGCTGGTTTAAATGGAGTGGCTTGTAACGATAACGGTACACCTGCGAACCCTGCGGATGATGTAATTTCTTTTAATCTAAATCCAAATGGTTTAAATTTAGGGACATTTTATAATGTATCAGCAAGTTCAGGAGCAATATTTCCTGCTACCGGTACTTATGGCGGAGATACTTTTTTTCAGCTTGACCCAGGCTCTGCCGGAGGGGGAGATGTCGTAATTACCATTACCGATGGTGCCGATCCTTCTTGTAGTTTCACTGTTACTGTTACGGATCCTGGCATTTGTTCTGTTGCCTGTTCTATATCATCCTTGGGTTTAACCAACGTCACTTGTAATGACAATGGCACACCATCCGATCCAAGTGATGATTTCATTGAGTTCTTCCTAAATGCAACCGGAACCAATACGGATTTCGGCTATACCATTAGTGTGACACCAGGAACCGTATTCCCGAATTCAGGTACATTTAACGTAGCTACCCTATTTCAAATGCAAGCTGGTTCTGCAGGGGGCCCCGATGTATTAATTGAAATTACAGATAATGTAGACCCCAATTGTACCTTTTCAGATATAATGACTGCACCAGGAACCTGTTCGGACCTTTGTACTATTTCTGCCACTCCTGCCAATATTTTATGTGATAACAATGGTACTCCATCCGACCCAAGTGATGATCTATTTACGTTCGAAATAACGGTAACCGGATCCAATACAGGAACTGGATGGACTGCCAATGACCCGAATAATACTTCCGGAACGTATGATAATGCTATAACTTTCGGCCCTTACTCTATCAGTGGAGGCGCTTTGAGTTTTAGCATTACGGATGATGCAGACCCTAGCTGTACGGCAAGTGTAAATATAACGCCCCCTGCTACCTGTTCAAATTTGTGCGCTATTTCTGCCAATACAACAAACATCCAATGCGATAATAATGGCACCCCATCTGACCCAAGTGACGACCTATTCACCTTTGAACTCACCGTAACCGGATCGAATACGGGAACGGGTTGGACTGCAGATGACCCAAATGCTACTGCCGGTAGTTATGGTGTAAACACTCCTTTTGGCCCCTATCCAATTAGTGTAGGCACGCTTAATTTTACCGTTACAGATGATGCCGATCTTGGATGTACAGCAAGTGTAACGGTCAACCCGCCAGCGACTTGCTCCAACCTCTGTGCAATAACTGCCACACAAGCCAACATATTCTGCGATGACAACGGCACCCCTTCCGACCCAAGTGATGATCTTTTCACATTTGATGTTACCGTAACAGGATTCAATACTTCTGCCTCCTGGACGGCAGGTGATCCGAATTCTACCACAGGAAGTTATGGATCAGCCGTCCCTTTCGGGCCTTATCCAATTAGTGGCGGTAATTTGAATTTCACAATTGTAGATGATGGAGATCCAAATTGTGTAGCCAATCTGAATATTAGCCCTCCGGCAACCTGCTCTAACCTATGTGCCATTTCAGCAAATTCATCGAATATTCTTTGTGACAACAATGGTACCCCTTCTGACCCAAGTGATGATCTTTTTACTTTTGAGGTAACGGTAACCGGGGCAAATACCGGCGCTGGCTGGTCAGCGAACGATCCGAATTCCACCACAGGAAGCTACGGAAGTACGACTACTTTTGGACCATATCCCATTAGTGGAGGTAACATAGACATTATCATAACTGATGATGCCGACCCCGCTTGTACAGCCAACTTTACGATAGTTCCTCCCGCAACTTGTTCTGACCAATGTGCGATTTCGGTAGTATCCTCAAACATTATTTGTGATAATAACGGCACCCCTTCCGACCCAAGCGACGACCTGTTCACTTTTGACGCAACAGTTACTGGCCTTAACACAGGCTCAGGCTGGTCTGCCAATGATCCGAACAATACAACCGGAAATTATGGGACAGCAACACCTTTTGGTCCTTACCCAATTAGTGCCGGAACTTTGAATATTACCATTACCGATGATGCCGATCCGAATTGTACGGCTTCGCTAAATGTAGCTCCTCCTTCAAGCTGTTCCAATCTTTGCGATATCTCTGCGAGCACAGCCAATATTTTGTGCGATGATAACGGCACACCATCCGATCCAAGTGATGATTTATTTACTTTCGACCTTACCGTTACAGGAGCAAATACGGGAGCAGCCTGGTCGGCTGATGATCCTAATGCTACAACGGGGACTTACGACAATACGACCAACTTCGGTCCTTTTGCAATTGCTTCCGGAAGTTTGACCATCACTATTACCGATGATGCCGATCCGGCATGTACAGATGTAATTACGATAATTCCTCCGGCGACTTGCTCTGATTTATGTGATATTACCGCAAGTACTGCCAACATTCAGTGTGATGACAACGGTACCCCCTCTGATCCAGGTGATGATTTATTTACCTTTGAAGTAACAGTAAGCGGATTGAATACAGGAACAGGCTGGTCAGCTAACGATCCTAATAGCACCACCGGAGTTTATGGAAACACAGTCACTTTCGGACCTTACCCTATTAGTGGAGGTAATTTAAACATTACGATTACCGATGACACGGATCCTGCGTGTACAGATGTATTAACGATTGTTCCGCCAGCCACATGCTCTGACCAATGTGCGATTTCTGCCAGTACAAGCAATATACAATGCGATGATAATGGAACACCTTCTGATCCGGGCGATGATTTATATACCTTTGATGTAGTAGTTTCAGGATCAAATACAGGAAGTGGTTGGTCTGCAAATGATCCGAATTCAACTACAGGGAACTACGGAAACACGGTTCCTTTCGGTCCTTATCCAATCAGTGGCGGAGCACTGAATATCACCATCACCGATGACGCGGATCCCGCATGCATAGCTTCCATTACAATAGATCCTCCCGCAACTTGCTCAAATTTATGTGATATTTTAGCTGTGGTTTCCAGTAATATATGTAATGATAATGGTACGCCATCTGATCCAAGTGATGATGTTTTCTCTTTTGATGTCACTGTAAGCGGGCTAAATACAGGGGGAGGCTGGTCAGCAGATGACCCAAATACGACAACAGGAACATACGATAATCTCGTTACTTTTGGCCCATACCCGATCAGTGGTGGCGCTTTAAGTATTACCATTACAGATGATATAGATCCAAATTGTACCACTGCTATAACGGTATTCACTCCGCCCACTTGCTCTAACCAATGTGCGATTTCCGCTGCTTCAGCCAATATTTTATGCAATGATAATGGTACGCCATCTGATCCAAGTGATGATATTTTCACTTTTGACGTAACAGTAACGGGTAGTAATACCGCTGCCGGCTGGAGCGCCAATGATCCAAACAATACTACGGGTACTTACGGAACGGCTACATCTTTTGGTCCCTATCCAATTAGTGGAGGAGCCCTAAACATCACTCTTACCGATGACGCGGATCCGAATTGTACGACTGTACTTACCGTTGCTCCCCCGGCTACTTGCTCAAACTTGTGTACTATTTCAGCTGTTGCTTCAAATATTTTGTGTAGTGACAACGGCACTCCAACAGACCCATCAGACGATGTCTTTACATTTGAAGCAATTGTTAGCGGTTTGAATACGGGAAATGGGTGGTCAGCCAATGATCCCAACAGCACTTCTGGTGCTTATGATATAAACGTCGTCTTCGGCCCTTATCCTATTAGCGGAGGAGCCCTTAATATTACCCTAACAGATGATTCGGATCCAAATTGTACCGCAATTATTGATGTCATTCCACCTGCGACTTGTTCAAACCAATGCGAGATAACGGCATTAACACTTAATGTATTTTGTGATGACAATGGAACCCCCACTATCCCTGGTGACGATTTGTTTTTTGCGGACATACTGGTGAGTGGAGCTAATACCGGACTTACATGGACTGCCAATGATCCCAATAATACAACAGGTAATTATGATGTACCAACTACTTTTGGCCCCTACCTTATTTCCGGAGGTGCCTTGTTTTTTAATATCTCCGACGCTAACGACCCCGCTTGCAGTGATGTTGTTATTCTACTTCCAACAAGTACTTGCTCTGACCAATGCGCCCTGGACGCAGTAGTCAATAATCCAATTTGTAATGATAATGGTACACCTGCGGACCCGACTGATGACACCTTTACATTTGTGGTAACGGTAAACCCACTAAATAGTACAGGTTTAACATGGGCTGCTGATGACCCTAATAGTACTGCCGGTTTTTATAATGTCCCCACTATTTTTGGGCCTTATTCAATAAACCAAAGCCCTTTAAATTTTTCTATTGTAGATGAATTTGACCCAAACTGCTTAGAGCAAATATCCATTGGTGCTGTATCCGGCTGCTCAGGCCAATGTAGTATTTCCGGCGCTGTTTCTGACATTTTATGCAGTGACAATGGCACCCCTTCTGACCCGGATGATGATACCTTTACATTCAATGTTACAGTAACTGGAAGCAATACCGGTGCGTCTTGGAATTCAGATGACCCTAATGGAGTTGCTGGCATCTACGATCAACTTGTACCTTTTGGGCCATACCCGATTAGCGGAGGTGATTTGAGTTTCACCATCACAGATGATACAGACCCTACTTGTATAACACCGATCTTTGTATCGGCCCCCTCCCCTTGTTCGGATGAATGTGAAATAAGCGCTTCCGTAAGCTCAGTACTGTGCGATGATAATGGCACCCCTAGCGATGATTCCGATGATACGTTCACATTTGATATCGAAGTAAACGGCAGTAACACGAGCAACGGCTGGACAGCCAATGACCCCAGCGGAACAAGCGGCAGCTATGGATTTGTAGTCAGCTTTGGGCCATTTCCAATTAGTGGAGGAGACTTGAGCTTTGACATCACTGATAACAATGACGCTAATTGTATTGATCCTGTAACAGTAGTCGCACCATCAACTTGTTCAAATACTTGTGTTATAAGCGCTGACACATCCAATGTCCAATGCGATGATGCAGGCACACCCGCCGATCCAAGTGATGATACGTTTACATTTGAATTATCTGTAAACGGTTCAAATGTTGCAGATGGCTGGAATGCAAACGATCCGAATGGAACTATTGGCACGTATGGCAATATCGTATTATTCGGGCCATATCCTATTTCAGCAGGGCAGCTAGATTTCATCGTATTTGATGATGACGATCCCAATTGTCAGGTTTCCTTAAGTATCGCACCTCCAAATACTTGTTCTGACGAATGTGCTATTTCTGTAAACATTGTTCCGGGCGATACTTCCATTTGTTTTGAAGATACCATTTCCCTGGTAGCCATTGACTCAGCTTGTAATAATTGTTCCTTCAACTGGAGTAATACAGGAACTAATTCCAATTTAGAAGTGGTAGTAACTCAGGACACAACTTTTGCCGTAACTATTACGGATGTAAATGGATGCACAGCCTCGGATTCAGTCAACATATTTGTACTTTCACCAGATACTTCATATTTAAGTTTAAACTCCTGTAATCCTTTGGATACAGGAGTTGTTGTAGAAAACCTATTCAATCAATTCGGCTGCGATAGTGTGGTAATTACCGAAACTGGATTGCTTCAGACGGATTCCACTTATATATCCTTAAGCAGTTGTAATCCCGGGGATACAGGTGTGGTCATTCAAGTACTCACCAACCAATTCGGATGTGACAGTATTGTTGCTACCGAAACCTTTTTATTATTATCGGATACCACTTACCTGCTCGCAGAGAGTTGTAATCCGATAGATACAGGTATTTCAACAGAAACATTAATCAATCAGGCAGGTTGCGATAGTCTCATCATCACCCAAACGAGCTTACTACAGAGCGACTCCACTTATTTGTCGAATGGAAGTTGCAATCCAGCCGATACAGGCGTAGTTATCCAGGTATTAACCAATCAATTTGGCTGTGATAGTACAATAGCCACAGAAACATTCCTTTTACCTTCGGATTCTACATTTATTTTTGAAACCAGTTGTAATCCGGCAGATACGGGCTTTTCAATTTTATTACTAACTAATCAATTCGGTTGTGACAGTACAATAATTACTGAAACCAGTTTTTCCCTGGTGGACTCTACTTTTTTATCTGAAACGACTTGTAATCCGGCGGATACAGGGGTAATAGTGGAGCAATTCACCAATCAATTCGGTTGTGATAGTGTGGTTACTACCTCGACAATTTTACAAGAGTCGGATTCTACCTTTATTTTTGATGCCTCCTGCAATCCAGCTGATACGGGACTTTTTGTAACAACCTTGGTCAACCAATTGGGATGTGATAGCACTATAATTGAAGAAATTAGTCTTTTCCCGAGTGATTCTACCTTCATATTTGAGACAAGCTGCAACCCTGTAGATACAGGCATTCTAGTAGAAATACTCACCAATCAATCGGGTTGTGACAGTGTGGTTACTACAGAAACCACACTGTTACCTTCAGACTCTACTTTCATCTTCGGTACTTCTTGCAATCCAGCAGATACGGGTATTTCGGTAATGATGCTGACCAACCAATTCGGCTGTGATAGTACTGTTATAGAACAAATTGACTTCTCTCTTACGGACTCTGTTTTCCTCTTTGAAACCAGTTGCAATCCAATTGATACGGGTATTTTAACAGAAATGTTTACGAATCAGTTTGGCTGTGATAGCGTGGTTACTACAGAAACCTCTTTGCTGCCTTCGGATTCGATATTCATCTTCGGCACTTCTTGTAATCCAGCAGATACAGGTATTTCGGTAATGATGCTGACCAACCAATTCGGCTGTGATAGTACTGTTATAGAACAAATTGACTTCTCTCTTACGGACTCTGTTTTCCTCTTTGAAACCAGTTGCAATCCAATTGATACGGGTATTTTAACAGAAATGTTTACGAATCAGTTTGGCTGTGATAGCGTGGTTACTACAGAAACCTCT
>CAZHZT010000035.1:25911-30675 GCA_964537285.1 uncultured Saprospiraceae bacterium | reverse complement strand
CGACAGCACCATTATCACTCAAACAAGCTTGCTGCCCAGCGATTCCACTTTCTTAGCTAAATCTAGCTGTAATCCAACAGATACGGGTATTGTGGTAGAAATGCTGACCAACCAGTTTGGTTGCGACAGCACCATTATCACTCAAACAAGCTTGCTGCCCAGCGATTCCACTTTCTTAACTAACTCTAGCTGCAATCCAGCAGATACGGGTATTGTGGTAGAAATGCTGACCAACCAGTTTGGCTGCGACAGCACCATTATCACTCAAACAAGCTTGCTGCCTAATGATTCCACTTTCTTATTTGATGAAAGCTGTAACCCCGCCGATACAGGAATTGTAATAGAGCTATCCATGAACCAGTTCGGTTGCGACAGCACCATTATTACCCTAACACAACTGATTTTACCTTCGGTAAAAGATACTAACGCAATCATCTGTGAAGGAGACACCCTATGGATAAACAATGCACCCTATACTTCTACAGGGGCATTCACAGAAATATTGCCAGGAGAGGCAGCGAACGGGTGTGATAGCATCATCAATATTATGTTGAATGTGTTGCCAAATAGCAATTCTTTTATTGAAGCGATAATTTGTGATGGCGAGACCTACGATTTTAATGGGACTATCCTTACTACAGAAGGTATTTATGAAAGTACTGTGCCCGCATCCAACGGATGTGACTCTTTGATTACTTTGGACTTACAAGTACAAATGGCCGTTCAGGAGAACCAGTTCTTCGAATTGTGCTCTGGGGAGTCCTTAACGATTAATGGTACAGTTTATGACGAGGATAATCCATCAGGCACAGAAATTTTTACAGATATTTATGGTTGTGATTCACTTATTTTGAATGTGAATATTCAGTTTAATGTTTTGCAGGCTAACTTTAGCATTTTAGACCCTACATGCTTTGGAGAAAATGATGGATTTATATTTATCGATACGGTTATTGGAAATGCTGGTCCGTTTGAGTATAGCATTAATGGTGGTGAAAGCCTTCCCATTGGGTTTTTCCCTTTCCCGATCAGTAGGTTGGAAGGAGGGATTTATGATATTGAAATTCAGGACGCCAACGAGTGCATTGTTAGTAATGAACTTGAATTGACGGAACCAGATGAACCTGTGGTCAGTTTGGGTGTTGACCAAACTATCCAATTAGGTGATAGCATACAACTTAACGCACAAACAAACCTTTTGGATCCGGTCGTTTTCTGGATCCCGGCGGAGCAGATTGATTGTGTTGATTGCCTTGATCCATTTGTACGTCCTTTTGAAACAACCATTTATGTTGTAGCGGTTGAAGATGCAAACGGATGCTCAGCACAGGATGAAATCAGAATTATTGTAGAACGAACAGAGAGAGTGTTTATTCCAAATGCCATCAGTCCTAACGGAGATGGCTTTAATGAGGATTTTGTAATTTATGCGGATGAAACAGAGGTTTCACTGATTAAAAGGTTGAATATTTACGATCGTTGGGGAGAGCAGGTATTTACAGCTGAAAACTTCCCGCCTAACAACCCCAATTTCGGTTGGAATGGTTCGTATAGAGATCAGGATGTACTTCCCGGGGTTTATGTCTACTACGTGGAAGTAGAATTTGCGGATGGTAGTGTAGAATTATACAAAGGCGGAATTACGGTCGTGAAGTAAACATTGAATAAAACATATCCAAATGCCCTATAGGCGCAAGCATACCGTGGTACGCTTGCGCCTATAGGGCATTTGGGTATGTTTTGTTCAATGTTTATTTAGAGCAATTTTAGAAAAAACTTTAATAACCATCATACGACTATGAAATCGTTATTTACCTCTTTCTCAATAAAAGGGCTCAAGCCCGGTTTTTTTACGATCATTCTTTCCATTTTTTTTCTAAATAACCTATCTGCACAGGTAGTCATTTGGTCGGAAGATTTTAGTGGATACCCGGATGGCACTACAGATTCTCCAGGCAATTGGACATCCACTGGCACCGACTGTGATGACGGAGGGCTTAATATGGGCAATGAATGGGGAGTTTTTTCCGGGTTCAACAATGGCACCTTCAATTGTAATGATGTAGAAGGAGCCCCCTGCTGTGGTACAGGTGGAGGTAATGACAACCATGTAGAGACAGTACCTATTGACATAAGTAATTATTGCGATGTGATGGTTTCTGTTGACTTTGGGGCAAACGGGAATTTTGAGTGCAATAGTCCGGCAAATCCCATTTTTGATTGCAACACCTCTCCAAACGGGCATGATCAAATTTACGTTGAATACGAATTGGATGGCGCAGCCCCGGTTCAGGGCGCATACATTTGCGGAAGCACAGGGCTTCCCGGAGGAGGTAATCTCGCGACTTTTTCTTTTAGTATTCCCTCAGGCAATTCGCTAGTGGTACGGATTTTTATGGCCAATAAAGCAAATGGTGAGACCTATTATGCCGATAACTGGATCATTGAAGGTAACTTATCTAGTCCGGTACAACTAACCAATGTCCAGGATACTTTTTGCGGAGACTCTCCCGCTTATCCTATACCGACCACCCAAGATGGCGTTACAGGTGGATGGTCAGGCACGGGCGTTGTTGGAAATACATTCTTGCCAAGTACTGTAGGTCCCGGAACATACACGCTGACGTTTACTCCCGCTCCCCCAGCCTGCAACCCTTCTACTGACACGACGGTAACTGTTCTTCCTGCAGAAGATGCCTCCTGGACTCCACCTGCGGTATGCCAATCAGGAGGAGTCGTCACCCTTTCACCTGAGCCCGGAGCCTCTCAAAACGGCACCTGGTCAGGGAATGGAGTAACAGACAATGGAGACGGTACAGCGAGCTTCGATCCTGCTGCTCCCGGTGCAGGTACAGTAACCTATTCCGCAGGGAGTGGATTATGCTCCGACATTTCTACTCAAACGGTGCCTATTACATCGATTGCCTTTACTGCCTTTAGCGGTCCTTTTTGTGATGACAATGGCACCCCCAGTGATCCTTCGGATGATTTCTTCACATACGAATATACTTTTGACGGCACCAACATCGCCTCTACCTGGACGGCCAACGACCCAAACGGAACCACGGGTTCATATGGCGTGAACACCGTATTCGGACCTTATCCTATTAATGGAGGAGCCATTACTTTTATCGTTACAGATGACGGGCCATTAGGGTGTTCTACAGGTAGTATAACATTAGCCCCTTCATCCACCTGCTCCCCCAATTGTCAACTCGATCCCATTCAGGTTTTAAATGTAGCTTGCAATGATGGTGGCACCCCTTCTGATCCATCCGATGATTTCATTACGTTCGATTTAAATCCTGATGGAAATAATATTTCAAGTACTTATGACGTATCCGTTGCTCCAGGATCCGTAACACCAACTTCCGGAGCCTATGGAAGTACGATGTCCTTCAGCATGCAGGCAGGATCAGCTGGTGGAGGGAATGTAAATGTCACGGTAACAGATTCCGCAGATCCGAATTGTAGTATTTCAGCTTCTTTTGTAGATCCAGGCTCATGCTCCAATGCCTGCGCGATATCCGATGCCGGGTTGGCAAACATTCAATGTAATGATAACAATACCGGAACCGATCCTTCTGATGATTTCATCACTTTCACCCTGGATCCTATGGGCGCCAACCTGGGCTCTTCCTATGACATAAGCGTTTCTCCGGGCTCTGTAAGCCCTACCTCAGGCAACTACAGTGCTCCAACCACTTTTACAATGCAAGCCGGATCTGCAGGAAATGGATTGATTGACCTAACCCTTACAGATGCATCAGACCCGGGTTGTGTTGTATTTGACTTCATCTCCGATCCTGGATCATGCTCTAATAATTGCTCTCTAAATGCCAATGCCGGAAATGTTATTTGTGATTTTAATGGTACACCTTCTGACTCAACTGATGATGTATTCTTTTTTGACCTCTTTGTAATCGGTATGAATACTGGAAGTGGCTGGACAGCAGATGACCCGAATAATTCTTCCGGCCCATATGGACTTCCAATAATGCTCGGGCCTTACCCAATTAGTGGCGGCGTACTCAACTTTACAGTTACCGATAATAATGACCCTAATTGTACCTTTGCCATAACAGTAACACCCCCTTCAACATGTTCAGACCAATGCGATATTGCCACCACAACTACAAATATCTTTTGTGATGATAATGGGACCCCATCCGACCCCAATGATGATATTTTCACCTTTGAATTAACCGTAACCGGAGATAATACAGCCACTGTCTGGACAGCAGACGATCCGAACAATACTTCCGGGAACTATGATACACCAACACCTTTTGGCCCTTATCCTGTCAGTGGAGGTAATCTGAGTTTTACAGTTACCGATAATTCAGACGCAGGTTGTGTTGCCGCTGTAAACGTAAATGCTCCTTCTACCTGCTCCAATCAATGTACGATTTCTGCTACTACAGCGAATGTATTGTGTAATGACAATGGAACACCTTCTGATCCAAGCGATGACACCTTTACTTTTGATATAATCGTTACAGGGTCTAATACTGGTACGGGATGGAGTGCCGATGACCCGAATAATACCAGCGGCAGTTATGATAATACCATTTCTTTCGGACCTTATCCTATTAACGGAGGCACACTGAATTTCACAATAACAGATGACAACGACAATAATTGTACCGCCTCCATCAGCGTCAATCCACCTGCAACTTGCTCTGACCAATGTGCTATCTCCGCTTCTGCCGCGAATGTATTGTGCGATGACAATGGAACACCTTCTGATCCAAGTGATGATAC
>CAZHZT010000035.1:0-25811 GCA_964537285.1 uncultured Saprospiraceae bacterium | reverse complement strand
CTGTCAGCGTCAATCCTCCGGCAACTTGTTCGAACCAATGCGTGATCTCCGCTTCCACCGCGAATGTATTGTGCGATGACAATGGAACACCTTCTGATCCAAGTGATGATACCTTTACTTTTGAGGTAACAGTTACAGGAAATAATACAGGGGCAGGCTGGAACGCTGATGATCCCAACAACACGACCGGTAGTTATGATAATGCAACTACCTTCGGACCTTACCCTATTAGCGGCGGAGCACTGAACTTCACCATTTCCGACGATGTAGATGCTGGTTGTAACGCCTCTGTCAGCGTCAATCCTCCGGCAACTTGTTCGAACCAATGCGTGATCTCCGCTTCTACAACGAATGTATTATGTAATGATAATGGAACGCCCTCAGACCCGAGCGATGATACATTTACTTTCGAAATCACTGTTAGTGGTTCCAATACAGCGGCAGGGTGGAGTGCTGATGATCCGAATAATACAACAGGAACCTATGGGAATGCAGCTACCTTTGGCCCCTATGCCATAAGTGGGGGTACTTTGAATTTTACCATAACCGACGATATCGATAATGGCTGTACCGCTTCTGTCAGCGTAACCCCTCCAGCTACCTGCTCCAATCAATGTGCCATCTCGGCGACCACTGCCAATGTACTTTGCAATGATAATGGGACTCCTTCTGACCCTAGTGACGATACCTTTACCTTTGACATCACTGTAACCGGCTCAAATACAGGCACCGGCTGGAACGCAAACGATCCGAATAACACAACAGGTAATTATGATGTGGCTACTTCTTTTGGACCATATCCAATAAGCGGAGGTGCACTTAATTTCACCGTAACGGATGATACCGATAGCGGTTGCACCGCTTCTGTTAGTGTGACCCCACCTGCTACCTGTTCAGATCTATGCGTTATCAGCACAACCTCTGCTAATGTACTATGTGATGATAACGGCACCCCTTCTGATCCTTCGGATGACACATTTACATTTGAACTGACCGTCACGGGAGACAACACGGGTTCCGGCTGGAGCGCTAACGACCCAAATAGCACTTCAGGCAATTACGATACCCCTACCACTTTTGGACCATATCCAATAAGCGGAGGTACACTCAACTTCACCGTAACGGATGATACCGATAGCGGTTGCACAAGCAGTGTAATGGTGGCTCCCCCGGCTACTTGTTCAGACTTATGCGCGATTTCTGCTATCACTTCAAATATATTATGTGATGATAACGGTACCCCTTCTGACCCAAGTGACGATACTTTTACTTTTGAAATAGATGTTACCGGTTCAAATACCGGAACAGGGTGGACAGCAAACGATCCGAACGGAACTTCCGGTGATTATACCTCAACGGCAATATTTGGACCATTTCCCATTAGTGGAGGAACATTAAGCTTCACTATAACCGATAACTCTGATGCCAACTGTACTGCTGCAGTGAGCGTTGACCCTCCGGCTACCTGCTCAAACTTATGCTTTATTAACGCGACCGTGAATAATATTGCCTGCGACGATAATGGCACACCCACCGATCCTGCAGATGACACGTATACCTTTATTCTGACTGTTTCGGGAAGTAATACCGGTACAAGCTGGTCAACTGACGGCCCTAACTCTACGGCCGGGGTTTACGATGTTCCTGCCATCTTTGGCCCGTATTTAATTAGTAACGGCACCCTCAACTTCACCGTTACCGATGGAAATGATCCGGGATGCACTACCACAGTGTCAGTAGATCCCCCAACACCTTGTTCCGGACAATGCAGTATTTCAAATACCGTAGCGAATATAGCCTGCGACAACAATGGTACGCCTTCTGACCCTTCTGATGATACGTTTAGTTTCACGGTTTTAGTGAGTGGTAGCAATACAGGCGCAGGCTGGAGTGCTAATGACCCCAATGGTGTATCCGGTATTTACAATGTGGAAATCCCTTTTGGCCCATATCCAATTAGCGGAGGTGATTTGAGCTTTGCAATTATCGATGATGGAGACCCTAATTGCGCCACTGCAGTAACCGTTACGGCACCAGCAAGCTGCTCTAATGAATGTGCGATTTCTACTTCAATTAGCAATATTTTTTGTAATAACAATGGTACGCCTTCCGATCCTTCTGACGACATATTTACATTTGACATAAGCGTTTTTGGAAACAACACAAGCAACGGTTGGAATGCTAATGATCCCAATAATACCACTGGAGTATATGGCACTCCAGTTACTTTCGGCCCTTACCCGATTGCTAGCGGGAATGTGCAATTCACAATCACCGATAATAACTCCGTCAATTGTTCCGCTTCACTAAGTGTACAAGCTCCTTCTACTTGTTCCAACCAATGCAGCATTACAGCCGATACTTCAAACGTGGTTTGTGATGACAATGGCACTACAACAGATCCTTCTGATGATACCTTTACTTTCTCCCTTAATGTAAGTGGCAACAATAATGGAACTTCATGGACTGCAAACGATCCTAATACCACCTCCGGTAATTATAATACAGACGTAAATCTCGGCCCTTTCCCTATCATTGACGGAAATGTGATCATCGAGATTACAGACGATGGAGATAATAACTGTACAACAAGCATCGAAGTGGAACCACCGTCCACTTGCTCTGATGAATGTTTCATCATTGCTCTTCCCAGCAATGTACAATGTGATGACAATGGTACTGCTACGGATGAAACAGATGACACCTTCACTTTCGACCTTAATGTCTCAGGGAATGCTCCCAGTCCTTCAGGTTGGATAGCAGATGATCCTAATACAACTATAGGAACATATGATAGTACGATAACTTTCGGCCCATTTCCTATTAGTAGTGGTAACCTTACGTTTAATGTAGTAGATAATGACGATGCAGCTTGTATCGCTACAGTATTTGTTAGTACTCCTCCTACTTGCTCTAACCAATGTACAATAACAGCCGATACTTCTAATATTTCCTGCGATGATAACGGAACACCTTTCGACTTGAGCGACGATCAGTTTTTCTTCGACCTAGTAGTTACCGGAAGCAATACAGGAGGAAGTTGGATCGCAAATGATGCTATTGGAACAGCTGGTACATATGGCCCCGTTTTCACTTTCGGGCCATACCCCGTAAATACCGCTCCTTTAACAATTGTCATTTCTGATGATGCCAATCCTGGTTGCGAAGCTTCCATCACTATCGATTCAACCAACTTATGCCCTTTTGAATGTGCTTTAAATGTTTCTATTGATGTAATTAATACAAGTTGTGGAGAAGACAATGGTGAAGCTTCTATAAATATTAGCGGAGGCTCCGGAGATTATTCTATAGAGTGGAGTAATGGAGTGATGGACACCAACCTGATTACTAATCTACCTACAGGCCCGGTTTCCGTTACGATTACGGATAATATTTCAGCGTGTACCGCATCAGCTGGTACAGTGGTTTCTTTCCAGGAAGAACCAGAAATTGAATGGACAGCAAATTTCGGTAGCCCTGGCGCTGATTTTATTTACAAAATCATCAATACTTCGGACGGCCACTTTCTCGCCATCGGGGATGTTCTCTCAGATGGAGGCGATGTAAACAGCCATTTTGGAAGTAATGATATTTGGGTCGTAAAACTCGACAATCAAGGGAATATTATTTGGGAACAAAACTATGGAGGAGCAGGCACAGACATTGCCGCTGATGTCGTTGAAACTCCTGAAGGAGACTACCTTATCGTTGGAGAAACGGATTCCAATGATGGAGACGTTTCTAATAATAACGGCCTTACGGATTGGTGGGTTTTAAAAATTGACGCTAACGGAAACATAATCTGGGCAAACACATACGGAGGCAGTATGCTTGAAAGAGCCAATACTGTTCATATTGCTGATGACGGTGAATATTTAGTAGGCGGGTGGACGAGTTCTGCAGATGGAGATGTAAGCCTAAATAAAGGTCTCAACGATACATGGCTCGTAAAAATGGATGAATTTGGAAATATAGTTTGGGAAACAACATTCGGAGGTACATTCAATGAAGAAATTACTGACATCGAATCGACCCCTGACGGAAATTACCTATTCACAGGAATTACCCAATCTTCTAACGGGGATGTTACCAACTCCTTCGGTTTAATCGATATTTGGGTAGTAAAATTTGATCCTGACGGCAATCTGATTTGGGAGCGTTCATATGGAGGTACCAGTGATGAATACGCCTCCGACCTACTATCTACTTCTGATGGAAGCTTCTTAATTACCGGGTGGTCCAGGTCGGACAATGGCAATGTAAATGACAACTATGGCCAAGGGGATATTTGGGTGGTAAAAATCACTCAAGATGGCAATATTGTATGGGAGCGCAATTATGGTGGCAGCCTCGAAGACAATGGCTTCAATGCCCTCGAAGCGAATGACGGAGGATTTGTTATCTCTGGATTTGCATCCTCTTCAGATTTTGACGTAAATGCCAATCAAGGTCAGGGAGATTTTTGGATATTAAAAGTAGATGCTCTTGGCAACCTTTTCTGGGAAGAATCCTTCGGTGGCTCTTTTGGTGATTTCGACACCAGAGTATTAGCTACCAATGATGGAGGATTATTGCTATCCGGAACGACCATTTCATCTGATGGCGATGTGGTTGAAAATAATGGCTTATCAGACTGGTGGCTAGTGAAACTTAATCAGCCTGCCTTCCCTCAGATCAATTTAGGTCCTGATACCTCCGTATGTTTCGGAAATAATATTCAGTTGGCTGCTCAAGATTCTAATTGTGTGGGTTGCACTTACCAATGGAATGATGGAAGTATGGATTCTGTTTTGAATATTACTGTAAATACAGACGCACTTTACACGCTAACTGTTACAGATATCAATGGATGTACAGCAAACGATTCTGTATTCGTTTCTGTCTTGCCTGTTGATACGATCTTCCTATTTGAAACATCCTGTAACCCCTTGGATACGGGAGTTACCATAAGTGTATTGACCAATCAATCGGGTTGCGACAGTACAGTGATCCTTGAAACGACCTTCCAGCAGTCTGATTCTACTTTTATTTTTGAAAGCAGCTGTAATCCTGCCGATACAGGAATTGTTAGTCAATTGTTTTCCAATCAATTTGGATGTGATAGTTTGGTCCTAACAGAAACGAACCTGCTCCCGGAAGATTCGACCTTCTTACTTGTGTCTAGCTGTAATCCTGCTGATACAGGCATCACTGTAGTTGTGCTAATGAACCAGTTGGGCTGCGACAGCACGGTGATTACCCAAACAGATTTACTACAATCCGATTCGACTTTAATCACCGCAGGAAGTTGTAACCCTATTGATACGGGTATTACTACTGCAGTTTTTGCCAATCAATTTGGCTGTGACAGTGTTGTGGTTACAGTAACAAACTTACTTCCAAGCGATTCGACTCTTTTATTTTCAAGCAGTTGTAACCCTGCCGATACAGGAATAAGTGTGCTGATCCTTAATAACCAATTTGGTTGTGACAGTACCATCATAACTGAAACCAGCTTGTTACCATCCGACTCTACATTTATATCAGCTTCCAGTTGTAACCCAATCGATACAGGAATTACAAGCGTTTTACTAAGCAATCAATTCGGTTGCGATAGTGTAGTCATTACAGAGACGAACCTTTTACCTAGCGATAGTACTTTCATTACCGCCACTAGCTGTAATCCACTGGATACGGGTATTTCAGTAACGGTACTAAACAACCAATTCGGTTGCGATAGTACCCTAGTTATAACAACTACGCTCCTGCCTAGTGATTCTACCTTTTTGTCGGCTGAAAGCTGTAATCCTCAGGACACAGGAGTAGTAATAGAAAGCCTGACCAATCAATTTGGATGCGACAGTACGGTAATCACTACTACAACTTTACTACCCAGCGATTCCACTTTCTTATCAATGGAAAGCTGCAGCCCTCTTGATACAGGAGTGGTCGTTGAAATCTTAAACAATCAATTGGGTTGCGACAGTACGGTAATCACCACTACAACTCTATTACCTAGTGACTCGACTTTCTTGTTAGCCGAAAATTGCAATCCCTTAGATACAGGGGTATCGATAGAAACTCTAGTCAATCAATTCGGTTGCGATAGTACTGTAGTTACTACTACGGTACTGCTCCCCAGCGACTCGACCTCTTTGTCAGCAGCCAGCTGTAATCCATTAGATACTGGAGTAGTAGTAGAAGTGTTGACCAACCAATTCGGCTGCGATAGCACCATTATTACAACAACAACTTTACTCCCAAGCGATTCGACTTTCCTTTCGGCAGAAAGTTGTAATCCTTTAGACACTGGGGTAACCACAGTAATATTGACCAACCAATTCGGCTGTGATAGCACCGTGGTTACCAACACCAATTTACTTCCAAGTAGCTTAACCCTCTTATCAGCAGAAAGCTGTAACCCACAGGATACAGGTATAGTAATTGAGGTATTGACCAATCAGTTCGGTTGTGACAGCACTGTGATCACTACCACCACTTTATTGCCAAGCGATTCGACCTTCTTAGCCGCTGAAAGTTGTAATCCCGTAGATACCGGCGTGGTAGTTGAATTGCTAAACAATCAATTCGGTTGCGATAGCACCGTAATTACAGTAACGAGCCTGCTTCCGAGCGATTCAACTCTTGTTGCGAATGAAAGCTGCAACCCCCTCGACACTGGCGTAGTGATTGAAATACTAAGCAATCAATTCGGTTGTGATAGCACCGTTATCACAACCACCACTTTACTTCCAAGCGATTCAACTTCCATATCCGCAGAGAGCTGTAATCCTCTGGACACAGGCGTAATGGTTGAGGTATTGATCAATCAATTCGGTTGCGATAGCACTGTGATCACTACCACCTCCTTACTGCCAAGCGATTCAATCTTCTTCTCTGAAACAAGCTGTAACCCATTGGATACCGGGACAGTTGTAGAAGTCCTAAGCAATCAATTCGGTTGTGACAGCGTAGTCACCACCACTACAACCCTTATTTTGCCAGGAGTAAACTTCATCAACACCGACATTTGCGAAGGGGATACATTGATCGTTAACAATATAATAATTACAAACGACACAACTTTCACTACTATCATTGACGATGCAGCTGCAAGTGGTTGTGATAGTATCATCAATGTAGACGTTGAAGTTCTGCCGAATAGCTTTGAATTCATCGAAGATGAAATTTGCGAAGGAGAAGTTTACAACTTTAACGGTATGCTCCTGACCGAAGCCGGTATTTACATGGATACGGTTGATGCTCCTAACGGATGTGATTTGATCATCACACTGACCCTTAGCGTCCTGTCGCCCTCTCAAGAAGACCTCTTCCTGGAACTATGCCCCGGTGAATCCATAGAAATCAATGGTACCACCTACGATGAAAATACTCCAAGCGGAACAGAGACGATCGTAGGGCAAAATGGTTGTGACTCCTTAATACTCACCGTTAATTTGACCTTCACCGGGCTACAAGTGTTTATTTCCGAATTACCTCCTTCTTGCTTTGGAGATGCGGATGGGGTGATTTTTATTGATTCCATACAAGGAGGAACCCCTCCTTATTTATTAAGCGTAGACGGTTTTACACCTTTCGTAATATCTGTTTTCCCGTTTCCTGTTTCGAATCTGGAAGGCGGTATTTATAATATCCTGATTTCAGATGCCAATGCTTGCAATTATGAAGAAGATGTTTTCCTTGAAGAGCCCGCAGCTATTCAGGTAGAATTAGGCGAAGACCAGACCATCATTCTCGGTGACAGTATTCAGATTAGAGCACAAACAACGGTGTTCGATCCCCTTTATACCTGGTTCCCATTGTTCAATATCAGTTGCCCTGATTGCCCTGCTCCATTTGTTAGTCCTCAGCAAACTACTACCTATGGGGTCATTGTTGTAGATACCTTTGGCTGTACAGCAGAAGATTTGATTACAATTTTCGTAGAATCTCCACGCAATGTTTTCATCCCGAACGTATTCAGCCCGGATGGTGATGGTTTCAATGATAAGTTCTTCGTTAATGCAGACCTTAGGGAAGTATCCATTGTTCGAACCATGCGTATTTTTGATCGCTGGGGAGACGAGGTATTCAATATAGATGATTTCCCACCTAATGATCCATCGTTCGGCTGGGATGGAACATTTAAAGGCGATGACGTACTCCCCGGAGTATATGTTTATTACATTGAAATAGAGTTTGCAGATGGCAGAGTCGAATCCTTTAAAGGAGGAATTACCGTGGTAAGGTAATTCGTTCTTTGACAAATTGTGTGGAACCTCATGTTGTCATAATGGTTAATAATAGATGCTGTAAATCAATTTCTTAGGACCGGCCTTATTCAATTTAGCTTTTTGAAAGGCTGGCAGCCGTTAAAAAATGAATACTGTTTGAGCCGACGTAAGGAGGCGAGTTTATTCATTTTAGGCTGTCCCGAATCAAGTTCGGGACAAAAAGCGTTAAAAATTGAATACAGCCTTGATTTTTTGCTACTTTTTTATCAAGAAAAAAGTAGACAACGCTATGATTAACAGACCTATGTAAAGTTTTTTCACAAATATGAGTCATTCCGAAAACTCGGGACGACTAATATTTACTTCCGCAAGTTCTTAAATATACGCTTAAACTTTTTAGGCAATTCTTCCTCAAAAGAAAGCAACTCCTCTTTGAATGGATGCTCAAAAGACAAGCTGGAAGCATGTAAATACAGACCATTCCCTTTCAGTATTTTCCCTTTTACCTCATAATCCTGATCTCCTAAAATGGGATTCCCCATTCCGGCTAAATGGATACGCAGCTGATGCCTCCTGCCTGTTGATGGGAATAAACGCACCAAATTTAAAACTCCAAACCTTGGAGAAGGCTGAATATTCAACACTTCATAGCGCGAAAAAGCATGCTTACCATCAATTGGAACATCAATTTCCCCGCTTTCGTCCATTTCTCCTATGGTAACTGCGTGGTAGACCTTCTTCACTTTCTGGTGCTCAAACAATTGGTTCAAAGCAGTAACTGCAGAAGCCGTTTTCCCAATCAATAAAAGCCCCCGCGTAGGATAATCCAGGCGATGTATAGGTTGGGGCCAACTCAAAGCATCTGGTAAGGGACTTTTTTTTAGATTAAAAGGCAAGGCATTTTCAATGGTACGAAACCGATTTCCACTCACTTCTATCCCTCCCAATTTAACAATCACGGCAAGATAATCGTCTTCATAAATGACCTCAAGGGGCCATTCGAGTACAGGTCTATTTTGATCATCATCGGATTCAAACAATTCAATCAGCTCTCCTCCATATAAATACCTGGCAGTAGTTCCAAGTTCTCCGTTCACATAAACCAATCCTTTTAAAATGGCCTTTTTCATACCTTTCTTAGAAGGAATAGAAACGAACCTGCCCGCCACATAATCGGAGAGGCGAACAGGTTCAGTTTGCTGGAGAACGATATGGCTTTCGCGTTTTTTCAAAATAAGGTTTAACTTCCTGCTTGGAATATACATTTAAATGACCTCTTTTCCTGAATCCAGTAAATCGATCGGTTATTTAATCGCCTCAAAACTATAACTATTTTCCATTCATTGTTAACTGATTGACAATACCACAACACCAAAATCAACAGAATAACACTTCATTAACTACTAATTTTTATTCTTTGACAAATTGTGTGGAACTTCAAAATGACAACCCCTGAATGCCCTTGTGGCTGAAAGGTTTATCATTTTGAAGCTCCATTCTTTCACAATTTATGTCAAAGAACTCTAATTCCTAACGCAACTTATCCAACGCTCCAAACTTCACCAATTCAAACTCAGCGGAACACTCAAAAAGATAGTTCAATATGGATATGTGACCTGCTCCAAACAACACCATAATCCGGTCATTCTCGTCATATCCAATATTTTTGATGTTATGAAAAATGCGCAAATTCCGATTGAACCAGAACATGGAAAGCGCATCGGGCCCTTCAAAACCTTCCGACTCAAACTGACCTCCGCCAAGGTATGCACCAAAGCCTCTATCCAGAACTTTATCCGAATTATTGTACAAGAAGTTTTCTAGTAGTGTATGCTCTACCGTCATGCGATCTTCATATTCGTATAACGCATCATAACGTTTAGAAAGAGGATCATCGCCACCAAAGTAATGATGGTCCAATAATTTGTCTGCATAGGTTTCTCCCTTTGACTCATCTCTGTTTCGGTGTAATTCAATTAACAGAGGCATTGCATCGCAACCATAAATAGTGTCTAAACCGAAACGATCCAGCAGCCTAATGGCGATCTGATCTGTTTCAGAAGCACCCAAAGGCTCTTCACCACTTTTCCAATCGCGGTATCTCCACATGATATAACCACTATTTCGACCACCCTCAACAACAATTTTTGTCGGCTTGAACTGGGCGATGTAATCCAACAACTCCTTAAGTTCCTTCTGGCGGCGATCTGAAAAGATATTAATTCGTTTATTTTCCTCAGATTTATGTGCATCCAAGCCAGGGTAGTTGAAATGCCAGCTGCCGACCAGCAAAACTTTAGGAAGTTTTCTATTTCCAATTAAAATTTCATCAGGATCCTTAATTTTATCGAATTGAGCATTGGCAGACCCAAGTGTAAGCATTGCGGCAAGAATTAATAATACGTTTTTCATTTTTTTTCTTTTTGATGAACGATATGCTACAAATGTAGGCGGGAAGTACAAGGGGATCAACTGTAATCGGTGAAGCAGGAATATTCGTCGGTAGCTAGGATAAACCCCTAAATTAGACCATAAATAGGTAAATTTCCTTTTTACCGATGAAAAATGGGGTTTCACCGATTTTTAAGGGTAAAGTTGTTTAAAAAGTGGTTCATTAGACTTGTTCTGTAGCTCTCGGCAGATAATTTTTTATCGTTCTTTGACAAATTGTGTGAAACTTCAAAATGCTACCCCTTGAATGCCTTTGTGGTTGAAAGGGGTATCATTTTGAAGTTCCATTTTCCACAATTTCTGTCAAAGAACGATGATTTTTTTCGAAACAGTCAAAAAAAGGCTCTATAAGTAACTTTATTTTATGAAACCTAAATACGCCAACCTGGCATTGTGGACGTTCGGATTCTATCTAATCTTTTCAGAATTTCGCGAAATTGCTTTAGACGGCCTGGAAGAATACCTAAACTCCTGGACCAACCTCAACAGCATAATGCTTTTATTATCATCTCTGGTTGCTTTTTCACTTTACTCAATTGGAGCGTATACAATATTCCTCTATACCCAAGATAAAAAACGCTTTCTCAGACCGTTTTTGATGATTATAGCGGTTTTAATTCCCATGAGTATCCGATGCTTCACTGAAGAGTTCTTATTTTTAAATCTGTTTGGCTTTGACAATTATTATGACCAGGTTAGCTGGAGAAGCTATTTTTTTGATAATTTTTACTACGCTATTGTATATTGCTCGGTGGGCATTGTCTACTACTCTGTTCAATACTCCCAATACAAAGAATTGCAAGGGCAACAAATCCAAATTCAGCAA
Source organism: uncultured Saprospiraceae bacterium (assembly GCA_964537285.1). Classification (GTDB taxonomy): domain Bacteria; phylum Bacteroidota; class Bacteroidia; order Chitinophagales; family Saprospiraceae; genus CAZHZT01. The sequence continues at coordinate 14,321 of CAZHZT010000035.1, read as the reverse complement.
CAAAAAACCGAATTAGCGTTATTACGCTCCCAAATAAACCCTCATTTCCTATTCAACACCCTTAATAACATCTATACTTTGGTATATCAGAAGTCAGATAAAGCATTAAAAGCAATGGACAAGCTGACTAACCTGCTTCGATATGCTTTATACGAAGTGGCTGAAAAAGTACCATTACAAAAAGAGCTGGAATATATTTCAGATTTCATCGACCTTGAATCCTTACGCTATAATTACCCCGTTCAGGTCGACATGCAAATAGAAGAAGCCGTAAAACCTCTTCTGGTTCCTCCTTTTTCATTTATTGCTTTTATTGAAAATGCCTTCAAGCACGGCAATTTAAAAAACATCGATTGCCCATTAGTAATTCAGTTTCAAATAATTGAAGAGCATCTTTTTTTCCACAGTCAAAATGCCAAGAAAACCCGGCAAAAAGACCAAATGGGGGGTATTGGCCTCGAAAACGTAAAAAAACGTTTAGCACTGATTTATGATAACCAACACGATTTGAAAATTTCCGAAACAGAGGATGTTTTCAGTGTAAGCCTTAAAATTCCTCTTTCTTTAACATAAATTTCCTATTACAAAAAGGCTGTCCAAAAGCAGTTCATTGCTCCTGGACATCCCCTTCAAAAAAATCAGTACCTATATGTTAAAATGTATTGTAGTCGATGATGAGCCCTTAGCCATACAGTTACTATCGGATTATATCGAAAAAACAGAAGCACTTGAGTTGGTAAACACTTTTTCAAACCCTATAGAAGCTCTTCAGTTTATTCAGGAAAACCTCGTTGATCTTATTTTTCTGGATGTCCAAATGCCTGAACTGACAGGCATTCAATTCATGAAAATCCTGAATCAAAAATACGAAATCATTCTGACTACAGCCTACGAACAATATGCCATTGATGGCTTTGACCATAATGCCGTCGATTATTTATTAAAACCAATTTCTTACGAGCGTTTTTTTAAAGCCATTCAAAAAGTACTGGATCGCTTAAAAACGGAAGAGCCTGTAAATCAGCAGGTTTCTACTCCTCAGGAATCCTATATTTTTGTAAAAAGCGAATACCGGGTCCAAAAGGTAGATCTTAATGATATATACTACCTTGAAGGTTTGGGCGATTACGTCGCCATTCATACTCCTAACGGTAAGATCCTTACACTTGAAAACATGAAGCAACTTGAAACACGCCTTCCGGATACAGGATTTATGCGTGTCCACAAGTCTTTTATCATTTCTTTTTCCAAAATCGAATACATCGAACGCAATCGCATTATTATCAAAGATCAGCGCATTCCAATAAGCGATACTTACAAAAAGTCATTTTGGGATAAAGTGAAAAAATGAATTGGGCTATCATCTGTTTGGTAGCCCAACCTCGTCACTTACCTAACTTTTAAACGACTCCTTTGGCACCATTACTACAAGCCCGGCAGATAAAAGTAAAAAAGCCAACACCATAAGCCCCGCCCACAGCTTGTTATTAGGATAAACACTTAGTCCATCAGGGACTGTAACTTTCTCATTTTTTTCTCCCTGATCCAGCAGCGTTTCCCTTAGCTTTATCAGCATATTGGTTCGCTCGAGCGTGTTCTCTGAATCAGGATTGATTTTTTCCAATTCCTCATAACTGGCCTTCAGGTTTTTGTACCAAAATTCAATATCCCGGTCTGGGGTTTTCCAAACAACAGAGGTATAACCGGAAGTCAGGTTATTTTCCTCCAGATAATCAATTACCTTAGCCAATTCGCCTTTAGCCAACTCGACCGTATTCGCATCCGCTGCCCGTTTTAAATAGCCGCTTATATTTTGCTTAAAAATAACGCTCTTATTAATCCGGAGGCCAAAAATGACAATAGCAAATAGAATCAAAATGGTTCCAATAAGGTATCTCATAGTTTACACGGTTTGAATTGTTGAGAATGTTTGAAAAGTTGGGGTACCTATTACTTTACTTGTAATGTAAAATAAAGTTTGAATAAACGCCATTTTTATAGACCAAAGCTCATCCTTAGCCGCTCACCAATTCCTTTCAACCGCCCTAATGGTTCATTAGAATAAACCAATCTTACGTAATCATTTGACTTTGCCGTTCCCCAATTTATCATCGGGGTAGCAGCAATTTTACCTTTTTTAAGTAAATTATTTGAAGCCGTGGCACTGTCTACATCCCGGCTTAAAGTTCCTTTTACCTCCTGTTCAAGCAAAGCATTGTATTCACTTTCAATAATCGTAACGGAATGAGAAAAATTTAAACCTAAAGACTGAGCGTGGAGGTATTTGAAAACCTCTCTAGTCTTTCCAGATCGAATCAAATCACGTACCGTTCTATTAACTTCGCTTTTATTCAAATTTCAGCCATTTAAGAAGCTATCTAAAAGCTGCTTTTATGATAGCTTCTAGTGCTTCAGGAACTAGTTATTCTATTACCACTTTTCTTATTTCTGTTCCTTCAAATCTAAGGATGTAAATCCCTTTCGATAAAAAGGCAATGTCAATATAATCATTTGGATCTAAACTTCCTTCTCCAATTTTATTTCCTATTAAATTAAATAATTCATAATAAACGCTTTGCTCCAAACCAATGAGGTAGATTGCGTCACTTGTTGGGTTTGGAAAAAGCTGAACATTGCTTAACTCAGGTTTTTCAACATTTAACGGTTGATTTGTTGAGCGGACGTAAGAAAAGCCGCCCCCCATTCCAGTACCGCTTCCACCTCCACCTCCCGTCCATGAGGTAAAAGTTATATCGATATAAATATCATCTGAAATCAAATGGAGCACTTTAGGTTTATTCAGATCTTCAGAAGGTGTTCCGTCATAGGACTCAAACCAAGTTCCGAAGGTCAAATTATCAATTCCATCGGAAATAGAGCCATTCGCCCATTCCGTATCTGCAGGGCTTGTTCTGTTTATTCGATCGTATTCTGTTTCTGAGGCAATATTAAATATACCTGCATTATTGGCCCTTGTTATCCAAACATTATTGGTGATCCGATCCTGGTTTTCCTCCTGCGTCCAATCGGCATAATTTTCTTTTGAGAAGGTAATTTCAGCCCCAGTCCAAAGGGTTTGGGAGTAAATATTGCTATAAATTAAGCAAAAATTAATGAAGAACAGGGTAAAATAAATTTTCATGTTTTTATTTTTTCTAAAAGGAACCAATTAATGTATTCTTTAACTAATAATTGATTTTCATTAATTAGATGCGGTAAAACAAAATTTGGGTGCGATAACACCTGCCCATCCTTTCCCCAGGCAGCACTCCCTCCCACACTCTCAAAATCATCACAAAAGCCAACACAATTCACTATAATTACGGGCATAGCATATTTTTTAGCCAGCAATGGAAAATAGGCATAGGCTTTATCCACTCCTCTTTTGGGCTTAGCTACGCTGGCCAGATAAATATCTGCTCCGTCTTTAAATGCCTGCTCGGCATGCTCCGGAAGCAATGACTCATAGCAAATAGCAGGAGCAAGCTTAAATCCTTTTATATGCAAGTACACCTGCCGATCACCAGAAGCAAAGTAAGGTAGTTCATCTTCGTGCAAATACTGCTTGGAATAGACAAGCCGTTTCTTTTGAGGCTGGAAAAACAACATGCTGATCCGGATTCCATTTTCAGCAAAAGCAGGCAGGCCAAGACCAATAACTATTCCGCTCGAATCGCTCATCTCCTGAAACACTTCTAATCGTTCATCTTCGGAATTCATAGCTAAGTGTTTAGCGAGCGTCGGCTCATAGCCCGTAAGCGATAATTCCGGAAAAAAGACCAAATCCGCTTCTGCAGCAATGGCCTCATTAATGAAAGACTGATGTAAAGCGATATTCTTTTCGATATCTCCTTTAAAAGGCTGAATTTGAGCGGCACATATTTTCATTCCTCTTTTTTGGGATATTATAACCAACGAATAGATTCAGCCGACAGGCCAGTAGCCATTTGGATCTGCTCAACCGAAAAACCTTGTTTTTTCATATTCTTTGCTACTGGTAGGATTCCTTCTTCTCTAGTTGTATTCACCACATTATTCAAATCGCGATAGTATTTCAAACTATCTTCATAAGCTTTTCGCTCATCAGGAGAAAACTTGGCGATTTCAGCAGATTGGAAGACTTTTTCAAATATTCTCTCCTGAAGCTTTTTGAATCCAAAATCAGTTAGAGGATTTATATATCTATCTTGTAAATTACTCATTCAAAAAATACAGTTTGCAATAATTAGACTTCTAAAACAGCAATTAAAATTTACAACAAATTGTAATAAATTTCAACATTACGGTTTGGCGAAGGCTAAAGCCTTCGTCATTACATCCGCAAAAATCTGTTTTGCGAACTTTTTTATCATAAACTTCGTTTGGCGAAGGCTAAAGCCTTCGTCATTACATCCGCAAAAATCTGTTTTGCGAACTTTTTTATCATAAACTTCGTTTGGCGAAGGCTAAAGCCTTCGTCATTACATCCGCAAAAATCTGTTTTGCGGACTTTCTCACCATAAACTTCGTTTGACAAAGGCTAAAGCCTTCGTCATTACATCCGCAAAAATCTGTTTTGCGGACTTTCTCACCATAAACTTCGTTTGACAAAGGCTAAAGCCTTCGTCATTACATCCGCAAAAATCTGTTTTGCGAACTTTTTTACCATATGCCATTAACCAAAGCAGTATCTTTCAAACATAGTTTGAAACAGCATTTCACTTAATTAACAACAATGAAAAAAGATTTAAAACTTCACCACCTTCTTACCATAAACACGCCCTTCATCCCGCACCACTACATTATAAACCCCCGAACTAAGACCTTCCGCACTAAAAACATACTTTCCTCCATCCAAAGACACTATTCCATTCCACACCACTCGCCCGAACATATCCGACACTTCCAAATCAACTCTTTCAGTATCCCACTCTTCCGAGCGAATCACCAGATTATGCCTAAATGGGTTTGGAAACGCCTCCATCGCCAATAAAGAAGCTTCCTCTAAATTATTTACCAGCTGACACCCCTGAAACACATGCTCTTCTATCGCAGAAAACACACTTTCCTCCGCCGTGTAGAATGCGCTATACTCCCCGAAATTGTATCCGCCCGTTCCATAGTAGCCATTCGTCATAAAAATAACGCCAAAACCATAATCTTTTTCAAAATACATATCACTAATCAAGCCATAAGCTTCTCCTGGATGGCCATAAAAGTTATATCCATCAACCACAATATCACCCATAGTATTATTAATTGTACGCTGAATCCCCAGGCCCCAGGTGTTAAACAGATTGAAATAATTATTACCATTACTCCCATTGTACGTCCAAACAGGTGTATGCATCAATGCAAGGGTTGAACTATCCAACAACTGCTGTCCTTCGTATTCCCCATAACGAATATGGAGTTGCATAATTTTGGCCAAATCACGTGCACTTACCCTTAAGCCCCCTTGAGGAGCAAAAAAAACACCATTGGTCCCGGGCACATAATCATCCATATCCAATGGGCCCGGAGGCACTCCTTGATAATTATCCGCCTGTGGATTGGCATTTCGGTATAGCACTGCTACATTATCAATATTTTCTATATCTCTAACATTATAAGAACCTTTTATTTCCAGTGGATCTAACAGATAGCCTTTAACCAATTTATCAAATCGCTTCCCGCTCACTTTTTCCATCACCGTAGCCAATAACCCAAAATTGATGTTGCTATAATTAAAATAAGCGCCCGGTTCAATATTATTCCACATATCATTGGTATAGTAACTTCCTCCGGGCACAACCAATTCACTGATAGATATCGGAGGAACCTGGTTGTATGTAGCTGAGAGGAAATTACCATAACCATTTCCGTCAACTAAAGTAGAAGTATGAGAAAGTAACATGGCGGGGGTGATCGACACATCAGGAAAGTTAGGGTTTTGAATAACATACCCCATTATATCGCTAATATTTTCTTCTAAATCAAGCAAGCCATCTTCATATAATTGCATGGCTACAGTTGCCGTCACCGTTTTAGAGATGGATGCAATGCGGTACATCGTACTGTCACTTACGTCAATATCCCGATTCAGATCAGCTTTGCCGAAGTAAAACTCATTATCTATCTCTCCATTGCATACTGTTAGGACGGACATCCCAACCATATTATGGTCTTCCGCAGCTTTGGCTAAATCATCCGATAAAGTTTGAGAAATAACTGGATTAAAAAAGGAAAGGGTCAATAAAACAAGCAACAACTTCTGCATGGGAATCTTTTTTCCCACTAAAATACACTTTTTCAGGAATGTTTTTTAAAAGATAATAACCAAAGGGGGCTGAGCCCCCTTTGGTTATTATCTTTAGTTCTTTGACATAAATTGTGGAAAATGGAACTTCAAAATGATAACCCTTTCAACCACAAGGGCATTCAAGGCTTATCATTTCGAAGTTCCACACAATTTGTCAAAGAAGGTTATCTTTTAAAAAACATTCCTGAACCTGCACGATTATCTCTGTTTCTCCAGGCAGGAACGAAATTATAACGCGGCTTTTCCTTTTCATTGACATCCTGATCCTGCACACCTACGTTGATACGCAATGTTTTCCAATCCTCACCCTGACGCTCTTTCACATAGTCAAGAGGTAGAGCGATTTCCATAGCATAACCACCCTCATTTTCAATACATTTCCAACGTACATTTTCAGGTAAGCGATCATCGTAGAAGGTTGAGCTTGGAAGCTTTTCTGTTTCTGGCGTCATAATATATACAAATGAGTTACTGTACCAGCCGCCACCTTGGTTCATAGCACTTTGCCCCATTGGATCAGCATTGATTACAACGCCAACATAATCTTGTTGCCATGCAACAGTACCAGTATCCAGTTGCAAATTATCATCGGTAACCTGAGCGGCTACATAAACAAATTGATCATCGTATGAAACGTCGAAACGTGCAGAAATATCAGCTTCATTATCAGAAGTTACTTTGTAAGGTAAATCTCCCCATTCTTTTAAATTACCATCAATTGCGACTTTAGATACATCCTTAGCGATCGTATATTTATTTTCCGGACCTACCAAATATTTAAAAGGTACTTCAAGTTTCGGCATATTATCGCCCACATAAGCTACAGTAGCTTCAAGCTCCACTCCTTTGTAATCCGATTTCACTGCTTTTCCTCTTCTTGCGATCTCCATTTCCAGGAATTCCACAGAGTTAGGTCCTACTTCAATCTCTGGTTGAGAAAGATCCGATTTAAAATCCCAGGAGAACTTATTCTTCACTTTTACCATCATAGGCACATCTTCATCGTTAGTGATTTTCAATCGTACTTTCCCCGATTCGAATGTTTCAATATCCGTGTATAATGGTTCAATGGTAAATGGAGGGTTTCGCCACATCCCTCCGGCAAATTGCTCTGTAACTTCCGTAGCTAAATTTTCATCAAAAATATAGTCAATCGCCAAATTGGCGATGATCGGTCCATCTTCCGTCATCGTAATCCATGCTACCTGATCAAACTCACCAAACTCAGGGCCACGTAAACTGCTTCCGCCACCTGTAGTTGCCAACATGATGTAATTCGCATTATTGCGTTCAAATTTCACATAGTGGTGCTGGTGCCCAACGAATACGGTATGTGCCCGCCCGCGCAATTGTTCTTCTACTTCATACCATTTAACAGGGTTTGTTTCTTCATTTTCAACATTTTGACGCCACAAGGGCTGGTGCATAAACACCAACGTCCACCGAACATCTTCATGTTCCGCCAATACATCCTTTATCCACTTGAACTGAGGTTCAGAAATACTTCCTCTTCCAGCTCCTCTGGCTTGATCTTCAGAGTTCAGACATAAAAAGAGAACATCCTTATAAACAAATGAATAGTAGGTTTCTCCAAGTCGTTCCTCCCATAACCGGGCCATCACCGGATTGGTAATATCATGATTCCCAGGAACATAAAAGAAAGGCATCTCTAACTGATTCACAAAGCTATCAAACTCATCCCACTGACGGTTTAGCTCTGTCAAATCTTGGGTATAACCTTCTATCAAATCCCCAACACTCATCACAAATTCAGGTTGCAACAAATTCAACTTACGAACACCTTTCATGAAAACACCAGGCCGGTGGCCTCCCGTGCGATCACTCACTACTGCAAATTGAAATTGGTCAGATTCATTATTCAACTCCAGCTTCGTCCACGGATTTGGACCTTCTTTGATTTGAATATCTAATGCCGGATTTTCTTGCGCATTCAAGTTAAAAATTACTTGTACCAGCGCCAGGATTAATAAAGTACCTCTCATTTTAGTGTGATTTTCATTATGGCTCCTAAGATCCGGCAATTATATCGCTTTCGAGAAAATTTTAGTTTAAGTGTTTGTTAACTTAGGTTACAGAGTACTTAAAGCGGTAAACGAAACATGAGTCATCCCGAATTTAAGAAACTTCATGTTGTCACAATAGTTAACAATAGGTATGCTGTAAACCAATGTATTAGGATCGGCATTATTCATTTTAGGCTGCCAGCCTTTCAAAAAGCGTTAAGAATTGAATACAGCCTTGATTTTTTGCTACTTTTTCATCAAGGAAAAAGGAAAAAGTAGTTAAACACATGATTAACAAACACATGCAAAGGCTTCCCCAAACATGAGTCATCCCGAAAATTCGGGATGACTCATGTTTCATTTACCGCAATCCTCTTTAATTTGATCGAGGTAATCCGTTTCCTTTATGAGTTTTTGATATGATTCGCCTTCCCTCTGTTCATTGTAATAGAATGCTGCAAAGGCTTCATCTCCGATAAGTTCCATAGCGATATCTAACTGGCAAGTGGCAGAAGAAGAGTTGACGGACGGGTTCATTTCCTGGATTTTTTCAATGACTAACTTTCGATACCTCTCTTTTTGCAAGCCACTTGGTTGGTTGAGTTGCATAAGGTTCTGCGATGGATTATTGGGGTCATATAAAACCTGAAACTCATCTCCGCGTTTCAGGGGCATACCGAGAGCAAGCTCTTCTCTTTTACTTGAGGCTAAGGGAAGCTCTACTTCAGAATGAATTACTTTGCTATCGCCGGTAACGAAGGAGTATTTCCATTTGTTCTGATTGCCGGAGACCGGAAAAATGACTCCAGTCGTTTCAAGCCCGACTCGATCCAAAAGCTGTGCTTTATCCGATAAGCTTTGGGGTTCTTTTCGCCACAAAAACACAAACAGTAACGCTATTAAAAAAAGAAGGCTTCCAAAGAAGCCCAAGGCCTGAAAAAAGTGCTTGCGTTCTGTTTTTCGCCGCTTCCGATTGAGAGGAGTATCTACTGTATTATCGATCTTAAAATTGTAATAGAATCTGTTGTTTTTTCGCTCAACGGACACTTCGCATAATTCTTCATCAATAAAAAAGGAATAAGACTTGGTTTTAAAAACCAGAAAATCCACTACTAATATTTTATAATTACAGTGAATCATTAGATTACCTGATTTAGTAGCATGGAATAGAACTACCAGATGTTTGCTTCCGTTTGGCGAGAGATATGTCCAATGATATTGATTCACAATAACTCATATTTTTGGCTACTGCCTGTTAGCTATATTCTATTATCGGATGAGTTTGAGGCTGCCTCATAAGTAGTTCGTCGCGACTGGCAGGATTTATTCTTTTTTTGAAATTTCAAAAAAAGCACACCTCTCAATAGAAAATATTCCTTCCAGGCCACCCGAATTCATCCATCATCTATAATTTACTCTTTTTATCAAAAAAATTACCTCTATCTTTGGATTTAACTAAAATTAAACATTTATGAATACAGGCGAAAAAGATCAAATAAGAGTAAAAATACTCAACGCTATTGAAGAGACGGAGAAAAAAATAAAAAGTATGGAAGATAACACACAACCTATAGGCCCTGAAAATGCTATTGGAAGAGTGAGTAGAATGGATGCCATCAACAATAAAAGCGTTACAGAAGCGGCTTTAAGGTCAGCCAAAACCAAGCTAGGTAAGCTAAAAGTTGCCTTGACCAATATGGAAAAACCAGGATTTGGGCTATGTAAAAACTGCGGGAACCCAATACCAATCCCGAGATTAATGTTCATGCCTGAAAGCAACAAATGTGTAAGATGCGCAGATCGCTAAAAAAAAACAGGATGCGTGCGTAAAACGCAGCACCCTGTATAACCCCAAAAAACCAAATGAAAACAATCTACATTAAAATATCTTTGATATATATTCTTTTCTTTACTTCTAAACAGACTTGATTAAAAAAAGTTTAAACAAGTTATATTATTAATGCAAAGATAATACTTTTATTATAAAGACGAAAAAAATCTTAAAAAGTTTCTTTCCTGAAAAAAATTAACATTTAAAAATCTTCGAACTTTATCGAAGCGAACAACTCATGAAGATATTTACTTAATCTATGTAACTATCTTCTTCCACTAGACAAAAGTAAAGAAGGTTTATCATTTTTCCAAAAAAATAACGTTTTTTTAATACTTGTTAAACAAATTTGTAAAAAAAGGAGCTATTCCCTAGGGTGGCATAAGGATATATTACCACGCTATACCTACCTTTAAGCCACTTCAAGTACTAGCTTTAAAAAAATTAGGCAGCTTTGGCAAAAGTGAAAAAAGTATATCTATGCGGCGAATGCGGCGCAACATCTCCTAAATGGATCGGCAAGTGCCCTTCTTGCAATCAGTGGAACACCTATCAGGAAGAGGTCATTTCCAAACCTACTGAAAAGGAACAACGATCAGCCATTTGGAAACCTGAAGGGAAAAAAGCGGATTCCCGCCCGGTACTATTGAATGATGTAGAAATGGGTAAAGTTACCAGGCTCCAACTCCTGGATCAGGAATTCAATAGAGTATTGGGAGGAGGCCTCGTTCCCGGATCACTCATTCTACTTGGAGGTCAACCAGGTATAGGAAAATCCACTCTTCTGTTACAAATCGCTCTAAAAGTTTCTTCTCCTATACTATATGTGTCAGGAGAAGAAAGTGAAGAACAAATAAAAATGCGTGCCTCCAGAATCAGTAATTCCCCAAACCAGTGTTTTGTAATCAATGAAACGGACATAAGTAAAATTCTGGTACACACCCGAAGCATGGAGCCTGCGATGCTGATTATTGATTCTATTCAAACGCTTTCTTCATCCTACCTGGATTCAACTCCCGGAAGCATCTCCCAAATAAAAGAATGCACCGCCGAACTTCAGCGGTTTGCAAAAATCACGAATATACCAGTCGTTATTATCGGCCATATTAATAAAGAAGGGGCAATAGCAGGCCCGAAACTATTGGAACATATCGTTGACACGGTAATTCAATTTGAAGGAGATCGCCATTACTCTTACCGTATCCTCAGAACTATAAAAAACCGGTTCGGATCGACGGATGAAATGGGAATCTATGAAATGCAGGCCAATGGCTTGCGTGAGGTGCAAAACCCTTCAGAACTTTTGCTTTCCCAAAACGAAGAATCCTTAAGTGGCAGCGCTGTCGGAGCTACACTTGAAGGCCTCCGCCCCATTCTTATTGAAACACAAGCACTGGTCAGCAGGGCCGTTTATGGTACTCCCCAAAGATCGGCTACGGGTTTTGACCTTCGTCGCCTGAGTATGTTGTTGGCAGTTCTTGAAAAACGCTGCGGCTTTCCTTTTGCCCAAAATGATGTTTTTCTCAATTTAGCCGGAGGTATAAAAGTAGACGATCCTGCACTGGACTTAGCAGTCATCAGTGCGCTTATCTCCTCACTTGAAGACATAAACATTCCTCCGCAAATTTGTTTCGCGGGTGAAGTGGGGCTCTCAGGCGAAATCCGGGCAGTCAACAAAGTGGAAAACCGAATTCAAGAAGCTGAACGCCTGGGTTTTGAAAAAATATTTATATCAAAATACAACACAAAAGGCCTTGACTTTAGCAGGTATCAAATCTCTGTTAATGTTTTAGGCAAAGTCGATGAACTCTATAACCAGCTTTTTGTATAAAGTTTAAAAAGTAACGTGCTTTGACAAATTGTGAGGAACTTCACAAGTTATGTCAAAGAACTAAAAGTAATTAGCTCTATGCAAAATACTTATTTGGTAAAAACAAAGGAACACCCAATTCTTCTTTTTGATGGAGTATGCAATTTGTGCAATGGATTCGTTCAATTTGTAATAAAAAGAGATCCTAATGGCATTTTTCTTTTTACAGCCCTGCAATCCGAATCCGGTCAAAGTATTCAACAAGAATTTGGGATGAATCCCGAAGATCTAAATACGGTAGTACTCGTTGAGGGAGATAAAGTTTACACCCACTCTGATGTAGCCCTTCAGATCACCAGACGTTTAGGGGGGCTTTGGCCAGCCCTATATATATTTAAATGGATCCCTAAATCAATTAGAGATAGCATCTATAATTGGGTGGCCCGAAATCGTTACAATTGGTTTGGGAAAAAAGAAAGTTGCATGATCCCTACACCAGAACTGAAGAGTCGCTTCTTACCTTAACTGGTTTTACGGAAATCATTTTTTTGCTGCGATAGTGCCGCAGGCGCGTTCATTTTTCAAAGCTCGAATCGCATTAGTTTATTGTTGAGGCATGCCTCAACAATAAACTAATGCTCAGAATAGCGATTCGAGCTTTGACCTTGAATTATTTTCTTTATTTTCGCAGCGTTTTTATAGCCATATAATTCAGAAATCATGAATAAGCGCACGAAGATCAAAGATCTGCTGAAAAGCGAAGAAACCAATTATGAAGTAACTGTTAAAGGATGGATCAGAACATTTAGGAATAATCAGTTCATTGCCCTAAATGATGGCTCCAGCCTAAGTGCACTTCAAATTGTAGTCGATAAAGATCAATTCCCGCCAGAGTTATTAAAAAGATTAACGACCGGAGCGGCAATAGGTGTTATGGGAGAGGTTGTTCCATCACAAGGGAAAGGGCAAAAAGTAGAGATCAATGCAAAAGAAATCATTATTTATGGTGATTCGGATGCCTCGGAATACCCTCTACAACCAAAGCGCCATTCACTGGAATTCCTGAGAGAAATTGCTCACCTTCGTTTTAGAACCAATACTTTTGGCGCAGTCTTCCGTGTTCGCCATGCCATTGCTTATGCAATCCATCGCTTCTTTAATGATCGTGGGTTCTTTTACCTACACTCCCCGATTATTACGGGTTCAGATGCCGAGGGCGCCGGAGAAATGTTCCAGGTAACCACTCTGGACCTTTTGAAGGTTCCTCGTACCGAAGAAGGAGAAGTTGACTTCAAACAGGATTTCTTTGAGAAACCAACCAATCTTACCGTATCCGGCCAATTAGAAGCGGAACTCGGTGCGCTTGCTCTTAGCGATGTTTATACTTTTGGCCCTACCTTCAGAGCCGAGAACTCCAATACCTCACGCCACTTAGCCGAGTTCTGGATGATCGAACCAGAAATAGCCTTCGCAGATCTCGAGGACAATATGAACCTTGCAGAACAACTGCTGAAATTTGTAATAGGTTATGCTTTAGATCATTGTGAAGAAGACTTAAAATTCCTTGAGCAACGCTTACTAAATGAGGAAAAACAAAAACCTCAAAATGAGCGTTCTGAAATGAGTTTGCTTGAGCGCCTTCGCTTCTGTGTGAATAATGATTTTGAACGTCTTACTTATACTGAGGCCATAAACATCTTATTACAGTCTAAACCCAATAAAAAGAAGAAGTTTAAGTTTGTTATCGAAGAATGGGGAGCTGACTTACAATCCGAGCATGAGCGCTACCTCGTAGAAAAGCATTTTAAAAAGCCGGTAATCTTAACAGATTATCCTAAAAAAATTAAAGCTTTTTATATGCGACTTAATGATGACGATAAAACAGTAGCCGCAATGGATATTCTTTTCCCCGGCATTGGCGAAATCGTCGGAGGTTCACAAAGAGAAGAGCGACTTGACCGCTTAAAAGGAAGAATGGAGGAAATGCATATTCCAGAAGAAGAAATGCAATGGTACCTGGATACGCGCCGTTTCGGTTCTTGCCCCCACGCAGGCTTCGGTTTGGGTTTTGAACGTCTTGTTCAATTTATTACAGGCATGGGCAACATTCGCGATGTTATCCCTTTCCCGCGTACGCCGGGGAATGCCGCCTTCTAGCCAATACTTAAATAAGCAATGAAGCTGTTTAAAACGTAGTACATAATCCTTAGCAGGAAAATTTGTTTGTAGAGATACGGGGCTTCTTAATCGCTGCAAGTGCTTCAGGAACTTCATGTTGCCACAATGATTAAAACAGGTGCTGTAAATCAATACTTTAGGATCGGCCTTATTCAATTTAGCTTTTTGGAAGGCTGGCAGCCGTTAAAAAATGAATAC
>CAZHZT010000034.1:0-47958 GCA_964537285.1 uncultured Saprospiraceae bacterium | reverse complement strand
AATTAGGCCTGCCTTTTATTCTCAAAATATTTACCAAATGAAATCATCTAGAACCCGAATTTCTCTCTCTTAAAAAGAATATCCATTGTTAAATAAACTTATAATTTAAATTAATTTAAAATTAAATTATCCACTTCGGGAACCCTATCGAAGATTATTCTGTATTTTAAGCGTAACTAAATTTATACCAATGAATTGGCGTAAACTTAACGGACAACGTATCGAAAAATCCATCAAAACAGCGGTGGAGGAAACCATCATCCGAGAAACTAAGCAAGGCCACAAACTAAAAGTTTGTATTGGTTCCGATTCTCAGGTTCGGGGGAGTGTCACCGAATTTGCGACGGTAATCGTTTTCTTGCGCGAAAAAAGGGGTGGGTTCATGTTTATTAGCAACAGCCGGAATACCGTTTCAATGACGATCAAGGAACGTATGATCGCTGAAGTAGCGCGCTCAGTAGAAGTAGCCTATAGCCTTTGTGATATTCTTGATAAGTACAATGTAGAGTTGGAGGTGCACGCCGATATAAATACGGATCCATCCTTCCAGTCTAATGCGGCGCTCAAAGAGGCTATGGGATATATCCTTGGTATGGGCTTTGTTTTTAAAGCAAAACCGGATGCATTCGCCAGCTCTAGCTGCGCGGATAAAATGGTGTAAATAAACGCTATCGGCTGCTTTATTTAGCCGGAACACGATATATAACGCTTTGTTCCGGGGTGTCTTCGTCGCCCCTGTTCAAAGCGTTTTGATTTTTGGAATGGCCTGAAAAGGGCTTTATTTTCCCTTCCTTGTCCAGTAACTGATCAATATACTTCCTATAATTGTAGGCGTAATCCATCCCCATATCCCTGGTAAAATTTCATTGACCACAAAAAATGCTGTTGTCGCAGCAATATATCCTCCCGTCATTTTAATTAAATGAAGGCGGATTCTGTTTTTGAGTAACTCTTTTGGCTTTTTGTACCAATTAAAATCTCTGGCCGAGAGTGTCAAGCCAATCCCTCCAAAGATCAGTAAAACCAAGTTGCTGCCCGAGGATAGAAAAAAGGGATAGAAGTAATTAATGATCATAGCGGCTGCTAAAAACAGCATCGTTCCAGAGATCAAATAATCCAGAGTGGTAGGCGAATTTGTTATTTTTAATACTCTGCGTCCTGACAATACCAGGTAAAGGCTAAAACATCCTATGGCAAATAAAAAAGGGTTTGTATGTCCAGGCAATAAACTGATGACTATTGATATTGCAACAGACAACATCATGGAGTAATAAAATACTTTACCTGAATTAATGTGCGGTTTACTGCCTTTCCTGCTCGAAAGGGCAAATACACCACTGAGTAAAGCAAGCCCTCCTAAAGATGCATGGGCTAAAATGGCTATTTCAACAGGTTTCATCGGTAAGCACGTTAGGTTAAAAAATTAACGATATTTTCCGAAAGATAAACAGCAATTCTCGCTTTGAAAAATAAACGCGCCTAGGGCGCGAAATTCCTTTGAGAGGGAGATCGAAAGATAAATAAACACAAAAAAAAGGGAGCAACCAGTTGGTTGCTCCCTTTTTTTATGTGTTTATTTAGAGTTCCACACAATTTGTCAAAGAACGTTATTTACTTATCTAGTTCTTGAAGCACTAGTAAGCTACGCGGAAAGTCAAGTTAATGGTATAAACAATGTCCGTCTTCAGTCCCTCTAGTTCAATTTTTCTTGAATTCAGGCGCTGTTCAATAAATTTTTTGATGTAGGTGTGTTCTGTATCTACGCCTGTTACCTCAATTTCTTGAGCTTCATTGATTTCGAATTTGATTACAGCTGTTGCATTTTCCAGGCCGTGGTTGATTAGGTCCGGGTTTGAAACCATTTGAACGATTTTCGTTCTCAAAGCTTTATCGAGATTTTCTTCGATATTGCTGGCTTGCAAAGAAGTCGTTGTAAAAAGTGCTACAAATAAAAAACCGAACAATTTCAGAGCTGTGGCATTCATAATTAAGGTGTTTTTAGTTTTTGATTAAATGATTAAATGGCTAAGGTTGAATGTTTTGGTTGTTGTTTGTTTGTTTGTTAAGTACACCCTAAAGACCCTGAACGCCAAGAGAAGTTGCAGCTGGATTTTTAAATTCTTTTCAATATCGATGGGGAGAGGGAAATTGTCTATAAAATGTAAAAAAAAGTCTACAGTTATAAAAAAAGCCCCCTACTGTCAGTAGGGGGCTTTTTTTATAACTGTAGACTTTCTCTAGACATTAAACCTAAAGTGCATTACATCACCATCGTGAACCACATATTCTTTTCCCTCCACGCCCATTTTACCCGCTTCTTTAACAGCAGATTCGGAGCCGAATTCTACATAATGATCGTATTTGATTACTTCAGCCCGGATAAAACCTTTTTCAAAATCCGTGTGGATTACACCAGCTGCCTGCGGGGCTTTGGTTCCTTTCCGAATGGTCCAGGCGCGTACTTCTTTAACGCCGGCAGTGAAGTAGGTGATCAGGTCGAGCAATTTGTAGCAAGCGC
The DNA here is from genome assembly GCA_964537285.1 of uncultured Saprospiraceae bacterium. Classification (GTDB taxonomy): domain Bacteria; phylum Bacteroidota; class Bacteroidia; order Chitinophagales; family Saprospiraceae; genus CAZHZT01. The sequence goes on along the minus strand of CAZHZT010000034.1, from coordinate 45,440 downwards.
GGATTAGTTTATTCACTCCAGGTTCCGCTAATTCAAGTTCTTCCAGATATTCTTTGCGCTCTTCCGGATCATCGAGCTGCGCAATTTCGGCTTCTATGCCCGCGCTTATCAGAATAACTTCCGCATTTTCATCCTTGACAAAATCAATGAAGCGATTAGTATGTTCATTGCCCTCATGCACCGAATCTTCATCCACATTACAAACATATAAAATCGGCTTGGAAGTAAGCAGCATCATATCCTTAAGAAGTGCTTCTCCATCACTATCAAGAGGGACAGAACGGGCAGGTTTTTCTTGTTCCAGATGAGCATAGATTTGTTCGGCTGCGGTTACCAGCTTAGCGTCTTCTTTTTTACCGCTTTTTGCCTGCTTGCGAAGTTTTTCAAGGCGTTTTTCTACCGTCTCCAGATCCTTTAGCATCAATTCAGTATCGATGATAGATTTATCTCTAACCGGATCAACGCTCCCGTCTACGTGAACTACGTTTCCATCTTCAAAACACCTGACGACATGTACGATGGCATCCACTTCCCTGATATTAGCCAGGAATTGGTTTCCTAAACCTTCTCCTTTACTTGCGCCTTTGATCAAACCGGCAATATCCACAATTTCAATAGTGGTAGGTACAAGACTTTTGGGTTGTACCAATTCCTCCAGTTTATCCAGGCGTGGATCGGGAACTGTAATAATGCCTACATTAGGGTCTTTAGTTGCAAACGGATAATTAGCAGCAAGTGCTTTTGCAGAAGTTAAGGCATTAAATAACGTGGATTTCCCTACATTTGGAAGTCCAACTATACCACATTGAAGAGACATGGGCTTAAATTAAATGATTAATGTTATTTTTCGGCCGCCAAAGATAAAGAAAAAAGATAAGAACATAAAGCTGCCTTAGCAGCGAAATAAATTAGCTTTTGGCGAAAGCCAAAGGAAAAAAAATAAGCAATGGCCATATTTTTTATTATTGGGAGGGGGCGTTCCGGAACCTGGCTGCTGCGGTCAGTTCTGAACCAGCATTCGAAGGTTTTTGTGCCGAACGAAGGAATGTTTATTTTAAATTTATATCAACGGTTTAAGGATGTGCATCCGTTTACAAAAAAGGATGCCGAACAGTTCTATAAAGCACTTTGGACGGAGAAGCGTCTAATAACTTGGTGGAGAGTAGATAAAGAACCCTTTCTTCAAGCCTTACTTGATGAAGCTGCCAAAGGCAATGCCGATTTTTCAAAGATGTGTTATGCTGTATTTAAGGAGACTGCCCGGCAATCCGGCAAGATTGGAGAACTTTTGATCGGGGATAAAAACCCTACCTACACCTTTTTTTTGAAGGAAATGGAAAGGCTCTATCCCGATGCGAAATTTATTCTTATGGTTCGAGATCCCCGAGCCAACGTTCTTTCCTTTCAAAAAGTAGGCTTTGATTTAAACCATACTGCTGCGCTGGCTTTTCGCTGGAAAAGTTATACCAAAGCTATTTTAAAGTTTAGAAAAAAATACCCGGGAAAAACCCTGATGCTTTCCTATGAGGAATTTGTTGAAATGCCTGATTCAGTGCTGGAGAAAATCGCTGATTTTCTCAACATAGAGACTGAGGATCGAATGCTGGAATATTATAAGGCAGATCATATGATTTTTAGTGGCAATGTAAATATCAAAAAGCCGATAAGTGCATCCAAAGCCACTGCCTGGAAAAAAGAAATTGGCCATCAGGATGCTGCCTTAATTGAACGAATTTGCCGAAAAGAAATGGAAGGGCTTGGGTATGAACCACTCGGATATCCAATGCGAGGGCAGCAATATTTTAGCTTGGTTTGGGGATCAATACTCGGAGGAACTTCTAATTTTTTAGAACGCTTGATTTTTAAAATTCCTCTAATTTTGCGAACGTTAATCTTATCAATATATCGTTTTCGATACGGTACGCTAACTTTGAAGGAAGCGTTAGGAATTAAGAAATCTACATGAAGCTATGAGCGAAACTTTCATGACAATAGTCGTACCCATTTTTAATGAAGAGGGCAATCTGCCCTTGCTTTATGAAAGGTTAGATGCCGCATCCCAAAAAATTCAGGGAAAGTGTTCCTTTCTTTTTGTTAATGACGGAAGCCGGGATACGTCCTTATCCCTGATAAAAAGCTTCGCTCAAAATGATAAGCGCGTCCAATACATTGACTTTAGCCGAAACTTTGGCCATCAGTCAGCGATCAGTGCAGGGCTGGATCTTACCAATAGCAAGGTAGTGGTAACCATTGACGGGGATCTTCAAGATCCGCCGGAGTTGATTGTAGAATTATTAGAAAAGTATCACGAGGGCAACGAGATAGTTTATGCGAAGCGAAAAACCAGAAAAGGGGAACCCTTTTTCAGAAAATGGGCTATAAAACGCTTTTACAGGCTTTTGAAGCGCCTGACTTCCATTGAAATTCCACTAGATACAGGCGATTATCGCCTCATGGATCATAAAGTAGTGGAAATGCTCCGGAAAATGCGCGAGCAACCTAAATTTTTGCGCGGGCAAATCGCCTGGACAGGTTTCCGCCAAACTTTTGTAGAATATGATCGCGATAAACGTTTTGCCGGAGAATCGGGCTATAATTACTGGAAGTTGCTCCGCCTCGCACTCGACGGGATAACCGCATTCTCGGATAAACCCCTTAAATTAGCTTCTACAATGGGTTTTGTGGTTTCATTTGCCTCTTTCTGCTACATTATTTGGATCATTGTCAGAAAGTTATTTATTCCCCAGTATCAAATTCCGGGTTGGTCTTCGGTTATGGTTAGTGTGCTTTTTTTAGGAGGTATACAGCTCATTTGCCTGGGCATTATAGGAGAATATCTGGCTCGCTTGAATGCTAATAGTAAAAATCGTCCTTTATACATTATTAGAGAAACGAATATCAACACATGACTGAAGTACCTTTACAATTTGTACCTTATGATGAGCGCTTTTTAGAGCCCTCCTGGAAGTGGTTGAATGATCCGGAGATAAAAAAGCTGACGTTAACTCCGGATTTCACGAAAGAAGGACAGCTAAAGTGGTTCGCTTTATTACCGGAAAAAACGGATTACCTTATATGGGGAATCTTTTGGGATAATGCCCCGGTAGGAGCGGTAGGTTTGAAAAATATCACTAGCTCCGAAGGTGAATATTGGGGATATATTGGGGAGAAAAGTTATTGGGGCCGGGGAATAGGACGGATTATGGTTGATTTCATTATTCGCGCAGCCCGAGAAAAAGAACTGGAACGCCTTTACTTAAAAGTGGCGGATTATAATGAACGGGCCATTGCTTTATATCGAAAGCTGGGTTTTGAGGAGGAAAAAAGGGATGAAGAAGGGGTGATCATAATGGAAAAAATGATATCATTGTAATTATAGCAGCAATTCTCGTTTTGGAAATCCAAAGCCAAATCTACGCCGCTTCGCGGCGATATTTTCTTTTGAGGGGGCCGAAAGGGCCGTTTTGCTTCGCAAAAACGGCCCTTTCGGCCCCCTCAAAAAAGGAATTCCGCGCCGTAGGCGCGTTTATTTCCCATAGTGCGAATCGCTGTAATTATAGTATTTTTATCACAAGTATAGATCAGCTATTTTCACGAACTATAAGGTCAAATTTATGCCAAAATTATCGATCATCATTTCTTGTTATTATAATGAGGAAAATATTCCGGTAACTTCTAAAACACTTATTGAAAATGAAGCCAACTTCCCCGAAGATGTAGAGTTTGAATATGTTATGATCGACGATGGGTCAGGGGACGATACGATGGGGGCACTGTTAAAATTCCAGGAACAATATCCGGAAAAAGTAAAAGTGATAAAACTGGCAAAGAATGTAGGTTCACATAACGCTACCGTTTCCGGCATGGCTCGGGCTACCGGAGATTGTTGCGTTATTTTATCCGCAGACCTTCAGGATCCGCCAGAACTCATTGCCAAAATGTACGATTATTGGGCCAAAGGCTTCAAATTTGTCATTGCCAATCGAAGCGATCGCCAGGAATCCTGGGGGCAAAAGATTTTTTCAAATACTTACCACGGTCTTATAAAACGCTTTGCTTTAAAAAATATCCCAAGCGGAGGATATGATTTTATCTTATTTGACCAGGAGCTCAACCAGCATGTCGTCAATATCAACGAAAAAAATACTAATATTATCTACCTGATGACATGGTTGGGCTACGATTATGTTAACATTCCTTATGTTCGGAGAAAACGGGAAATTGGGAAATCACGATGGACGTTTCAGAAAAAAGTGAAATTATTCGTTGATTCCTTTGTTGCGTTTTCTTTCTTCCCAGTCCGGTTAATATCTTTTTTAGGTGTTTTTGTGGGTTTATTAGCCATAATTTACGGAGTTGTCATCTTTGTATTGGCGGTACTTGGTAAAATTGAGGTTCGGGGGTGGCCGACCTTAATGATAACCCTGTTATTTGTTTCTTCTTTTCAGATGGTGGCCTTGGGTATACTCGGAGAATACATTTGGCGGGTATTGGATGAAGTCAGGAAGCGACCAAATTTTGTTGTGGAAAAGTATTATCCATTAGAAGGAGAGAAGCCTTCGAGCGAATAAGATGAGTAAAATATCGTTCTTTGACAAATTGTGTGGAACTTCAACTCCTTAGCCACTCCGGAGGCCTGAAGGTAAGTGGGTTTTGGGGGTACCGGCAAAATCAAAAACTGCCTACTTTGCTCCAAATTCTAAGGGGCGATCCGCCTGCTAATAATGAAGCTATTGACCTGGAATATATTCCATCTACTAAATACCAGTATTCAGGTGGAGGGTATCAGGTTGTTCAGTTAGTTTTAGAAGAAGTTTATAATAAAAGTTATGACCAGATCGCGAAAGAGGTGCTGCTGGATCCATTGGAAATGAACAATAGTTCTTTTTTGATTCCTTTACAATTAGACAATACGGCTTCAGGGCATTTAAGCAACGGAAAGGTGGCCAAAGGGAAATGGAAAAATTATCCGGAATTAGCTGCCGCTGGCTTGTGGACGAGTGCTGTTGATCTTTCCAAGTTCATTATCGATATCCAAAAGACACACAGGAATCTTTCGGAAGTAGTCATTACAAAGGATTTAACATCACAAATGTTGACTTCAAAAATAGATATTCCAGACACTAAGAAAACAATGGGGCTGGGGTTTGTACTGACCGATGATGGCAGGAATGAATACTTTGAACATTCGGGAGATACGCATGGGTATAAAGCTTATTTTATGGCCTATCATCAACTGCCTTTTGGAATCATTATTCTTACGAATTCCGCTAATGGGCATGAAATATTTCAAGGTGTTGTGGACGCTATTTTGGAAGTCTATTGAGCATACGCACCCTTCAAAATGTTTATTAAGTTTTATGTTCCTGAGTACTAATTCCAAGAAAATTGAAGTTTCCAATTTTTCAGTTAAATTACCGTTCGATTTATCATACATTTTCTAAAACCACAGCAATTCTCGCTTTGAAAAATAAACGCGCCAACGGCGCGAAATTCCTTTGAGAGGGAGAGCGGGAGGGCTATTTTGCGAAGCAAAATAGCCCTCCCGCTCTCCCTCAAAAGAAAACATCGTCGCGAAGCGGCGTAAATTTGGTTTGGGGTTCCCAAAACGAGAATGGCAGTTATTAAACTCAACATATGAAATTCTTTTATGCCCTTATTTTTGCGAGCATCACTATAATAAGCTGTCAAAACACCCCGGAACCTGAAAAGATTCTTTTTAATTCTACCCGAAACGGCAATTCTGATATTTTTTTGATGGATTCAACTGGCGTAATAATCAAGCAAGTAACGAACTCTCCATTGGAAGAGTGGGCGCCGGTCTGGATAAATGACCATGAAATCTCCTTTTTGAGGCAAGTCGGGAATGAGTTCCAAAGAATAAAACTAGACATGCGCAGGGGAACGGAAACGGTGATTCCTCAACCTGGGGAATGTACCCTAAGTGATAAAAATGCTTTGTATGATCCCTTTTCAAAAAGACAAATGTTTTATTGCAACGGAGAGGTATATCTAAAAGAAAATGAAGAAGCACTGGCTGAACAACTTACTGTTGATATATCTGGGATGGCTAATTATGCTTCTTGGACGAATAAAGAAGATGTCATTACTTTTACAAGTAATCATCAAGGCAATAATGAGATCTACTTTTTTAACCTAAAAACTAAGGAATTAGAAAACCTATCTAATCATCCAGCCAATGATGAACGAGGAGAGGTGTCCGGTGATGGTAAATTCATAGTGTTCAGTACCAGTAGGTATGAGGGGGGAAATCAGGATATTGCATTGATGGATCTTGAAACCAAAGAGGTGAAACGCCTTACCAAGGGGAAGGGGCTGGAATTGATTGCACGTTGGTCCAGAGATGATAAAACGATCTATTACGGCAGTAATAAAGATGGAAACTGGGAAGTTTACGCCTATCATTTACCTACCGGGCAATCTAAAAATTTAACGGATCACAGTATGTTTGATGGGGATCCCAGGGTGCAGTATATTAAGTAAAGAAGAGGAGATTCAAGGATCACTCATATTTCTCAAGTCTGTACAGTTATTACCTCTGAATAATTGCAGCATAAGCAATTTATAAAATTGATTACGTGTTTTACAAGTAAAAATTGATTTTGCTTGCAAAAAAAAGTAAAAAATGATTTGACAATAAACAAGCAAAATGGCACAGTACTTAAGTAATTGACGTGGTGGGGAAATCAAAAAAACGAGCAGTCAGGTAAAGCTGCTTTAATTCGTTTCAATTCACCATCTTTTAGAGGGTTTCCTTTTAAAACCAAAGTGCGAAGATTGGACCAGCCGGATAAGTCCCGAGGTAATTCTGACAGCTGATTATCGGCGAGGACCAGAAGTTGTAAAGAGTGAAGATTGGTGATCGCATCTGGCAGGCTTTCCAATTGGTTATTGGTAAGAATTAAAGTTTCTAATTGATTGAACTGGCCAATTTCATTTGGTAGGCGTTTAATGTAATTGAACTCCAGATTTAATTCTTTGAGTGATTTTAGTTTGGCCCAGCTGGGTTCGAAGACCCGAAGTTGGTTAAATCCAACATTAAGCCTTACAAGCTTCTTAAGTTTCCAAATATTTTGGGGTAGAATACTAAGAGAATTGTTTTGAAATTCCAGAGCGATTAACGATTTGCATTGAGCAATTTCTTCGGGAATAGATACAAGGTCATTTGAAGAAATATGGAGGTAAGCAAGCTCTTTTAATTTTCCGAATTCCTTAGGGATTTTTTTAATCTTATTTTTGGTTAAATCTAAACGGATCAGGGCGCTTAGGTTCTGAATCTCAGTGGGTATTTCTTTAAGTTGGTTTCCAAATAAATTAATCACCTTAAGGTTCGAGAGCTCAAAAATATTGGGATCCCAAACTTCGAAATTATTGCGCATGAGGCTAAGGTACTGAAGGTTTTTCAGTTCCCGAATCTGAGGATCCAGGGAAAAAATGTGTTGATCCCGAAGATTTAATTGCTGGGCATTGGGGTTTTGCTGTAAAGCTGCCTGGATATTGTCGAAAACCGGAATGTCTTGATTGGCATATTGAGCAAAACCTGTATGGCAGAACAACAAGGAAAGTATTAGAGAGAAATACCGCATAAGAACTATAAATAATAATAAGCTATCTGAACAATTAATTGTAGTTTCCTCCTAAAAATTTTGTTTAGGGATTAGGCAATTAATAAGCTACCCAAATTTTGCGAAGTAATTTTTTTCTCAGGCTAGGCGGAAAACGTAGGCATAACTTGTCCCGAATGCCTTCGGGACCCAAAGGTACGGCGAGGCTTTCCAACACAGCCTGAGGAAAAAAGGACAAGTAAAATGGGTAGGGTATTATTTTCCTGATCCCTTAGGAGCTTTTCCGAAAAGAAAATTTTTATTGAAAAGATGCCTGTTTTTTGACTTTTTCGAAGAAAAAGTCAAAAAACAGGCATCTTTTCAAATCAGATATTTACTTGCCCTTGGCAAGTAAATATTTTATCTACTAACTTTTACCAATTTCGTGATTGTTTGGCCATCGACAGTAATTTTGAAAACTACCGTTTGGTCGTTTGGCACTAATTCGCTGATGTCAAAAGCCCAGATATCGGTACCGCTGACGCCAACAGCATTACCCAGGTAGCCCAATCTGCGTCCTGTGATATCAAGCAATTCGAAATGAACTTCTTCGCCACCATTCAGGTTCATTTTAATACTTACTTTTCCACTCGTTGGATTAGGGAAGATGGCAAGGCTGTTTTTCACATCCAATTCTTCAGTAGAAGTAATTTGGACAACTTCAATGTAATCAGTTTTCTCTTCCATCGTACCATTTCCGGCATCATTGGCCGTTTGAAGAGATACGTTATATGTTCCAACTTGGTTGTAAGTAACTGTAGGCATTTCATCGGTAGAAGTAGCTGGAGTTCCACCTTCAAAAGCCCAAGCCCAGCTTGTTGGCACATTAGAACTAAGGTCAAAGAAAGTAACGGATTCGCCAACGAATACCGTTTGGACATCCGATGTGAAGGCTGTAACCGGAGCTTGTGATCCTAAATTCTCACCACGAGAGATGATCATTGTGGCAGAAGCATTAAAGGCTACCTGCTGACCTGTTGCATCAATTTGATTGGTATTACCTCCACTTGGGTGCTGAACAGATAAGAAACCGAATTTATGGTCAGGTGTAAACGTCAAACCACATGGCTCAGAACCGATTGGCATGGAAGCAAACAATTCAATCTTTGGCTCGTCTTGAGTATGATCCGGACGAACTAACCATACATAATTGTTACCACCATCTTGTAGAACCCAAAGGTTGCCAAGGTCATCAAAGGCAAGGTTATCATTTCCACCGCCCCAAGGTTCAGTGAATACGCCTTCTTCTGTGTTCAATACATAAGATTGACCACCAACAAAAGTTTCAAATTCTGTAACAGCAGTATCCTGATTTGTGAAGCGGTAAACGCGGCCATTACCTTTTGAAGTGAAGTAGACCTGTCCGGTAAATGGATGAACTTCAACGTCCTCTACACCATTAAAGTTAGTAGCCCCTAAAGAGATCGCAAGAGCACGAGTATTGTTTCGATCAGCTTGTGTGGTGTTTGGAATTTCAATCCAATTTCCTGTTGATCCGCTAGGTTCGCCACCAACAATAGGATCATTGAGTTGTAATGCATATAATTTCCCTGAAGTAAGGTCTTGTGGATTATCTGCGATAAATTTAAATACGGCGCTGGAACCACCATCTTCTCCACCAAAAAGGGTGATTTCATCATCAAGGACGACACAATTTTCGTGTGAAACCCGTCCAATAGCCCAAAGTTTTTCCTGAATACCATTTCCGTATTCTTTTACTTTTGCTGTTACAGGATCAATTTCTACTAACCACCCAACATCCTGATAACCATCACCATTAACATCTCCTCCATTAAGCGTTTCTTCCGCGGTGATTACGGTACCCCAAGGCGTAATACCGCCAGAGCAATTACGCGTAGTAGTTACTAAATCATCGTTGTAGAAATCTACTGCTTGAGATGAATCAACAACCCAAAGGTTTGTAGAATGATCAAAGTGCAGGCCAAGCATAGAAACACCACCAGGAGTGTTCTCGTGGTTAATAGATAAATAACCTGTTTCACTGCTACCATCAAGACCAACATAAGCTGTAAAGTCATGGTTGCCAGGAACTGTACCGCCTCCGATAGAGTAATTAGAGCCTTGCTTGTGAATTTGCTGGAAACGGTGTGATGAGGTAGGAATAAGTACATTTGGCGTTTGTGCAGTTGGTGCAATTGATGTGAAACAAGCGATGTGATCTTCATTTCCATCAGAACAACCTAGTGCCTGTGGATTTGTGGTTGGCGCTTTCTTCAGGTATAAATCAAAGGCAAGGTCAGAACTGAATACATCACGGTTGTGCACTTGTACGGCAATGGTATTTACACCTTCAACAAAATCAGCTTTATAAAGCTTAGATGTGAAATAAGTATCTTCCGCAGATCCGCTGATCGTTTGAACGGCTGTAGTCAAGTAGTCAACACCAGAAGCAGGAAGGTTATCTCTACGTACTTCAATACCATTGATATAAACAATTGCTCCATCATCGCGAAGTAAGCCTAGTTCAATAGAATCCGGAAGTGTAGCAAGGTCAACCATGATTTCCTTACGGAAATAAGTCGTTACATACTTGTTATTTGGGTCTGGACCAAAAGAAATTAATGTATTTACCGGATCGCCGTAACCAAGGATACCATGCCCCCAATCCCATTGATCATCTTCTTCAGCATAAGTTTCATCTTGCCAGGTTACAGCATCCAGGCTTGTTCCGTTATCCAAATAGTGCCAGGCAGATTCTTTTTCAAGCGGGAATGGCGTAGGCTGAAGCGGAGGAAATTTGAATCCTACTTCCAAGTCGAAGCTCAAGTCAGAGCTTGTTAAGCTTGCCTGGTGTAATTCTACAGCAATAACATTCAAACCATCCTGAAGAAGGTTTCCTGTGCGTGTTTCGAAATAAGTAGTTTCGTCACTACCACCAACTGCTGAAGTAGCTAGTGTATTATAATCTACTGCACCTGCAGGCATATTCATTCTATATGCTTCAACACCATTAACATAAACAACGACACCATCATCCGCAAGGGTATTGAAGATAAGTGAGTCATATTGAGCAGCATTGTCTACATTAAATTCGTGGCGCAAGTAAGTCGTTGTGAATTTATTATCAGCATCAGGACCGAAATCTAACAGAGTAGTTTCATTTCCGTTTCCATATCCTAAAATACCATCACCAAATGACCAGTTAGAGTCATCATAATTTAATGATGTCCAATCTTCAGCATGAAGATCCGTTCCAGAGTCTTCATACAACCAGGAAGAAGCTGCAGAAATTGGGAAGTTACCTGCCTGATAAACTGCTGGGGGATAATAAGAAACTACTAATTTTGGTGCCTTTGCAGGGTTATTATCATAAGAACGACCTACACGAGTCGATGTATTTCCTGTATAACCTGGAATACTTAATACTACCGGATCTAGCATCCCAATCAATAAAGCATTACCGGTAACCCACTCAGCGCCGTTTACAAGTTCCTGAAGCGGAGCAGCAAGGTTTGGTGTTTGTTGAGCAGCTCCTGCTTCGTCTACAGTTGGCCAATCTGGTAAATTATCCCAGAAAACAGGCAGCGCATCCAGGTATTCACGATCAACCGGATTGTTGGCAGGAGAAATTGGTTCAGAGTTTCCGGTATTTTCAAAAAGTATTAGTACATCAACATCTCCTCCTGAATCTGCTTCATCTGTAGTGAACTGCACGTGAGCATCTGCAATAATTGAACCCGCTGGAATACCAACCTCGTCGTATCTTAATGCTATCACCTGGATAGAGGCACCATCCGCAGTTAGTTCTAAATCTGAACTGTTAGAATAAATAGAACCATTCAAAACATCAATTTCCACATCGTTATCAGAACTATTGATTGTAAAAGTTTCTGTTACTAATGGAATAAACTCAACAACCAAAACGGCAGCAGAAGCAGCTACTCCGTCATAGGATTCAGCTACGCGCTCTCCGGTACCTGTAATAATAAAGCTAATCGCGTTGCCTTCTGTCCAACCGCCACGATCAATAGTGCTTTGTACAAGACCAGAAAGATCTGGTGTGCGTTGATCTTCACCGGCTTCACCAACAGTACTCCAAACAGGAATGTTGGACCATGAAACGGTATCATTTACTACAGGGCGAGAAGAAATATTTCCAGTCGTTCCATTAAAGGTAACCGGATTGTCTGCATCTTCTACTTGAATGAAAACGGTTCCTGGTATGTCATCGTCTTCATCAACAGTAAATTGGATGTATGCATTGGTTACAATTGCTCCTTTGGGAACAGGAAGGCTTTCAAAACGTAAGCCTACAAATTGATCACCATCATTACCATCTCTTACCAACTCAATATCAGAGCTGCCCAGATCCATGATTCCAGGTGAATTTCCATTAAGGCCACGTTCTTCAGCATCATCAGAAGAACTGGCAATTTGCACTTGTACCGTTTGGGTTTGTCCAAATGACAAGTGACTAAAGCATAGAGCAAGGGCTATGCAAAACAAAGTAAATCTTAGTTTCATAAAAAGTTTAGGTTAGTGTGCTTAAATGACGCTTAAAAGTATAGAGTAACTATTATTTGTATGTTAAGTGTGGATTAATTCAGGAGGGGGGATTCACATGAGTCATCCCGAATTTTCGGGATGACTCATGTTTAAAAGATATTAGTTGGCATCAGGTAGAGATTCCGTTAAGGACTTCATAAATGCTATCAAATCAGCTTTTTCTTGCTTTGAAAGTTCCAGATGATCCGGTGAGAGCGTTTGATTATTTACTTCCAAACCTATACCTGCCCCTCCACCATGATTATAGAAATCGACCACTAACTCCAGAGTTGAATACGCACCATTATGGAAATAAGGGCCCGTACGTTCAATATTTCGAATAGTTGGTGTTTTAAAAGATTTTTCGTAAATCCATACATTTTCATGTTGAATACCATTGGCTTGACGGCCAGGATCTTCATCAACCCGTTTTCTCAATTGATGGGGAGATTCAAGAACACCCAGGATTTCACTTTCATTTTTGGAAAAATAAGGAGGCATCAAGCCCGAAAAAAGAGGCGGGAAGTGACAAGTCCCACAAGCCCCTTTGCCCATGAAAAGGTTAAATCCTCGCTTTGCTGCTTCGGATAACTCATTCGATTCCCCTCTGACGTATTGGTCAAAAGGACTATTAAAAGATTGTAAGGAAAGTACATACGAAGCCAGAGCTTTTGAAAATTGATTGCGGTTAATATCCGGTTGACTAAATATGCTTTTAAACGCTTTTTTATAATCAGAGTTTTTATTTAGTTTAGAAAGTATTTCTTCGTATTCAGTATTAAACTCAGCATGGTTAAAAATAACGTGTTCGGCTTGTTGCTCCAAGGAGAACGCGCGCATGTCGTAGAAATAGCGATCTGCAAAAACGGCATTAATCAATGTAGGGGCATTCCGCATGACCGTTTGTCCGGCAATGTTACTTGCGGATTTGGGTTGGCCGTCAGTAAAACCCAATTTAGGTTCATGGCAAGTACCGCAGCTCATTTCTCCATTTGCGCTTAACTTTTTATCATAGAATAAGGTTTCGCCAAGTTCCTTTAGTTTTTGAGAATCCTCTTTTTTCTGTAGGTCGCTATAAAAATAGGGATTGAGGAAATTAGTTCCGAAAATTTGTTCGCTTTCCAGGTTTCGCCCTGTAGGAAACTGGGTTTTGGCAGGGATGCCCTTCTCCTTTTGGTATTTGGTGATCTTTGAATAAAGTGGGCTAATAAATTTTTTGTAAAAAAGCAGATGGTCAAATTGGTTGATATCCTGCTCGGAATCAAGTTGTTGGATAGCATTTTTGAAGAGGTCTTTTAAATCACTGAATTCTTCAGCACTTTGGGTTTCCAGAATGGAAAGCATACTCGAAAAAGCTGAAATGGTTTCAGGAATGCACGCTTGTGAATTACCCGGGGTATCAAATCCGCCAAGGGACATTGAAAAGGTTCGGATGAGTTCCATCCGCATAGCCTCCAACAAATCGGGAAACGGGTAGGTGCGAGTTTGGAGCTCAGGGCGTATCTGCCATACTTTATTTAGAAAGTCTCTGCATAAAATAGATATCTCTGGTCGTTTTTGCGGGGCTTCCTCAGAAAAAACCAATTCGTGCAGAACCTGTAAACCCTGAGGGGGCTTTACCAGAGAGTGTGTTCCATATTTTTCAGCATGATATAAAGGGGCACCGTTCAAGTGCTCTTCAATATAAGTTGGGTAATAATAATTTAGAATGAAAGCTGGTTTTTTATAAGCTACACGCACTTTCTCTAATTCTTCCTGTAGTTGCTTCGTTGTGATTTCCTTTCGCTCAAACGCCTCGCTTACCTTTACAAAGTTTTCTGCGGATTCCACAAAAAGGTGAAAATTTTTGAGGATTAGTTTATCGATCTGGTTTTCCTCTCGGTCCAATTGAAAAGCAGGGAGTAGGATGATAAAAGAAACCAAGCAAACAGCAGAAGCTATTACTTTTGATCGTATGGACATTTTTTTCATAGCAGAGTTTAATAAGATTTCCACAAAGATGTGGAAAAAGCACAGGATTTTTTATTGAGCTTAGATTATATTTTTTTTATTTTTAGCCAATCATGCTGATTGTCAATTGCCGCATAGACTGTAGCATCCCAGATTCTGATATTCCTTACTTTTTCAAAGCGAACTCCTCTTATGGCAGGTGCATTACTGCTTCTATTTCTTTTATTTCTTGTGGACGGTTTGCTGAGCAATTCTCGTTTTGGAAACCCCAAAACAAATTTACGCTGCTTCGCAGCGATATTTTCTTTTGAGGGAGGCCGAAAGGGCTATTTTGCAAAGCAAAATAGCCCTTTCGGCCTCCCTCAAAAGAAAATATCGCGCCGTGCAAGTCTAATAATAAACTAGGGTAAGAATTCCTCTGCAAAAACTGTCTCCTTGATCAATTCCCATGCTTTTTCAATATGACTCAGCTCTACATTGGTTTGCCCGATGGACATCCTCAATGTATAACATTCTTTGACTTTGGTATGGGTTAAATAAATATCTCCAGAGCTATTTAATTGGTTCAGTAGCTTTTTATTGAGTGCATTCTGTTGCTCAATAGTAATGTGCTCTACATTAGAAGGCTTATAATAAAAACAAACCAAATTCATGCTTCTGGGTACGGCAAGTTCAAACTCTGTTGAACGCGCAATTTCGGTTTCCAACCATTTAGCTAATTCTATATGTTGCCTAAGCTTTTCCTGTAATCCTTTTAAACCATAATGCCGTAAAACAAACCACAGTTTAAGAGAACGAAAGCGCCTCCCCAATGGAATACCCCAGTCACAATGGTTAGCGACTAATCCATCCGTTTTTGATTTAAGATATTCCGGAAGGATTGCAAAGGTATTGATCAGGGCATTTTTATCTTTTACAAAATAAGCAGAACAGTCAAAGTTAGTAAACAACCATTTATGAGGATTAAAGACAAGGCTGTCTGCATGTTCCAGTCCGGAAATCAAGTCCTGATATTCTGGGAGCAAAAAGGCGGAACCGGCATAGGCAGCATCCACATGCAGCCAAATTTTATACTTTTGCGTTATCTCGGCTATTTCTTTTAATGAATCCATAGCCAGTGTACCGGTAGTTCCTATAGCTGCAATTACACATAAAGGAATGTGACCGTTGGCGATGTCTTGTTCAATATGTTCCAGCAATAATTGGGGATCCATTGCTAGTAGGTCGTCCGTTGGTATTTTGACCAGGTTTGCTTTTCCGATGCCCGCAATTTTTACGCCCTTCTCAATGGAAGAGTGCGTTTCTTCAGAGCAATACACTCGGAAATTGGTATAGCCCTGAAACCCATTGTCATTGACTTTAAAGTTGGATCGCTGTTCTCTTGCGGTAATAATAGAAGCAAGGGTTGCCGTTGAAGCGGTGTCCTGGATTACGCCTGTCCAATCTTTTGGAATGGCCATAGCATCTCTAAGCCACTCCATCACTCGTTCTTCCAATTCTGTTGAGGCAGGCGAGGTGTCCCATTTCATACCCTGGATTCCAAGAGAAGCCATCAACATCTCTGCTAATATGGATGGAGAACTGGTATTGGCCTGGAAATAAGCAAAAAACTTAGGGCTTTGCCAATGGGTAACTCCAGGGATAATAACTTTTTTAAAATCGTCAAAAATCTCGTCTATGGATTCACCTTCATCGGGAATACTATTTCCTATTTTGTTGTATACTTCTTTGGGAGCTACTTTAGATTTTACCGGGTATTGTTCAACCTCGCTCATATAGTCTGCCATCCAATCAACAAATTGATGGGCATATTCGCGAAATTTTTCTACTTCTTTCTTCATGTTTTCTTTTTTAAAATGAGTACTTAGTACAGAGTATTTAAGTAATTCGCGGAATTAAACTGAATAAACTATCGATGCCCTTGGCAGGAAGGTTTTTAAGTTGGAGATCGACACTTTTTTGGGATTTTTCGAAGAAAAATCCCAAAAAAGTGTCGATCTCCAACTTAAACTATTTCGCAGCTCTTTCCAATCGGTCATTGATCGATTGGCCCAAACCTTCGTCCGGGAATCTTTCTGCGACGATCAAATCCAACTTCAATTTATCCAATTTATGCAGAGCGTTATATAAATTTGCGGCCGCTTCGTTTAAATCCCCTGATTTTGATAATATTTCAAGCTGTTTAATGTTTTCCGATTCAATATGGCCTGTAAATTTGAGAACACCGACCGACAAGTTGGGAAAATTAGCCAGAAATCCTTTAATATCATCGACTAAGTAGGTCTTTGTTATGGGGGCATAATGCCTGGCCAACATTCCCGGCGCATTGGGTAGTTCTTCTTTCTTGTTTTTTACCTTAAGCTTTCCAATAACCCTTTCAATATCATCCAATGCCAATGAACCTAATCGGTAGATTACCGCTTCATCACTCTCAAACCCTATTATGGTAGATTCAATGCCCTTCCGGCATTCTCCACCTTCTAGAACCGTAGAAATAACATTTTTAAAATATTCTTCAACATGAGAAGATTTCGTGGGACTAATTCTGTTAGAAGGATTAGCGCTGGGCGCGGCTATCGGGAAAGGCAGTTGCCTGAGTAAACTCAAGGTGATGGGATGGTTGGGAATTCGTAGGGCAACCGTATCTTTTCCGGCCGTTATCAGGTCTGGGACATTAGCTTTCTTTTTTAAAATTAAGGTTAATGGGCCGGGCCAGAAGTGTTCAGCAAGCAAGCGCGCTTTTGGTGGAAATTCACTCGCTAGCTCTTCGACTTGCTCAAGAGCGTAAAGGTGCACAATCAAAGGGTTGAACAGCGGCCTTTTCTTGATCTCAAAAATCTTTTTTATGGCTTTTTCACTGTAGATATTTCCGGCTAAGCCATAAACGGTTTCCGTGGGGATAGCCACCACATCTTCTTGCTTTAAGATGTGCACAGCCTTGGAAATGTCGTTAGAAATTATCGTCATTATTATTGGTTGTAACTGTTGTTGTGCAAATTTAGTTGTTGCGAGCCTGCAAATTTCGGGTGCCACAAAAGGACTTTGATAATCCTGCTTTGGGCCGTTTTATTCATAGAATTTCATTATTCAATTGGAATATTTGGAAGCATCGACCAATTATAGCTATCCAAATATTTATCTAAACGATAGAAACCAACAGAGCATGTTATGCAAGCGAATACTGAAGTGTTTTTCTTGAGGGTGTGGGCTACGATTTCCATGATTTCATCATCGAATTCCATTCCGGCCTCTTCCATAATTCTCGATTGGATCCCATTTTTATCAATGGTTACGACCAATTTATCTTTAGATTTTTCAGCCTTATCTTCTTTCTTCTTTTCTTCTTTTGCTGGCTTTTCTTCTTTTTTATCCTCATTCATAAGTTCTTCATCTTCTCTGAAAGGAGATCGGGTGCCTTTTTTCAAGGCCACGTGATACACCTTTTCGCTGGCATCCCAGCAGGGCTCAGGTTGCCGGGTACCCCAAGGACTACCAACCAAGGATGTAAAGCTTCGATCGGACAGGAAATACATGAATTTACCATCTGGGCTCCACTTAGGATTATTTTCGTCGTTTATGATCCACTTGTACCCCTTTAGAATCCAAACGATATTGTCTAAAATATAGTAGCAATAATCCCCAATGTAACCCCCCCTTGCCCAGGCATTATCTGCCCAATAGTCATCTCTTTCCAAAACATTACTGCCAAATAATTCAATGGTCAGAAATGCTCTGGTGTCGATCTCGTATTCATAACCAATCGTATATCTGTTGATCAAAGTGTTTCGGTTATCCAATTCAATGCTTAGGTTATTGTCTTGTTCTTGTACGATAGGATATCCATAAAATCTAAATCCGCTTTGGATGGCAACAATAATGTTATGCTTTTTTATTGTTTTTCTGTATCCGACACCTCCAATAAACTCAGAAAAAGAAACCTTTCCCTTCAGAAAATCGATGGAGCTTTGAGGATTATCCAATTGATAATCTGAGTCAAAATCATCATAATTAATTCGGAAGAAAATACCTTTGGGCGTTTGATACTCAACCGACGTTTGAATGAAAAGCCCTTCCGTAATTTCATCAGAAAGATGATTGATAACCCCCATTTGAATGGAAGGCATAAAAATCCTATTTGTAATCTTGTCTTCCTCCTTGTCTTGTCCAAAAACAATTAGAGATGTCATTACCATGAAAACCAATAAGTTGAGTTTCTTCCAATTCATAATCTTTAGTCGATTTTAAAGGCTTTTAAGTAGTTCACGGAAATAGACTATATAAATAATCTTTGCCCTCTGTAGAAGCATTTTTCGTTTGGAGATCGACACTTTTTTGGGATTTTTCGAAGAAAAATCCCAAAAAAGTGTCGATCTCCAACTCAAAAACCTTCCTGCCAAGGGCATCGATAGTTTGTACAGTTTAAATCCGTGAACTACTTAAATCAAGCAAAGGAATTAATTATTTACAGCTTTTTCACTATTCTTTTGCTTTATTTTCTCTCTGAACTTAAACCTAAATCCCAGTCAATCCCGGTCAATCCCGGTCAATCCCGGTCAATCTTGGTTTAAAAATCCTTTTATTTTCCAATAAAATTTCGTATATTAGCACTCAAAGCAAATATGCCTTTCCCTATCAACACTGAACCACCTCGAAGTAACTTTCCATTCATTTTAACGGCTGGCCCATCTTTTCTCTGGGCCTGGATTTTTAACTAAAAATCTTTAATAATGGAAGGCACAAAATATGTCTATACGTTCGGCAACAGAGCCGCTGAAGGCAATGCAGATATGAAAGAACTGCTGGGGGGTAAAGGCGCTAACCTCGCAGAAATGAACCGCATCGGGCTCCCGGTACCTCCGGGATTCACAATCACTACCGAAGCTTGTAATAATTATTTTAAATATGGAAAAGAGGCCTTTATCAAAGTGCTTAAAACGCAAGTCGAAGAGGGAATTAGGCACATCGAAGCCATTAAAGGCCGGAAATTCGGAGATTCCAATGCGCCACTTTTACTGTCCGTTCGTTCGGGAGCACGCGCTTCTATGCCCGGGATGATGGATACCATCCTCAACCTGGGTATGAACGACGAATCTGTCGAGGGGTTCGCAAAACAAACAGATAACCCCAGGGCTTCCTGGGATTCTTACAGACGATTCATCCAAATGTATGGAGATGTGGTGATGAGTATCAAAGCAGAAAGCAAAGAAGATGAAGATCCTTTCGATAAAATTATTGAACACCTTAAAAAAGAAAAAAAACTGCGCTCCGATACAGAATTGTCAAAGGATGACCTCGTGGAACTTACACGCCGCTATCGACATACCATTGTCCATCATGCGGGCAAGGAGTTCCCTCAAGATCCCTGGGATCAGCTCTGGAATGCCATACTTGCTGTTTTTGAGAGCTGGATGAACGACCGGGCAATTCACTATCGCGCAATCAATAACATTCCGGGCGATTGGGGGACTGCAGTGAATGTGCAGGCTATGGTATTTGGAAATATGGGCGATTCCTCAGCTACAGGAGTGGCCTTCACCAGAGACCCCGCTACAGGCGATAATAAGTTCATGGGCGAATACTTGATCAATGCGCAGGGGGAGGATGTTGTGGCTGGTATCCGAACACCTCATCAGGTGACTTTAAAAGGTTCCAGACACTGGGCTGAATTGGCAGAGATCTCCGAAGAAGTCCGTGCAAAAGAATATCCTTCCCTTGAGGAGGCTATGCCCAAGATCTTTAAAGAATTATTCGACTGCCAGCATATCCTCGAACAGCATTACAAAGATATGCAGGATATTGAGTTTACTATTCAGGAAGGTAAACTCTGGATCTTGCAAACGCGTACGGGTAAGAGAACCGGCCAGTCTATGGTTCGTATTGCCGTTGAGTTGCTAGAAGAAGGGCTTATTTCGGAAGAAAAAGCAATTCTTAGAATTGAACCGGCGAAAATGGATGAACTCCTTCACCCTGTGTTCGATCCGGATGCTCTCAAAAATGCAGTGGAAATCACAAGAGGCCTGCCTGCTTCTCCTGGTGCTGACACCGGGCAGATCGTTTTCTCCGCTGCTGATACAGTGGATTGGGCAGCTCAGGGCAAAGATGTAATCCTTATTCGCACCGAAACTTCTCCCGAGGATATTCAGGGTATTGACAAGGCTAAGGGTATACTGACCAGTAGGGGAGGGATGACCTCGCACGCTGCGATCGTTGCCAGAAGCATGGGTAAGTGTTGTGTTACCGGAGCAGGCGCCTTGCAAATTGATTATGTGACCAAAACAGTCAAAGTAGGCGATAAAGTATACCACGAGGGCGACTGGATGTCCTTGAATGGTTCTACAGGGCAGATTTTTGAAGGCAAACTTGCTACCAAAGAACCTGAACTGAGTGGTGATTTTGCTAAACTTATGAAGCTTACAGATAAACATGCCCGAATGGATGTCCGTACCAATGCTGATACCCCGGAAGAGGCTGAAACTGCACGCCACTTCGGAGCGAAAGGCATCGGACTGTGCCGCACAGAACACATGTTCTTCCAGGAGGAACGGATTTCTGCTGTCCGGGAAATGATCTTGGCTAACGATGAAGCAGGGAGAAGGGTAGCATTGGCTAAATTGCTTCCGTTCCAACGCCAGGATTTTGAGGGGATATTTGAAGTGATGGATGGCTTGCCTGTAACCATTCGTTTGCTCGATCCTCCTTTGCATGAATTCCTTCCGAATACAGAGGCTAGTGTAACAGCTATGGCTGAGGAAATGGGCTTGTCCTTCCATCAGGTCATGAGTAAAATCCATGAACTCGAAGAACAGAACCCCATGCTGGGCCACAGAGGATGTCGTTTAGGAAATACTTATCCGGAAATTACGGCTATGCAGGTTCAGGCTATCTTGGAAGCTGCTGTAAATGTTAAAGCTAAAGGCATCGAAGTAGAGCCTGAAATCATGGTGCCTTTGACCAGTGTCGGAAATGAACTGAAAATGCAGTCTGAACTGATTCGGGAAGTCGCAGAAAAGGTATTCCTGCGTAAAGGCGATAAAGTCCACTATCGGATAGGTAGTATGATCGAAGTGCCCCGGGCCGCGATTGTAGCTGACCGCCTTGCCAAAGGGGCTGAGTTCTTCTCCTTCGGTACCAATGACTTGACGCAAATGACTTTCGGCTACTCACGGGATGATGTGAATAAATTCCTTCCTGTTTACATTGAAAAAGGTATTTTGAAAGAAGATCCATTTGCTTCCATAGATCAATTTGGGGTAGGGGAGTTGGTTCGAATAGGTGTGGAAAAGGGTAAAGCAAGCAATCCTGAACTTCATGTAGGCATTTGTGGGGAACATGGCGGCGATCCGGTCTCTATAGAGTTTTTCCATCAGGTAGGCCTGGATTATGTGAGTTGTTCTCCTTTCAGAGTACCAATTGCTCGACTGGTAGCCGCTCAGGCAGCTGTTAGAGAGGCCCTTCATATTCAGGAACCGGTGCTGGATGAGGTAGACGAGTGGTAGAGGGACTTGGAATTAGTCTATTGCCTTATTTGCAATAGACTAATTCCAATATTATTTACAATGTCACCAGCAATAAGGCTTTCCTGGCCGACTTTTTGGGCTGCCAGATCTCCGGCCATTCCGTGTAGATAAACCCCTAGAATAGCTGCTTCTTTGGGGGAATAAGATTGTGCTAATAACCCGGTAATGATTCCTGTAAGCACATCTCCACTGCCACCTGTAGCCATGCCTGGATTTCCGGTAGAATTAAAATATACTTCTCCAGCAGGAGTGCAAATAGAGCTATGCGCTCCTTTCAAAACAATGATAACCTCATATTTTTCTGCTAGCATTTTCATCGCCTGTAATCGATCAAAATCATTGGCAAAATCGCCAAATAATCGCCTGAATTCACCAGGGTGGGGCGTAAGAATACTGTTGCTGGGCAATTCTTCCAGCCAATTTTTGCGTTGAGACAGGATGTTCAAAGCGTCGGCATCAATAACAATGGGCTTTTCGTAGTTTTTTAAAAATTGATAGAATCCATTAATAGTCTTGGGATCTGTTCCCATGCCCGGGCCGATTCCAATGGCCTTGTGCTTGCTCAGGTCTACTTGGCCTGTCGATGTAACAATTTCAGCATCCCCATCGGTATAAACCATCGCCTCAGGAATAGTGGACTGTATGATTTCATAACCGCATTTGGGGAGGTAAACGCTCACTAATCCTGCCCCTGTCCTCAAACAGGCTTTCGTGGAAAGTACAATAGCGCCTATTTTCCCGTAACTTCCTCCAACCAGCAGCGCATGCCCATAAGTACCTTTGTGATCAAACTTTTTCCGCTTTTTTAAAATGGTTGAAATAAGGCTTTGATCAATATAGTAATGATTGGTTTCAGCTTTTTCAATGGCTTTAGGGTGTAATCCAATAGGCCGGGCAACCCATTCGCCTACCTTGAGATAATTTCCTGGCATGAAGAAGGCCAGTTTGGGCAGTTCAAAAGAACAGGTGAAATCAGCTTTAAAGCTTGTTCCGGTTGTTGCACTGTCTGCAAAAGTGCCCGAAGGGATATCGATAGCTACTCTATGAGCAGTGGAATTATTAAGATGCTCAATCAAATTGGCCCAGTAACCTTCAACGGGTCGGTTTAAACCAGAACCGAAAATTCCGTCGATGATCATTTGGGAGTTATTCAGATCAGGAAGTGGGGCGTTTTTTTCTATTTCTCTTAATGGGATACCTGAAATCGTTTCTAAACGACTTTTATTTATTAAAAAATCGTCTGAAAAGCGATGGCCAATTTTGCAAATCCATACTTCTACTTCGTAGAATTTATGAAACAACATTCGAGCAATAGCTAAGCCATCCCCTCCATTATTCCCCGGGCCACAGAAAACGGATATTTTTCCGGAGGTTGGTTTAAAAACCTGGCAAAACCACCTAGTAAAAGCAATTGATGCCCGTTCCATCAAATCAATTGATGAAACGGGCTCGTGCTGGATCGTATATTGGTCTGCTGTTTGGGTTTGCTTTGCAGTTAGTATTTTCAATTTGCCAGTTTGCTTATTTTATTGGTGGAAATTCCTTCTGAAGTAATGATTTCTAACAGATAAATACCATTCGGCAGGGAATGCGTATTGATTTCTACATTGTTAAGGCCAGAACCTAGTGGAAGCACTTGTTGTCTTGTCCTTTTTCCAGACAAGTTATAAATGTTAACCTGGATCTCTTCGGATTGCTTTAATTCAATGTCCAATGTGATGTTTTGATCAAAAGGGTTGGGGTAGAGCTTTACGTCTTTTTGAATCGCAGGCAAGTCTTCACTTGATGAAACATTATCCAGATAATCACAATATGCTTGTAAAAAGGCTTTTGCTAACGGAACAAGGTCAAAGGAAGCAACTTCGCCATCGTTACTGGCTAATGCCAAGGAGCTTTCCGTATCTGGATTATAAAAAGCTGCAGAGCTGTACAAGATATCTCCTCCATGGCCCCAGCTGTTTTTACCACCTGTGATGTCTTTCATAGTGCCTAAACCGTATCCATCCAACCAGGCGTCAAAAGGAACGATTGTTTGCATCTCATCTATGGATTCCTGAAGTAGTACATCTCCACCATAGAGCGCTTTGACCCAGGTTGTCATATCCGAAGGCGTAGAAATAATGCCACCTGCAGCACCCGCAGCGCTAAATGAGCCTTCCAGCGGAAAACCAAGGGCAATTACATCAATTACACCCGTTCCAAAAAGATTTGCATACAAATGCGCGAATTCTCCGGACAGGGTTTCTTGAGGATAGAAAAAGGTCTCCGTAAGTCCTACCGGATCAAAAAACTGTTCCCGGATATATTCATTGTAAGGTTTGTTGGCTGCTGCACTGATGACTAGTCCGGCTAATAAATAATTGGAATTTGAATATTCCCAATCCGAACCGGCACTGAAATAAGGAGCGTTAATGTAGGTACTCAGAATTTCATCTGCCGTCCAGATCTTGCCGGGGTCAAAGAATGCTGTGTTAATGAAGTCGCTATTTTCAACGTAATCATAAACCCCACTTGTATGATTCAGTAACTGGCGAATGGTAATGTCCGGATTAATATTTTCATATTCCGTAATCCACTGGCTAATAGGGTCATCCAGGGTAAGAATATCATTTTCCTGAAGTCTCATTATGGCTGCTGCCGAAAACGTTTTGGTAATACTTCCCATTCCGAAAAGGAGGTCCGATGTCATGGGAATTGTATCGGTAGGGCCGGTAGTTGTATAAGAAAAACCTGCGTTCCCAGTCCATAATTCTCCATCTTTCAAATTCATGGCCGCACTAAGGCCAACAGCATTCAACTGATTGCGATAGTCATCCAGAATATGGTTTAAAATCGAGTCCAAAACAGGGTCAACATTTCTGGAAGCAGCATCGGTCTGTTTGGCAGGTGGAAAATTATAGTCCGCTTTTTCCCATGTAGGTGAGGAGTAAAATTGGTTAAAATAGACAGGGACTCCTAGGTAGTTGCTTGGTTGCTGAGCTGTTAAAGAGCCAAGAAATAAAAAAGCGGCAAAAAAAGATAAGTATAGTTTTTTCATCATTTTATAAAAATTTGATTTCTTTGTTAAAGACTGAGACAATAATTTACAAAATTGCATTATTTTTCAAAGATGATTTAATAAATGAATGACGAAATTGGCAATTGGTTATTAAATTCAGCAGCTTTTAACCGTTTCCCTTTTCCCGTTCCCCGTTTACCGCAAAAAGTTTATGAATTATTTCAAGAACCTGAAAATATTAGAATTGGCCAGTGTTTTGGCAGGCCCAATGGTAGGTACATTCTTCGCAGAGTTAGGAGCCAAAGTGCAGAAAATAGAGAATATCCATACCGCCGGCGACATTACCCGGCAGTGGAAACTCCCCTCCGAAGATCCGGCAAAGGCTTATTCTGCTTACTATTGCAGTGCCAATTGGGGGAAAGAAGTTCTTTTTATGGATTTGAAAAAAGAATCCGAGCGCGAGCGAGTACATCAACTGGTAAAGGAGGCAGATATTGTGATCAGTAATTTTAAGGAAAGTTCAGCTAAGAAGCTTCAATTAGATTATGATACCCTGTCTAATTTGAATCCAAGATTGATTTTTGCAGCTTTATCAGGATTTCCGGACAATGATAACCTTCCTGCTTTTGACGTCGTTTTGCAAGCGGAGGCAGGGTATATGTATATGACGGGCCCTAGAAATGGGGAAATAGCAAAGATGCCTGTGGCCCTTATTGATATTTTAGCTGCTCATCAATTGAAGGAAGGCATACTAATAGCTTTGCTAAAAAGAGAAAAAACAGGTGAAGGCTCCAGGGTTCAGGCTTCCCTGGTGGAAGCTGCTTTAGCTTCCCTGGCTAATCAGGCAACCAATTGGCTGATGGCAGGCCATATTCCTGAAAGAATCGGGGCGCAGCATCCTAATATTGCTCCGTACGGAGATGTTTTTTTGACCAAAGATCAAAAGGCTATCGTATTGGCGGCTGGTACCGAAAGGCATTTCAAAGCATTGTGTAAAGTGCTTGATTTGGAAGCTTTAGCCAATGATGAGCGTTTCAATACAAATGTTAAGAGAGTAGCCAATCGTGAGGCTTTGATCGATTTGCTGAAAGAAGAGATCCAGGATTTTGAAAGAACGGAGTTGATCAATCGTTTTCAAAAAGAAGGCGCTCCAATAGGTAGTGTAAGAAATATGCAGGAGGTGTTTGAATTAAAAAGCGCCCAGGATATGATCCTGGAAGAAAAAATGCCCGACGGTGGCCTAAGTCGCCGAATGCGCACAATTGCCTTTACATTGACGTGATTTTTTGTGATTATTTGCTTACATTTGAAAACATTTAATCCTTTTACCTTTTCAAATTAACCCGATATATGAAGCGTAATTTTTACCCCTTTTGGCTTTTTGTTGCAATTATTTTCTTTTCCTGTTTAAGTGATACCTTTGCCAGCCACATTGTCGGTGGAGAACTTAATTACAAATGCTTGGGTAATGATCAATATGAAATTTCATTGGTAGTTTACAGGGATTGCTTCAATGGAAACCCAGGGGCTTATTTTGATAATCCGGCTTACATTGGGATTTATAATAGCAGCGATGTTTTGGTCGATTCTTTGTCCCTGCCCTGGAAGTTGGTCGATGATACGCTCCAGCCTACTCTGACCGATTCTTGCCTGATACTGCCGGGAGATGTTTGTGTGCACACCACTTTTTATGTGGATACTGTTGAATTAACGCCTATTACCGGAGGATATACCCTGATTTACCAGCGTTGTTGCCGAAATATGACGATAAATAATATTGTCCTTCCTGAAGATACGGGTGCTTCTTTTACTATTGGCCTTACCGAGCGGGCAATGCAGGAATGCAACAGCAGCGCAACCTTTATTGACTGGCCCCCCATTTTTATCTGCGTCAATGAACCCATCTTTTTTGATCATTCTGCTGTAGATATTGATGGGGACTCGATTGTTTATAAACTCTGCACTCCTCTGGATGGGGCTACTGATATTTTACCCTACCCCGAACCTTACGAACAAACGATCCCCAATGAAATTATTTGGGAAAGTGCCTATAGTGTAGATGATATGCTGGGGGGCGTTCCGCTTGAAATAGACCCGCAAACGGGAATCCTTACGGGTGTTCCTTCGACAACCGGGCAGTTCGTAGTTGGGGTTTGTGTAGAAGAATATCGCGATGGAGAGCTGATTTCTACTACCCGACGGGATTTTCAATACAATATTCGTCCTTGTATCCAAACAACTGCTGCATTCTTTGCACCGTCCATCCAGTGTGGTGATTTTACCGTAGATTTTGATAATCAATCCATTAATTCTGAGAACTTTCTCTGGTTTTTTAATGATCCAAATAGTAGTGGAGATACATCCGTACTGGAAAACCCTGCTTATACCTATTCTGATACGGGTTCCTATGAAGTGACCTTGATCGTAGAACCCTTTTCTCCTTGTGCGGATACCTTTTCCCAAATCATTAATTTACAATATGCATCCCTTTTCCCTGCTTTTGATGTAGAATATCTGGAATGTACAGATACGGCGGTTATACAGCTTACGGATTTATCTACAGATACCATATCTGAAATTATTTCCTGGGACTGGAGGGTTTATAATACATTTGGAGAAGTCGCGACCTCTAATGAGCAAAACCCTCAAATTACCTTAACGGAGAGCGGTACTTATTTTATTGAATTGACTGTAGCTTCAGAAAATGGATGTGAGGAAATCATTACCGTTCCATTTATTCTGGAGTTAGTGGATGATATTAGCCCTGTTGGAGATACGTTGGTTGTTTGTCTTGGAGATTCTGTTCAACTAAACCCATTCCCGAACCTTGACTACAATTATATCTGGTCTCCTGAAGAGGGTTTAAGCGATCCATTCGCTCCTAATCCATTGGTTTTTCCTGATAGTACCACCATTTATACGGTAAATGTATCGGTACCTAACTCCATTTGTGCCCAGGAGTTTGAACTTGTAGCCTTTGTGCCGGAACCTGTGCAACTGGAATTACCTTTGGATACCATTATATGTGCTCCTTCCATCGATATTGAAGCTGTATCTAACACTGGTCAGCAGTTTGAATGGTCTACGAATGTTAATTTTGATACGATTATCGGTGTTTCATCCGGTATAACTCTTGAGCCTGTTGGGCCAAGTTGGTATTTTGCAAAGGTGAAAGATGGCTTTGATTGCGAGATTGTGGACAGCGTGCTCATTGATGGCCGGGCGGTTCGAATTGAAGTAGCGGAGAATTTGGTTATTTGTCCCAACGATACTATTGATATTGAGATAAATAACTTAGTACCAACGGATATCTTAAGCTACCTTTGGAGTCCGGACAGCCTGGTAATTGGAAGCGTTCTTTCTTCCATGCCTCAGTTCTCAGAGTCCATCCCCGGAACTTATTGGTTGTATGTAGATGTAATCAATCAATTCGATTGTGAGGCAATGGATTCGTTGTCTATTGGAGTCTTAGATACTACTCCTCAGCTAGATTTTGTATTCTTCCAGCAGTGTGGCGGCTTTTCAGTACAATTCACCAATGAAAGTATTAATGCGCCTTACTACCTTTGGGATTTCGGCGATCCAACTGCCTCGAATGACACTTCTACGCTTGAAAATCCCGAATATGTCTATCCGGATACGGGCTTTTATACCGTCTCGCTCACTGTGAATGCAGATGTAGAGTGTAAAGACACTATCTTCAAAACGATTTATGTTAAAGATCCCCAAATTTTCGTGGATTTTGATTGGGATATTGTCGATTGCTCGGATACCATAAGCATTCAGTTTTCGGATTCTTCTTCTAACTTCCAAAGCAATATTGTTGGTTGGGAATGGATATTCAGCACAGGAGATACTATCCTAGGTCAAAATGCTACGATTCAGGTTGATTCTGCTCAAATTCTAACGGCCAGCTTGTTCATTCAATCTGATGACGGATGTGAGGATAGTCTTTCTGTCTCGATTCCGGTAGAGCCATTAACCATTTCCATTCCGGATTCTGCTTTCTTGTGTCCTAATATACCGACTGAACTCAACCCAGGGGCTGATTCGTCCTTATCTTATATCTGGACGCCTTCAACAGGCTTAGATGACCCTTTCTCTCCTAATCCGGTGGCTACATTAGAATCGACAACGAGTTATACGATTACTATTTTTGATGTCAATGGTTTAGATACTTGCTTGCTTGAGCAACAATTTACGGCAGTGGTAAGTCCCTTGATTCTGGAGTTGAATTTGCCTGAAGATACTTTGTTGTGCGATACCACGCCAATTACGCTTTCAGCGGGAGGCGCAGGTATTAATGAGCTTCTGTGGTTTGATGATCCTGATTTTTCCAGTCCTCTAGGTTCAGGTTCCGAACTGCTATTGGAGGATGTCGACAAGGATACCATTTATGTTCAGGCATTCGACAGCCTTGGGTGTTATGTTTCGGATCAGGTTGTGATTGATTATCAACCTATAAGTATCGAGTTGGTGGCAGAGCAACCCGCATGCATAGGGGATACGGTTAGGGTGAATGCCATAAACAACGGTTCTTCCGATATAATTAATTACGAATGGCGCCCGCCGTTTGCTTTGATTTCTGGTCAAGGCACCTCTACAGCCACTTTCATTGCTGAGTTTTCTCTCAACGTGACCCTAAACGTAGAGAGTGATAAGGGATGTATATTTCAAACTTCAATACCCTTGGTACCTACGGGGACGATACCTTCCGTTGAAGCTACAGCTGAACCGGATACGATCTTTTCTTCAGGAGAAGTGCAACTTGAAGCTACTTTCGAGGAGAATTATGAATATTCATGGACGCCGGGCTCTACATTGGACGATCCAAACGTCTGGAATCCGGTTGCCAGCCCGACAGAAACGACCTTCTACACGGTAACGGCTATTAACGAAGATGGATGTCCTGCAACAGCAGAGGTCCGGATTGTGGTACTACAAGCGATTTGTAAGGAACCATTTGTCTACTTACCCAATATTTTCAGCCCTGACGGTGATGGCTTGAACGATATCTTACTGGTACGGGGAAATATTATTGACGAAGTTTTTCTTCAAGTATATAACCGCTGGGGAGAACTGGTTTTTGAAACAGACAGACAAGATTCAGGCTGGGATGGAACCTTTAAAGGGAAAGCCCTTACCAGTGATGTTTTTGGTTACTATCTCAGGGTTCGTTGTATTAATGGAGAAATACTCCAGCAAAAAGGCAATGTGACTCTTATAAGATAATCCTTTTATGCGAGAAACGGGGAAAGAGGGCGTGTTTTTTTGCCTTTGGCAAAAAATATTCCTCCGTTCCCCGTCAACCGTTCCCCGTTTCCCGCAAACAATATATATTTGCAATTCATGAAAAACAAAAGACTCATACTAAGTCAAGAACCCTTTAGGTTGACCATTGACCGGCTTTGCCATCAGCTCATCGAGAAGCATGGAAATTTTCAGGAAAGCTGTCTGATCGGGATTCAGCCCAGGGGGCGAAATTTGGCCCTGCGTTTGCAGGAGAGGCTGAAGGAAATCATCGGTTTGCCCAAAATTTCTTTAGGCTTATTAGATATTACGTTCTATCGGGATGATTTCAGAAAAAGAGAAAAGCCCCTAAAAGCGGATTTTACAAAAATGGACTTTTTGGTGGAAGAGCTCAATGTTATTCTCGTAGACGATGTTCTGTATACCGGCAGAACAGTCCAGGCGGCTCTTACTGCTTTACAGCATTACGGGAGACCCAGTAAAGTAGAGTTAATTTGCCTGGTGGATCGTCGCTTTAATCGCCACCTTCCAATACAGGCCGATTATATTGGAACAACCGTTGATGCTCTGGAAGAGGCTTACGTCCTCGTAGAATGGGCAGAAATTCATGGTGAAGACAAAGTCTTATTATTTCCGGATAAACAAGCCAGTGAGCAATATTTAAAACTCAATACTTCTAACTAAATGGAAGGAGCACAGCTAAGTACTAATCATCTCCTCGGAATAAAATACATTACTCCTGAAGATATTTCATTAATCTTTCATACAGCAGATAATTTCAAGGAAGTTATTAATCGGCCTATTAAAAAAGTACCTTCTCTAAGAGATGTAACCATTGCCAATCTGTTTTTTGAAAGCTCTACCCGCACCCGTATGTCTTTTGAATTAGCGGAGAAACGCCTTTCGGCAGATGTAGTGAATTTTTCAGCCTCATCTTCGTCCGTAAATAAAGGGGAGACCCTGCTGGACACCGTCAATAATATCCTTTCCATGAAAGTGGATATGGTGGTTATTAGGCATCCTGCGGTTGGTGCACCTTCTTTCCTTTCCAGATACATTGATGCGAACATAATTAATGCTGGTGACGGAACACATGAGCATCCTACCCAAGCTTTACTAGATGCATATTCCATTCGGGAAAAACTAGGTACTTTAGAAGGTAAAAAAGTGGTGTTGGTTGGAGATATTCTGCACTCCAGAGTGGCTTTGAGTAATATCTTTTGCCTCCAAAAGTTAGGTGCCGAAGTAATGGTTTGCGGGCCTCCTACGCTCATCCCTCCACATATCCATGAGCTTGGTGTCTTAGTCAGTTATCAATTACGTCCTGCCCTGGAATGGTGTGATGTCGCTAACTTTTTAAGAATTCAGCTTGAAAGACAAGATATTAAGCATTTTTCCTCCTTGCGGGAATATGCTTTGTATTTTGGAGCGAACGCCAGGCTACTTAACAAACTGGGCAAAGAGATATTGGTCATGCACCCTGGGCCGATTAACAGGGGGGTAGAAATTACCAGCGAAGTAGCCGATGCTCCTTATTCCATCATACTAAGGCAGGTAGAGAACGGAGTTGCTATTCGAATGGCTGTTTTGTTTTTGTTAGCGGCTAAAGTGTAAATGGAAATTTTTTTTGAAAAACGTAATATTACCAAATCAAATACCGTTTTCAAAGAGATTTTCTACAGGAATGCGTTAAAAATTTGCCTAATTACAGAAATAAGCTGTCCTCCCTCTGTAAAATTAAGTATATTGCATACAAAAAAGTTACTCAAATGAATAAATTTAAAATATTCATCTGCTTACTCTGCAGCGCTCAGTTTTTAATTTCGACCCACCTTTCCGGCCAGGGCTGTGGAAGCCTTATCGCAGAAAACCGAAATATTAAAGGCACTCAGGTCATGAGTACCGTTACTCAAACCCTCATCGTGCGGGGAGATTATACCTACAACATTGAGTTAATCCTCGATGAAAGGGGCCCCCTCGCAGAATTTCACTCCATCAATGGTGTTGAACTTAATCAGAGTGATGAACTGATTTTTATGGATAATAATCAAATCCGGAAAACCTATCGTTTCATTGAAATAGGCGAAATGGTCCGCAAAGGAAATGTGCCTGTCCATCAAAACCTGGTGCAACTTGATCTGGCCGCAATTGATTGGTTCTCAAATTCTATCATTACCACTCTTTACATAAAAAATAATATCAGCAACCAGATAAGAAAATTTACTATAAACTCTATACGGCAGGCTGAGTTTAAGCGCCTCGCTACCTGCTTCAACCAAACGATCCAACGTGAAAATGTTAAGGACGTTAAAATCACTGATAATGACCTCACCGTTTCGAAGGGAGAAAATGACCTCCCCATCAGAAGCGGAGGGAAGTCCAAAAGCAGTGGAGGTGGAAAGGTCGAGGAAGATCAGGAGGTTAAAGACTTACAATCTCAGTTGGCTTCTCTAAAGCAGCAGCTTCGTCAGCAAATCGATGCAGAAAAAAGCAATGCGGAAAAACAAAAAAAGCAATTCCAGGATGAGGTGGCGCTAGCCAGAGAAAATGCAGAAAAGAAAAAGTCTGAATATGCTCAGGAAGTACTTCAGGCCAGGCAAAAATCCCAGGAAGAAATTCAAAAATCTAAGGAGGAAGTGGCTGCAATGGTTGGTGAAGCCAGGAAAAAAGCCAATACTGAAATTGAACGCATTCAACTCGATGTGGCTGAAGCGCGCGCCAAAGCCAATGAAGAAATACAGGCGGTAAAGCTTAAATCTGCGGAAGAAGTGGCCGCTGCCAGAGAAAATGCCGCTTCAGAAATAAAAAATATTAAAGAGAAATTGGAGGTAGCCAAAACAGAATATGCAGATGAAATTGCAAGTGCTCGCGAAAGTGCCGAAAATGAATTGTCTAGTATCCGGGAGGAAACCGCTAAAGTAATTGCGGATGCCCGTGAAACCGCCAAAGAGGAAAAAGTCAAAACAACCGAGGATGTTATTAATAGCAAGCAAACAGCTACCGAACAAATCCTGAGTATAAAAGAAGAAACAGCGGAGGAAGTAGCCAAGGTTCGTGAAAATGCGGTACTGGAAAAACAAAAAATTGCTTTTGACCTGGCTGAAACACGCAGAAAGGCAGAGGAAGAAAAAAGCCTCCTCTTGGAAAATAGCGCTTCCGAAATGGCAGACATTCGCGAAAATGTTGCTAAACAAAAAGAATTTTCAGCCCTTGAAGTTGCTCAGGCAAAACAAGCTGCGGCAGAAGAAATCAATAGCATAAAGAAAAGTGTGGCAGAGGAAAAACTTCGTGCCCGTGAAGAAATTGAAGCTTCTAAACAAGAAGCTGAAAAAGAAAAGAAACTATCCGCTGAAGAAGTCGCGGCAGCAAGAGCTAAAGCTGCACAGTCTATCCAGGAAATTAATGCAGAAGAAGCCCGGAAAATTGATGAGGCTAAAATGAATGCCGAAACAGAAAGACAAAAAATTGCGGAAGAAATAAAAATAGCACGGGAAAAAGCGGCGGCTGAAGTGCAGCGCATTCAACAAGAAGTACAAGAGGCAATCGATGCAGCTAAGGCTAGCCAATTAGCCGCGCAACAGGAAACGGTTAAATCTATTCAGGAAGCTAAAGAAAAAGCTGCCCTGGAAATTCAAAAAGCTAAGGAAACGGCTAACCTGCAAGTCAATGAAGCCAATGCTAATGCAGAAGAAGCTAAAAAACAATATGCTGAGTCAATTGCGGACGCTAAAACAACTGCCGATGAACGAATGGCTTCTATCCAAAAAGAAGTGGCTGATCAAATAGCAGAGGCTAAAGCAAAAGAAAGTGAGGTGAAAGAAATGACAGCGGAAGAAATCGTTGAGGCCAAAGAAAAAGCTGCAGCAGAACTTACCAGACTTAAAGAAGAAGCTGCCAGAGAAGTGGCTGCAGCTAAAGAAAAAGCTGCTCTCGCTGCCCAGGAATCGGCTAACCAGGTAGCTGAAGCAAAGAAAAACTCTGCTGAAGCCATCGCACAAATTAAGTCCGATGAAGCTGAACAAATTCGCCTAACTAAAGAAAATGCCGCTCTGGAAAAAGAACGCCTCGCTAAAGAAGTGGCCGAAGCAAAACAGGCAAGCGCAGGAGAAATTACCCAAACAAAGCAAAAAACGGCTGAGGAAGTTCAGAAAGCCAGAGAATTAGCTGCTAAAGCTAAAGAAGAAGCTGCCCTGGAGGTATTAAACAGCAAACAAGAAGCGGCAAGTGCTATCGCTGAAGCGCGCGAAAAAGCAGCTAATGAAGTCGCTGCGGCAAAAAAAACGGCAGCTGAAGCCATCGCCGAAGCTCAAAAAAATAAAGAAAACAAAATCAAAGAATATGCTGATCAGGTCGTAACTGCCCAGAATAACGCTAAAAGCGAAATTGAGCAGATCCGCAACCAAACCAATGAGGAAATTACCAAAGTGCGTGAGGAATCTGCCATGAAAAAAGCTCAGTATAAAGAGGAGACAGAAGCCGCCCGTAAACAGTCCCTCGAGGAAATTGCTGCCTCTCAAAAACAATCTTCTGACGCTATCTACGAGGCTAAACGAGAGGCTAAAGAACAGATCACGATCGTCAAAGAAAAAACAGCTGAAGCTATTTCTGAAGAACGCAAGAAAATCGCTCTGGAGTCCGCAAAGCTAAAAGAAGCACAATCCAAAGCCGTAGAAGCGGAAAACTTGCTTAAACAAAAACAAGCCTTGCTCGAGCAGGAAAATCAGAAATTAACTTCCCTGCAAGAAAAACGCAAACAACTCGAAGGGGAACTTCGTCGCCTGGAAGCGGAAATCGAAAAGAAAAAAGTAGAAGGAAATAATAATTAAATTACCTTCAAAACAAAAGAGTTGTACGGGGAAAGGGGCGTGCCTGGCACGCCCCTTTCCCCGTACAACTCTTTTGTTTTAATCGTTCTTTGACAAATTGTGTGGAACTTCAAAATGATAACCCTTGAATGCCCTTGTGGTTGAAAGGATTATCATTTTGAAGTTCCACACAATTTATGTCAAAGAACTGTTTTAATAGTAATTCTTTAAAATTAACGAACATTTTTAAGCTTATTTTTTTTAGTTGTCGTTAGCAAACTGTTTTTAATAAAGTAATCAATTTAATTATGCTAAATCGGACGATAATTGCCTCTGTTTTTTTCTTATTCTTAGCGGCCCCTTCTTTGTGGGCAAATGAAGGTTATGAAATAAAGGTAAGTATTGATGGCTACGAAGGGCAGGAATTATTGCTTGGGCATTACCTCCTGGACAAGCAATATATCAACGATACTGTTGCTCGCTCTGAAGATGGCGCCTTTGTTTTTAAAGGTGATGAAGCGCTGCCCGTCGGTGTGTACATCGTCGTTTTACCTCCTGAAAATAACTTTTTTCAAATATTAATTAACGACGGAGAGCAAAAATTTAACATCAAAACATCTTTTGACGACCTTGTCGGAAAACTAAAAGTCTCGGGATCTAAAGATAATCAGCTTTTCTATGAATATCTTAACTTCCTAAATGAACAAAGGCCTAAGGCGGAAAAAGTGAAAAAAGAAATCGATGCCCTTAAAGAACAGGGGGTCTCAACCGAAGAAAAAGAAAAAGAGCTGGATAAAATCAATAATCAGGTGGATGAATATCGAAATACCCTCATCGAAAAACATCCGAAAAGCTTAGCTGCCGTTATTGCTAAATCAACGCTGGAAGTCAAGATCCCTGAATATGAAGGGGATGAGAAAGATGTACAAATGAAACGCTATTTGTTTTTCAAAAAGCATTATTTCGATTATTACGACCTGGGGGATGAACGACTGCTGCGAAGCCCTGTGCTTTTCAATCGGGTTAACTATTATATCGAAAAACTAACCCTGCAACATCCCGATTCTATTAGCCTTGCCATTGATTATATCCTCGGACAAATGCAAGAGGCTGAAGAAAACTTTAAGTACTATCTGGTTCATTTCCTCAACACCTATGCAAAGTCTAAAATCGTGGGCATGGATGCTGTTTATGTGCACATCGTAGATAATTACTACGCAAAGGGATTGGCTACCTGGACGGAAGACGAACAACTCACGAAAATCGTTGAAAATGCAGATAAGCTTCGCCCGATTCTAATCGGAAAAAATGCTCCCGATATCAATATGCAGGTCCTGGATATTCAAGGAACTATTGAGGAAAAAGATAGTGAAGACGAGTATAAAAGGTTTAAAACATCGGGCTATCTGCCTCTTCATAACGTGGAATCTCCCTATACTGTGTTGATTTTCTGGGCACCTGATTGCGGGCACTGTAAAAAATCAATGCCTAAGGTCTTTGAATTTTACGAGAAGTTTAAAGATAAAGGTGTTTTCGTATATTCAGTGTGTGCAAAAACTTATAAAGATATGCCAATGTGCGCTGAATACATAAAAGATAAAGAATTGAGGGGAGAACGCTGGATTAACCTCGTAGATCCCTATCTTCGCACTAAATACAAGAAACTTTATAATGTTGAAACCACTCCTCAAATATTTATTTTGGATGAAAATAAGGAGATTCTATCCAAAAGAATCGCAGGAGAACAAATTGAAGAAGTTTTAACGAATCTCATGAAAGTGAGAGAACAAGAACAACAAAACGAAAATAAATCAAAGCCATAACTAAACAATGATATGATTCAGGTTTTTGTCACTGGAGGCACCTTTGATAAAGAATACAACTACCTAACCGGGAAGCTTTATTTCAAGGATACCCATCTGAAGGAAATGTTCCTCAAAGGTCGTTGTACGTTGGATATTGACGTCAAAACGCTTATGATGCTCGATAGCCTTGACATGGAAGAGGCTGATCGTCAAATTATTGAATATAATTGTAGAAGATCTAAGTCCAATCACATATTGATTACACACGGTACCGATACTATGGTCAAAACAGCTGTATACCTGGGCGAGCAGTCAAAGATTGAAGGAAAGACGATCGTGCTTACAGGAGCGGTAATTCCTTACGCCTTCGGAACTTCTTCTGATGG
Organism: uncultured Saprospiraceae bacterium; assembly: GCA_964537285.1. GTDB lineage: Bacteria > Bacteroidota > Bacteroidia > Chitinophagales > Saprospiraceae > CAZHZT01. The sequence goes on along the minus strand of CAZHZT010000034.1, from coordinate 8,598 downwards.
CTTTTTTAATCTCGGAAGTGCCCTTGCTTTTACTCAAATTCTACCTCATGGAATTTATGTCGTAATGAACGGCCGGTATTTTGATTGGAATAACGTTAGAAAAAATAAACAAACCGGCAATTTTGAAGAAATATCCTGATCGTTTAGAGTGTTGAGTTTCGAAGTTGTAAGTCGTAATCGCTGCTAAATTTTTTGAGGTTTATGATGGAATTTTTAGGACTGATCCTCGAACTTTTGTTCCTTTTTACAGGTATTTACGTTTACTTATTTGCGAGGGGGTGGGTGAACTTTAAAGGAGAACACAATAAGGCACGTGCAGAAAAATTCAGGGAGGATAACAAAGGCTGGATGCGGCCTTTGGCATTATTGTTAATTGCCGTCATGGCTTTAAATATTTTTATCCATATTTCTCAATTTTTTGGATAATTGCCTAATGCACGTGCTTACCCGGGTATGTTTTATAAACAGAGGCGCTCTACAGCGCGTCTCTGCTAATAAAACATACCTGAATAACAGGCTATTGAGGTAATTTTTTTTATAATTGCAGTTCATTATTCTAATTTTAGTAGAATTCGTACTCATTGACAAATAATATTCAAAAATTTACTACACGAAATATGAAAAAGTTTTTCCCCCTTCTTTACATTATTTGCATTTCTTTTCTGATCTCTGATACTTACGCGCAAGGCAATGCGGATGGCTCCAAGGGCTTTTATGATATTAACGCAATTAGTGAGATTCGCCTGACTTTCGATGATTCTAACTGGGCGCAAAAGCTGGATTCAATGCGCCTTTATGGCAATTCTCTACTAACGGCCGATGTTAATATTGATGGTGCCAATTACAGTAATGTCGGGGTGCGCTATCGCGAAAGCCGTTCATTTAAGATTGATTCTAAGCGAAATGCTTTTCACCTGGAATTAGCGCAGAATAACCCATCTCAAAACCACCAGGGATACAATACAATTATCCTTTCTAATGCTTTGAGAGATCCTAGTTTAGTGCGCGAAGTACTATCTTATGAGATTGCGCGTAAGTATATGATCGCTCCTCAGGCAAATTTTGCTAAGTTATATGTCAACGGAGAGTATTACGGCCTTAAGGTAAATGTTGAAGCAGTGGATGAGGTATTCCTTGAGAAGCACTTTGGAGCCAATGATAATACCTTTGTGAAAGGTGCTCCCAATATTGGAAATAGCGAACCACTTGGTTGTCGTAAGAATGTTTATTCCGCTTTAGTACATGAAAGCTCAGCCAAATGTTATGAACACAATTATGACCTCATATCTGATTCAGGATGGAACGAACTCATCGAACTTACAGATGCCTTAAATAATAAACCTAAAAATATTGACGAGGTCCTGAATATTGATGCGACCTTATGGATGCTTGCTTTTAATAATGTTTTGGTAAACCTAAGCAGTTATACCGGGCAGTACAGTCAAAATTACTTTCTATACAAGGATGATTTTGGCTTGTTCTATCCTATCGTTTGGGATATGAACCTTTCTTTTGGCAGCTATAAAAATACTGGGGTTGGTTCAGACCTTAGTACCTCAGAACTATATGAATTAGACCCGTTCTTACATGAAGATAATAAGCTAAAGCCGCTTATCAGTAGCTTGCTTGCAGATCCTTACTACAAGAAAATTTACCTTGCTCATATCCGCACAATTCTTCAGGAAAACTTCTCTTCTGATAATTTTGCCAATCGCGCAAAAGATCTTCAAAGATTAATAACCGTACCTTTCTTCAATGATCAGAATAAAGCTTATACCGTGGATGAGTTTAACCAAAGCCTTGAAAAAACGATAGGAAGCAGGAGTAAAATTCCCGGCGTAGCTGACTTTATGAAAAAACGGACTTCTTTCTTGCAACGACATCCTCAAATTTCTATTATCCCTCCACAGGTTACGGACATTGAGGTGTTCCACCGCCCAAAATATTCTAACCAACAAGTTAAAGATTTTCGCATTTCTACTAAAGTTGAAAAACTCCCGAATAAAGTGTTTTTATTCTACCGCTTTAACGAAAACCAACCTTATCAAAAAGTTCTGATGAAAGATGACGGCAATAGCGCCGACGGGGAAGCGGGTGATGGTATTTTTGGAGCCATTGCCGACCCTAGAGGAAAATACGCAGATGTTGAGTTTTACATTGTTACCGAAAACCTGGGAGCTGTAAACTTTTATCCTCAAGAGTACATGTTCCAGCCTTACACGGCTAATCTGGAAGAACTAAACAAATAATTAAAGGGGAAGTAACATGAGTCATCCCGACAACTCAGGATGACTCATGTTTGGACATTCTCAATAACCCATTTCGAAATGCGTACTATCTGGATATTCTCCATTCTTTTCCTGACCTCTTTGACCGTTTGTTCTCAGGATTTCTTTGACGTAAATGTTATTAAAGAGCTTAAATTTGTTGTCGAGGATGACAATTGGCAACAACGCCTTAAGCAAATGAAAGAAGACGGCGGTGGGCGATTGGAGGCAACAATGACCTGGAATGGTGAAACTTACGAAGGGGTTGGAATCCGGTATAAAGGAAATAGCTCCTACTTCAATGTTGCAAAATCCGGTTCCAATAAGTTGCCTTTCAATATTAAAGTAAATGATACAGAGAAAAAACTCAGGCTTCCCGGGAGGTATCAGAAAATTAAGCTGGCCAACAGCTTCAGAGATCCAAGCTTTTTAAGAGAAATACTGGCATATGAGATCGCCCGAAACTACCTTCCAGCCTCCAGAGCTAATTTTATAAAGCTCTTTGTAAATGATACTTACCTCGGCTTGTACCACAATACCGAATCTGTTGATGATGAATTTCTAGAATACCACTACGATGAAGAGGATGGTACTTTCATTAAATGTGATCCTAACTGGAGAGGTAAAAAGCCTTCGGGTTGCCCCGAGGGCGAGTACGCTTCATTAGTATATCTTGGAGAGGAAAAAGATTGTTACAAACCTTATTACGAACTGGAGTCCAAGGAAGGTTGGGAAGATCTTATTGAGTTATCCAAAATACTAAATGAGACTCCCGATCAAATTGAAAATATTCTCAATATTGATCAGGTGCTTTGGATGCACGCTTTCAATAATGTTGTTGTCAATTTGGACAGCTATGTCGGTCGGCTTTGCCATAATTATTATCTTTATAAAGATGCCAATGGCCGCTTCCAGCCGCTCATCTGGGATATGAACCTGGCCTTTGGTGGCTTTCGCTTCGATGGTCAGGGAAAAGGATCTTTGGACTTTCAGCAAATGGCTGAATTAAGTCCGTATATTCATCTGAATAATAAAAAACGCCCTCTGATCAGCGTTTTGTTGTCAAATGAACGCTACAGAAAAATGTATATCGCTCACTTCAACACTATCTACAAAGACTATTTCGAATCAGGAACTTTACTGGATCGGGTTAAAGAGCTGAGTGATCTTGTTCGACCACATGTCCAGTCGGATGAGAATAAATTGTATTCAATGGAGGCTTTTGAAAATAGCCTGGATGAAAATGTCCAAATGGTGAAGGCCGAAGGAACTGAAATACCTGGATTGATTGCTTTTATCAAGGCACGCAAAGCATATCTCCAAACACATCCCCTTTTAACACGGGGCTTTCCTGTCATAAGTGATGTAGTGCATAATCAGTCTGAAAATGATTTAGTGATCCGTTGTAAGGCCGAAGGAGCCGATAAGGTATCTTTGTTCTATCGCACGATCCCCAACGCTCCGTTCAAAGAGCTTGCGCTAGAGAATGACGGCCAAAACTTTAGCGGAACACTCCCTTATCTTGAGGGAACGCAGTATTATATCTTCGCTGAAAATGACAAAACGGCTGCTTTTGCCCCTCCAAAAGCAGCTTTTGAGTTTTATGAAGTAAAATAAAACGTTCTTTCACAATTTGTCAAAGAACTAAATAAAATTAGCCTCAACACCAAAGGCTGTCGGAAAAGAAAATAATTTTTCTTTTCCGACAGCCTTTGTGTATTATTGTCCCCTACACTGGAATTTAAGCTTAATAATTTGTAATTTTGCGCCCGATTATTATAATTGATGAAGGAAAATGGTATATTTAACCAGACGCGAACGATTTAATGCAGCGCATAAGCTTTGGGTAGCAGATTGGAGTGATGAGAAAAACCTGGAAATCTTTGGGAAATGTGCCAATAAAAATTGGCATGGCCATAATTATGAGCTATTCATTACCATCAAGGGCCAACCTGATCCGGTAACAGGTTTTATAATGGACGTTAAGCGATTGAGTAAAATAATTAAAAGAGAAATTATTGAAGTACTTGATCATTCCAACCTGAACATGGACGTTCCTTTTATTCCCAAAAATATCCAGCCTACCACCGAAAATCTGGTGATCTTAATTTGGAAGATACTGGAACCTAAGCTGGAGGGCTGTCAGTTACATAGCGTTCGATTGCATGAGACAGAAAATATTTATGCTGAGTATTTTGGCGAGGAGTAATAGTTAGAAAATGTCGTATCAAAAAAAAGAATTCTATTCATCTGAATTGACAGATGAGTTAAAGGAATATTATGCTAAAGTAATTGAAAAAATAGGGGAAGATGTTCAGCGGGAAGGGCTGTTAAAAACCCCGGAAAGAGCCGCTAAAGCCATTCAATTTCTTACGCATGGTTATCATCTCGACGGAGAAAAGATCCTGAAATCCGCAATGTTTAAAGAAGAATACAGTGAAATGGTCATTGTGAAAGATATAGAACTGTATTCTCTTTGTGAACATCATATTTTGCCTTTTTTTGGGAAAGCGCATATTGCCTATATTCCTAATGGCTATATTGTTGGATTAAGTAAAATCCCGCGCTTAGTCGACGTGTTCTCTCGTCGACTTCAGGTTCAGGAGAGACTTACACATGAAATTTTGCATTGTATTCAAGATACGCTCAAACCTCTGGGAACAGCTATCGTTATAGAGGCCCGGCACATGTGCATGATGATGCGTGGAGTACAAAAACAAAACTCCGTAACCACCACCTCTGCTTTTACCGGTGAATTTCAAAAAGAAGAAACGAGAAGCGAATTTCTGAACTTGATTAGCGCTAACCTCTTATAAGAATAATTATGAACGTATTTGTTTTTCCTGGCCAAGGAGCCCAATTTCCCGGAATGGGAAAAGACCTGTTTGATTCAAATGAACAGGCTCAGGAAATATTTGCTGAGGCCGATGAAATTCTTGCCTATAAGCTAAGCGATGTGATGTTTAACGGATCTGCAGAGGACCTGAAAGAGACAAAGGTCACTCAGCCTGCTATATATTTACATTCCATGCTTAAAGTATTGCTGGCTGGAAATGATTTCCAACCCGATGCAGTAGCGGGGCATTCACTCGGTGAGTTCTCTGCATTAGCAGCTTCCGGGGCTATCTCTTTTAAAGAGGGCCTGCAACTGGTTCAAAAAAGGGCCAATGCTATGCAGAAAGCTTGTGAACTTTCCGAAAGTACAATGGCGGCTATTGTTGGATTGGATGATGAGGTAATTGAGGAAGTGTGTAATGGAATTGACGAAGTAGTAGTGCCCGCTAATTACAACTGCCCTAAGCAACTGGTTATATCCGGAACAGTGGCCGGAATCGAAAAAGCTGTGGAAGCATTAAACGAAAAAGGAGCCCGGAGAGCTTTAATGCTTCAAGTAGGCGGAGCATTCCATTCTCCCTTGATGGAACCTGCTAAAAAGGAGCTTGAACAGGCCATCTTAGGTGTTGAGATTCAACAGCCCAAATGCCCCATTTACCAGAATGTGACCGCCCTACCAACCACAGACCCCGCTCAGATCAAGCAAAATTTAATCGATCAACTCACAGCTCCGGTCAGATGGACTCAAACCATGCAAAATATGATCGCTGATGGCGCTACACACTTCACCGAAGTCGGAGGGAATGGAAAAGTATTAACCGGATTATTGAAAAAAGTAGACAGAAGAATGCCGGTGGCAACGCTTTAATTGGAAATAATTATGACTGGAAACTTGGTAAACAGCGGAAAAATCCTCCTTTCTGAGCCTTTTATGCTCGATCCGAACTTCAAGCGATCGGTGATCCTGCTTTGTGAACATCAAAAAGAAGGTAGCCTTGGTTTCATTATCAATAAAAGCTTGAATATGCAAATTGGGGATTTGATCGCAGATTTTCCCGAGTTCGACTCCATTGTCCAATATGGAGGGCCTGTGCAAACCGATACCATTCATTACATCCATAATGTAGGCGATTTATTGGAAGATAGCCATGAAGTTTCCAAAGGTGTTTTTTGGGGAGGGAGCTTTGAAAAACTCAAGTTCCTGATCTCTTCAGAACTGGTTAAACCAAAGAATATTCGCTTTTTTATAGGCTATTCGGGATGGTCTACCGGTCAGCTGGCAGAAGAAATGAATGTGGGGTCATGGATGACAGCGGACATGGATGCGAACTATATATTTAAATCCGAACTCGATAATCTCTGGAAAGAAATTCTTGAGAATAAAGGAAATACTTATTCTGTTATCGCTCAACTTCCTGAATCCATTAGCTGGAACTAGCCTAAAATTCTTATGATTACTGCTTCGAACATATTTCTTAAATACGGAGACCGCATTCTTTTCAACAATGTTAACCTGGTCATTGGCAACCGGGACAAACTCGGCTTAGTCGGTCGTAACGGAGCAGGTAAATCCACCTTCCTACGAATTCTTTCCGGTGAGCAATCCCCGGATGGCGGCAAGGTGAGCCGTCCTTCAGGCACTTCCTTGAATTATCTTCATCAGGATATAGATATTCCCAAGGGAAAATCGGTCAAGCAAGAAGCTATGACCGCCTTTGAGGAAGTGAAAAAACTTGAACGCGAGATAAAGAAAATCAATGAAGCACTCGCTGAAAGAACGGACTACGAAAGCGAAGCTTACGCACAACTCATTAGTCGCCTGGCTGAAGCCAATGATCAACTCCAATTCCTTGGAGGAGATAAAACGGAAGCGCTAACCGAACAAGTTCTGAAAGGGCTTGGTTTCAAACTTTCTGACTTCGACAGGCTAATCGAAACCTTTAGCGGCGGTTGGCAAATGCGCGTTGAATTGGCTAAAATGCTCCTTCGGAAGCCAGATTACCTTTTCCTGGATGAGCCGACCAACCATCTGGATATCGAATCTATTATCTGGCTGGAAGCTTACCTGCGCCAGTATCCGGGCTGTGTAGTGGTGGTCTCTCACGACAAGCAATTCCTCGATAACGTCATTGATCGTACCGTTGAAATTGAACTGGGAAACTTGTACGACTACAAGGCCAATTATTCGAGGTTTGAAGTATTAAAAAAAGAGCGAAAAGAAAAACAAGAAGCGGCTTTCCTTAATCAGCAAAGGGTAATTGCTGATAAAGAGCGTACCATCAACCGCTTTATGGCCAAGGCGACTAAAACGAAAATGGCCCAGTCAATGCAAAAGCAGCTTGATAAATTGGAACGTATCGAGCTGGATGTGTCGAATGATGCTGTTATGAACCTCCGCTTTCCGCCCGCTGAAAGAGCTGGCAGAGTAGTTATTGATGCCAAGAATTTAGTGAAAAGTTACGGCGAAAAACTAGTGCTGAATGAGGTTGATCTGAAAATTGACCGGGGGGAAAAAGTTGCCTTTGTTGGTCAAAACGGACAGGGCAAAACCACCTTGGCTAAATTACTCGTCAATGAATTAGAAGCTACTTCCGGCGAAATCAATCATGGGCATAAGGTGACGCTCGGCTATTACGCTCAGGACCAATCCGAAAAGCTAAACGGGAAAATTACTTTATTGGAAACCATGGAGCAGGAAGCGCCTGAACATCTTCGCCCTAAAGTACGCTCCATCCTAGGGGCTTTTATGTTCAGTGGCGAAGATGTCGAAAAAAAGGTTTCTGTGCTTTCCGGGGGGGAACGCGCTCGTCTTGCTTTGGCAGTAATGCTCTTACATCCTTTCAATTTACTCGTCCTGGATGAGCCTACCAACCACCTGGACATGCATTCCAAAGAAGTGCTCAAGCACGCTCTGCTGGATTATGATGGTACCATGATCATCGTTTCTCACGATAGGGATTTCCTTGCAGATCTTTCTACGCGCACCGTTGAATTTCGCGATAAAAAACTCCACAATTACATCGGTGATGTAAATGCCTTCCTTGAAAAGCGCAAATTAGATAACATGCGCGAGGTGGAAATGCGCACCAAAGCTCAAAATGAGTCTAATGATCAAAATAATGGTGCCTCTCAAAAAGTAGACCACCAACAACGCAAAAAGCTGCAACGTGTCGTTCAAAATGCTGAAAAAGAAGTAGAAAAACTCGAAGAAAAAATTGCTGATTTCGAGTTGAAAATGGCTGATCCTGCTTTCTATGAAGATCCAAACTCCCAAAAGGAAATAGAAAAGTATAAAGTGCTCAAACAACAGCTGGATGAAGCAATGGAGAAGTGGGAGGAAGCGCAGCTGGAGTGGGAGGAGTTGTTTGGGGAAGGGTAGGGTACAATGTCATCCACTCTTACATACAATCTTTGCCTTATGTTTACGTTTTATGTGAAAATGCTTTAGGGATTAGGCAATTAATAAGCTACCCAAATTTTGCGAAGTAATTTTTTT
>CAZHZT010000033.1:0-50485 GCA_964537285.1 uncultured Saprospiraceae bacterium | reverse complement strand
TCCTCAGAGTGGTGATGTATTGACTCCAGGTTTCTACACAGTAGTTTACTCTTACCCAGGTAATGGTGAAACGTTGACTTGCGAATTCGCAGTAAGCGTTCAGGATAATATCGCTCCTACTTTCGAAGTAGTTTCTGGCGGTAATACATTAGCTGAAGGTGATACAGTTGAATTAAATGCTCCTGTTGGTCAGTGCTCTGCTGTTGGTGAGTGGGCAGTAGTTAATTTAGATGATAATTGCGATAACGATCCACAAGTAATTTCTTCAAATGGCTCTGGTGCTTCCTTCCCTGTTGGTTGTACTCAGATCACAATTGAAGCATCTGACTTGTACGGAAACGAAACAGACTTCGCATTCTGGATTTGCGTTGATGATAACACGGATCCAATCTTGACTTGCAAGGATATTACTGTTGAGTTAGGTACAGATGGTACAGCAACAGTTGATCCACTTCAAGTATTGGATGCTGTTGATGATGAGTGTGGTATCGAAGAGTTCTTGTTGAGCCAATATGTATTCACTTGTGATGATCTTGGTGAGAACGATGAGACGCTAACAGCGGTAGATGCTGCAGGAAATTCTACTTCTTGCGCAATCAAGGTAACAGTTCTTGATCTTATCGATCCAACTGCAGTATGTCAGAACATTACTGTAGCTCTAGATGCTAACGGTCAGGCTTCTATCACTCCTGCTGATGTAGATGGTGGTAGCGATGACAACACGGACTGCTTCACGCTGTCTATCGACGATGCAAACTTCAACTGCGCTGATCTTGGTGATAATGATGTAGTATTGACCATCACTGATAAAGCTGGAAACAGCGACAACTGCACAGCAGTAGTAACCATCGTTGATGATATCAATCCTACAATCGAGTGTGCAGCTGGTTCTCCATTTGTACGTTCTACTGATCCAGGCTTGTGTACTTGGACAATGCAGGGTACTGGCTTCGATCCGGTAGCTACAGATGATAACTGTACTGTATTGCCTGCAACGAATGATTATAACGGTTCTACTACGCTTCAAGGTGCTACCTTCCCTAAAGGTGAAACTGAAGTAACCTGGACAGTGGCTGATCAGTCTGGCAATGAAGCTTCTTGCTCAATTACAATCGTAGTTGAAGATAACGAAGCTCCACAGATTGATGTATGCACGGCAGATATCGTTCAGGATAACGATCCAGGTGATTGTGGTGCGATTGTAAATTATGATATTCCGACATTCACAGATAACTGTGCGGTTACAAATGTATTCTTGACTCAAGGCTTCCCATCAGGCAGCTATTTCGAGGCTGAAGTACTTTACACTATCGGATATGCAGCTATTGATGAAGCAGGTAATGTTTCTGAAGAGTGTACATTCACTATCTATGTGGAAGATGCAGAGGCTCCAAGATTCGATGATTGTCCAAATGACATCGTTGTATCTGTTACGCCTAATGAGTGTGATGAGGTAGTAACTTGGGATGCACCATTTAACATCTTCGATAACTGTACAGTAGCTTCTGTTACTGAGCAAGTATTCGATCCAAATGGTGAAGAAGGAACAATCGAAGTATCTTATGTATACGATTGGACTGATCCCAGCACATTGCCAGCTTACAAGCAGCAAGCTCAATTCCCTGCAGGTACTTCTACAGTAGTTTACACTGCTACGGATATCTACGGAAATGTTGAAACTTGCGAATTCACTGTAACGGTTGAAGACGACATCGCTCCATGGGCAATTTGTCAGGATATTACAGTTGAGGTGATCAATGGTCAATCAACTACAATCACTGCTGATGATGTTGACGGTGGCAGCGCTGATAACTGTAACAAGATCGCTTCTAAGTCTATCGACATTAGCGAGTTCTCTTGCGCAGACGTTGGATCTGATGTTACAGTAACATTGACAGTAACAGACTTATTCGGAAATGAAGCTTCTTGCGAAGCAACTGTAACGGTTGTTGAAAATGGTACAGCTACGATCGCTTACTGCCCAGGTTCAATCAACCTTGAAGTTGACGCAAACTGCGAAGCTGAATTGACATACGATGCTCCTGCTGTAGCACTTGGTTGTGATAGCGCTCCAATGAACTACGTAAGTGGTCCTCAGAGTGGTGATATCCTTACTCCAGGTGAGTACACAGTAGTATACACATACCCAGGTAACGGCGAAACGCTTACTTGCGAGTTTGCGGTAGTTGTTACGGATAATATTGCTCCTACATTCAGTGTATTGGCTTACGGCGATATCCTTGCTGAAGGCGATGTAATTGAATTAGATGCTAATGACGGTATCTGCTCTGCTAACGCTGAGTGGGAAGTTATTAACTTAGAAGATAACTGTGATAATGATCCACAAATCGTTTCTACTAACGGTTCTGGTGCAACATTCCCAGTAGGTACTACGCAAGTAACTATCATTGCGGCGGATGCTTCTGGTAATGCAACGAGCTTCTCCTTCTACGTAAGTGTATTTGATGACAATGCTCCTATTGTTAACTGCCAGGATGCAACTGTTGAGCTTGGTACTGATGGAACAGCAACTGTTGATCCATTCGATGTAGTTCTTGCTCTTGATGATGATTGCGGTGTGCCTAGCTTAACATTGAGCCAGTCCGTATTCACTTGCGATGATTTAGGTGAGAATACAGTTATTCTTACAGCAACTGATGCTGCTGGTAACGCTTCTACTTGCGAATTAACTGTAACGGTTCTTGATCTTATCGATCCAACTGCAGTATGTCAGAACACCACTGTAGAATTGGATGCTAATGGTCAAGCTTCTATTTCAGTTGCTGATGTAGATGGTGGTAGCTTCGATAACACAGATTGCATTTCATTGTCAATCGATGTATCTAGCTTCACTTGTGCTGATCTTGGTGATAATGATGTAGTATTGACAATCACTGATGACGCTGGAAACAGTGACGACTGCACAGCAGTAGTAACAGTAGTAGATAATATCAATCCTACAATCACATGTGCCAACAGTGCAGCTGTAAATACTGATGAAGGTCTTTGCACATTCACAATGCAAAGCACTGGCTTCGATCCAGTAGCTACAGATGATAACTGTAACGTGGCTGCAGTAACGAATAATTACAATGGCAGTTCTTCACTTCAAGGTGCTACCTTCAACAAAGGTACTACTTTTGTAACATGGACTGTAGTTGATCAGTCTGGTAACTCTAGTACTTGCGTAATGGCTATCACAGTAATTGACGACGAAGCTCCACAAATTGATGTTTGTACGGCTGATATCGTTCAGGACAACGATCCTGGTGACTGTGGTGCTATCGTAACTTATGATACGCCAACATTCAAAGATAACTGCGAAGTAGCATTAGTACAGCGTACTGCTGGCCCTGCTTCTGGTGATTACCTTGCGGCTGAAGTACTTTACACTGTAGAATACATTGCATTTGATGCTTCTGGAAATGAATCTGATGTATGTAGCTTCACTATCTATGTTGAAGACGTAGAAGCTCCAACATTTGATGATTGTCCAGCTGACATTGTTTCTGATGTAACGCTTAACGAGTGTGATGAATTGATCACTTGGGATGCACCATATGCAATATTCGATAACTGCGACGTAGCTTCTGTTACTGAGCAAGTATTCGATCCAAACGGTGAAGAAGGTACTATCGAATTATCTTATGTATACGATTGGACTGATCCTAGCACATTACCAGCTGGTAAGCAGCAAGCTCAGTTCCCTGCAGGTGTTTCAATGGTAGTTTACACAGCTACTGATATCTACGGAAACGTTGAAACTTGTGAGTTCACTGTAACGATCGAAGATAACACTGCTCCGGTTGCAGTTTGTCAAGATATCACAGTACAAGTAGTGAACGGTTCTGCGGTAAGCATTACTGCTGATGATGTTGACGGTGGTAGCACAGATAACTGTGGTGCAATCGTATCCAGCTCAATCGATATTGATGAATTTAACTGTGCTGATGTTGGAGGCACTTACGAAGTTACCTTGACTGTTGAAGATCAGTTTGGTAATGAAGCTTCTTGCGTCGCTAATGTAACAGTAGTAGAAAGTGGCTCAGCTACAATCGCTTACTGCCCAGGTTCACAAAACCTTGAAGTAGACGGTAACTGCGAAGCTACATTGTTCTACGATAATCCAACTGTAGCGCTTGGTTGCGGTGCTGCTGACATGAACTACGTAAGTGGTCCTCAAAGCGGTGATGTACTTGCTCCAGGTAACTACACAGTTGTATACTCATACCCAGGTAATGGTGAAACATTGACTTGCGAGTTCGCAGTTACTGTTTCTGATAATATAGCTCCTTCATTCGAAGTAGTTGCTTACGGTGAAACACTTGCTCAAGGCGACACTATCCAGTTAGGTTCTGCTGCTGGCTTGTGTACTGCAATTGGTGAGTGGGAGGTAGTTAACTTGTCTGACAACTGCGGTAACGTTCAAGTTGGCGGTACAAATGGTTCTGGTTCTACATTCCCTGTAGGATGCACAGAAGTAACTATCGTAGCGATCGATGACGCTGGAAATGAAACTTCATTCTCCTTCGTAATCTGCGTAAGCGATGATAACGCACCAATCGTGAACTGTCAAGACATTACAGTTCAACTTGATGCAAATGGTGAAGCAGTAGTTGATCCTGCTCAAGTTCTTGACGCTCTTGATGACGATTGCGGTATCGCAGAAGTAATCTTGAGTCAAACACTTTACACTTGTGATGATCTTGGTGAGAACTTCGAAATCTTGACAGCGGTTGATGGTTCTGGTAACGAATCAAACTGCGCAGTGAAAGTTACTGTACTTGATCTTATCGATCCAGTTGCAGCATGTCAGGATATCACGGTTCAACTTGATGCTAACGGTGAAGCTTCTATCACAACAGCTGACGTTGATGCTGGTAGCGATGATAACACTGACTGCTTCGAATTGACTATTGATGTTGCTAACTTCACTTGTGATGATCTTGGTGCGAACGATGTACTATTGACAATCACTGATGATGCTGGTAACTCTGATGCTTGTACTGCAGTAGTAACTGTAGAAGACAACATCAACCCAGTAATCACATGTGCTGACGGTGGCGTATTCTTCCGCACTACGGATGATAACTGTGAGTTTGTAATGGGTAGCAACGGATTCGATCCGGTGAGCGCTACTGATAACTGTACGGTATTCGGTGTAACTAACGATTACAATGGTGGATCAACACTTAACGGTGCTGTATTCCCACTTGGTACAACACAAGTAGCTTGGACGGCTACAGATCAGTCTGGAAACATTGATCAGTGCACAATCACTATCGTAGTTGAAGATGATGATGCACCTGAATTGGTTGATTGTACAGCTGATATCGTAGTAGAAAATGATCCAGGTCTTTGCGGTGCGTTTGTAACGTATGACTTACCGGTTTACGAAGATAACTGCGACGGTGCTGTTGCTCCTGTCTTATTGACATTGGGTTACGAATCTGGTGCATTCTTCAGTAAGGGTACAACAACCGTTAGCTACTACGCAGTTGATGCTGCTGGTAACATCGGCGAAACTTGCACATTCACTGTAACTGTTCTTGATACAGAAGCTCCTACAATCGATGATTGTACTGCTGATATCATAGCGAACGCTACAGCTAATGAGTGTAGCCAAGACATTACATTCGAACCACCATTAGATATATATGACAACTGCCCAGGTGAGATCACATTCACTCAGACATTCATCGATCCAGATGGTGATGAGACGACGATCATTCCTCAGTTTGATTATCCATTGGGTTTAAGCAACGGCTTACAACAAGCTCAATTCCCTGTAGGTACTTCTACAGTAATCTACACATTCACTGATATTGAAGGTAATACTTCAACTTGCGAATTCACTGTAACAATCGAAGAAACAACTGCTCCGGTTGCACTTTGCAACGACGTAACGGTTCAGGTTATCAATGGTGCTCCGGCTACATTGACTCCTGCTCAGGTTGACGCCGGTAGCTCTGACAACTGCGGTGTGGCTAGCTTAAGCATCGATGTTACTGAATTCACTTGTGCTGATGTTGGACAAACAATCCCTGTTACTTTAACTGTTGCGGACGCTGTGGGCAACACTGCTCAGTGTGTAGCTAACGTATTTGTTGAAGAAGTGGGTGTACCAACTATCGGATTCTGTCCTTCTAACTTGACATTCTACGCAGATGACAATTGTGAAGCAACAATTACTTACAACGCTCCATTCGTACAAACAGGTTGTGAAGAAAATGCGATGACTCTTGTAGGTGGCCCACTTAGCGGTGATGTTCTTACTGCTGGTGACTACACAGTTACGTATGAGTACACATACACTGATAACGGTGGTGAGTTGGATGTACTGACTTGCGAATTCACAGTATCTGTTGAAGATAATACAGCTCCTACATTCGATGTAGTAGCATACGGCGAAACACTTGCATACGGTGATACAATCAACCTTGACGCTGCTGCCGGATTGTGTTCTGCAATTGGTGAGTTCTCTGTAGAGAATATTGCTGATAACTGCGATAACGATCCTGAAATGACAATGACTAGCGGTTCTGGTGACACTTACCCTGTAGGTTGCACTAAAGTAACGGTAACTGTAACAGATGCTTCTGGAAATGAAACTAACTTCCAGTTCGTAATCTGTGTTGCTGACTCTCAAGGCCCAATCGTAAGCTGTCAAGATCTTACAATCGTACTTGACGCTAACGGTGAAGCGGTAGTTGATCCTTCTGAGGTACTTGATGCAATTGATGATGAGTGCGGTGTTGGCAGCTTAGAGCTTAGCCAGACATTGTTCACTTGCGAAGATGTAGGAGAGAATGTTGAAATCTTGACTGCATTTGATGCTGCTGGTCAGTCTAGCACTTGCTTGACTACGATCACTGTTATCGATGACATCGACCCAACGGCTGTTTGCGCTGATATCACTGTATACTTAGATGATAATGGTGAAGCTTCTATCACATCTGCGGATGTTGATGGTGGTAGCTTCGATAACGGTCAAGAATGCTTGACAGCGGCTATCGATGTAGCTAACTTCACTTGCGATAACTTAGGTAACAACACTGTAGTATTAACTGTAACAGATGCTGCCGGAAACACTAATGCTTGCGCAGCGAACGTAACAGTTGAAGATCAAATCGATCCAACAATTGAATGCGCTGGTGATGGTAGTCCATTCTTCCGCACTACTGATGACAACTGCCAGTTCGTAATGGGTAGCAATGGCTTCGATCCTGTAGCTACTGATGATAACTGTACAGTTGCTTCTGTAATCAACGATTACACAGGTACTGCAACATTGAACGGTGCTGCATTCGATCTTGGAACTACAGTAGTTGGATGGACTGTTGAAGATCAGTCTGGTAACATTTCTCAGTGTGAAATCACTATCGTTGTTGAAGATGATGACGCTCCTGTGATTGAAAACTGTTCAGCTGACGTCGTTGTAGAAAACGATCCAGGTGTATGTGGTGCAGTTGTTGATTACGATGTACCAACATTCGTTGATAACTGCGATGCTGATCTTGAGGTAACTCAAACTGCTGGCTTGCCTTCAGGTTCATTCTTCCCAGAAGGTACGACTACAATCAGCTACAACGCTACTGACGATGCAGGTAATGTTTCTGAAACTTGTACATTCACTGTAAAAGTGATTGATACAGAAGCACCTACATTCAATGAGTGCCCAGGTGATATTGAAGCCTTGGCTACATCTAACGATTGTGATCAGGATGTTTCTTGGGAGGCTCCATTCGACATCACGGATAACTGCCCAGGTGAGATCGTAGTTACTGAATTGATCCTGAACCCAGAAGGTGAGGAAATCATTCCGATTTATCCTTATCCAACGAATGTTCCTGACGGATTCCAGTTCGCTCAGTTCCCTGTAGGTACTTCTACAGTAACTTACACTGCAATTGACGAAGAAGGAAATGCAAGCACTTGCGAATTCACTGTAACAGTTATCGATCAGATGGCTCCGACTGTAGTGTGCCCAGCGCCACAGCTTGTTGCTTCTACTTGTCCTGACTTTGAAATTCCTGACTACACAGGTATGATCGAAGTTCAAGATAACTGCCCAGCAACATACATCGTTACTCAGACTCCTCCAGCGGGTACCGCGCTTAGCGACATTCCTGGCTTGACGTTGGCTGAAGGCGAGACATTTGAAATCACTATCTATGTTGAAGATGCATTAAATGCTGACTTCAACGATGAGTGTACATTCGAAGCAACACTTGAAGACTTCTCTGATCCGGTACCAACAAATCCTGTTCTTGACGCTATCTACAATACTTGTAGCTCTGTATGTGTAGATGCTCCGACAGCGATCGATGAGTGCGGTAATATCATCTACGCTCAGCCATCATTGAGCCAGGGTACTTGTGGCGATAACAGCTACTTGTATACAATTGGATTCTACAACATCCTTTGGATCTATGATGATGGAAACGGTAACTTCGCTCAGCAGCTTCAAACAATCGAAGTTGTAGCGGATGAAATCGCTCCTGAAGTTGATTGCGAAGGCGTTATTGTAGTTGAATTGGATGCTAACGGTGAAGCTTCAATAGACGTTGATGATGTACTAGTATCTGCGACTGATAACTGTACTGAATTCGGAGATCTAGACTTCGAATTAGATATTACAGACTTTGATTGTAATGACGCTTCCACTTCTAGTGTAATTTCTGAATCTCCACTTATTATCTCTGCAGTAATTGATGGTGATAATCCTGGTGGAACGCCTAAAGCAATGGAGCTATATGCATCTTCTAATATCGCTGATCTAAGCGTATTCGGAGTTGAATCGGCAAATAATGGAAACGGAACTTTCGGGGCTGAATTCACATTCCCTGCGGTTTCTGCTTCTGCTGGTGATTACATTTACATCGTTGCTCCTGATAGCGAAGATGACTTCATTGATTACTTCGGTTTCGCTTCTGACTATACTAGTGCTGCGTTATTCATCAATGGTGATGATGCAATGGTATTGTATCAGAACGGTGCAATTGTTGACGTGTTCGGTAACATTAATCAAGATGGAACTGGTCAACCTTGGGAGTACACTGACGGATGGGCTTACAGAAACTCTGGAGTACCTTCTAACGGTGGAAACTTTGATGTAAGCAATTGGAGTGTTTTTGAAGATGCATTCCAAGGAACTGTAGAGAACAATGCAGCTGCGAATCCTCCAATGCCAATCGGTACTTTCAACTTAGGAGGTAGCGAAGATGGAGTAGCAGTAGTGCTTACGGTTACGGATGAAGTTGGAAACAGCTCTACATGTGAAACTACTGTAGTCGTTGTTGATAACATCGCTCCAACTGTTGAGTGTCAAGGTGCAATTACTGTTCAACTTGATGATAATGGTCAAGCTTCTATCGACGTTGATGACGTATTGGTAGATGCTGATGATAACTGTGCAGTTGTTACTTACGATCTTGATATCACAGACTTCAACTGCGATAACTTGTTCAACCCAGTAACAGTTACATTAACTGTAGCTGATCCTAGCGGTAATACTGCTAGCTGTACAACTGAAGTAACTGTAGAAGACAACATCGATCCAACTGCAGTATGTGTTAACACAACTGTTTACCTGGATGCTAACGGTGAAGCTTCAATTACAGCTGCTGACGTTGACGGTGGTAGCATCGATAACTGCGGAATCGTATCTCTAGAGGTTGAGCCATCTGCATTCGATTGCAGCCAGGCTGGTACAGATGTTCCTGTTACATTGTCCGCAACAGATGCTAGCGGAAACGTTGGTACTTGCGCTGCTCTAGTAACGGTAATTGACGACATCGCTCCAGAAATCTTCTGCAGTAACGATATCGAATCTTGCTGCTCTTACCAAGAGGTATTTGCTGATGCATTCGATAATTGCGATGTAGCTGAATTTACTTGGACAATCGTTGAACCAAACGGTGCTACAGGTTCTGGTGTTGGTAATTCAATTGGAGGTGACTTCCTTGTAGGTATCTCTTATGTAACCTTCACTGCTGTTGATCCTAGTGGTAACGCTAGCGATTGCACAATCGAGGTGAATATCTCTGATAGCACGCCTCCAATCGCAATTTGCATCGACGACTTGAACATCGCTCTTGGTCAGGATGGTACTGCAACAGTTCCTGCTGATCTATTCGACGGTGGTAGCGTTGACGTAGGATGTGGTACTGGAGAATCTTACGATCTTGATATTCAGATCAGCGTTGACGGTAGCGCTCCTGCTTACGAATACACATTCGATTGCACTCAGGCGGGTGAAGTTGAAGTGATCTTAATCGTAACAGATTGCGCTGGTAACAGCTCTGAATGCTGGACATTCACAACTATCGATGATAAGTCAGTTAGATTGAACCCAACTGTTGAAGCTACTGATGAGTCTTACTGCAACGCTGGTGACGGTGTAGTATGTGTGACTGCAGTAGAAGATGCAGACGGTAACGATGCTTCTGGTGACGTAACATACGCTTGGAGCACAGGCGATGATTCTGCTTGCGTTGAAGGTCTTACTCCTGGTGATTACACTGTAACAATTACTAGCACAATCACAGGTTGTGAAAGTGTTGAAACAGTAACCGTAGGCGAAGGCGTTCCTGCAACATTCACTGCTAACTGCTCTGGCGGTAACATGACTGAAACGGTAACTGTACCGGTTACTGTAGATAACTTTACTGATATTCAATCTGTACAATTCGAATTCACGGTTGCTGATGGTGCTGTAGCTTCTATCACAGGTGCTACAAGTACTGGTCTGCTTCCAGGTCTACTTACTAACATCACAGGCAACTCTGTAATGGTATCTTGGTTCGACGTGAACAACGAAGGTCAAACATTGGCTGACGGTTCAATCATTGCTGAGGTTACATTATTGTTGACTGGTGAGGTTGGCGAATGTACAGCAATCACTCTTGATGGTGCTGAAGTTTCTCAAGGTGATGGCGATTCTGAGTGCACACCAAATACTCCGTCTTGCGAAGTATGTGTAACAGGCGCTGCTCCGGTTGTATTGCTTGAAGGTAGCATTGCTACAGAATACGGCGCTGACGTAAGCTGTGTAGATGTTAACTTGACAGGCGCGGCTAATGATCTGGACGTAACAGATGCTAACGGCGATTATGGTTTCGGTGTTGAAAGCTTACAGGATTACACTGTAGCTCCATACAACAACGAAAACTCAAACAACGGCGTTACTACATTTGACTTGATCATGATCCAGTTACACATCCTAGGAATTCAGTACTTGGATAGCGATTATAAGAAAGTTGCTGCGGATATCAACAACAATGGCTTCATCTCTACAATTGACCTTGTAGAAGGCCAGGCACTTGTTCTTCAGAATATCCCAAGCTTCTTCAACAACACTAGCTGGAGATTCGTACCTGCTGACTTTGTATTCGCTCCAACTCAACCTGCATTTGTACCATCATTCGATGAAGACATTGAATACGAAAATGTATTCACTGATCAATTGGATGGTGACTTCATCGCAGTGAAAGTGGGTGATGTTACAGAAGATGCGATTACTGATCTATGTGCATTGGCTCAAGGTCCTGGCTTAGACAGAAACACTGGCAAGCTTGTAATGCGCGTAGCTGATCAGGCAGTAGTTAAAGGTCAAACATACAGCGTTGAGGTAACAGCGAAAGACTTCCGTCGCATGTTAGGTTACCAGTTCACTGTTGAGTTCGATGAAACAGCTCTTCAATTAGCTGACATCACTCCTGGTGTATTGAGCAACCTTTCTGAAGCGAACTTCGGATTGGCACACGCTGATCAGGGTCAGATCATGGCTAACTGGTTCAACGCTCTTGGCGAAAATGTAGAAGATGACGAAGTATTGTTCACAATGAACTTCGAAGCAACAGCTAACGCAGAATCTATCCGTGACTTGATCGGATTAAGCTCTGCTAAACTACGCAACGAAGCTTATAGCGCGGACGGTACGATGATGACTGTTGAGTTCGAATTCTTCGGAGAAGATGTTGCTCAATTCGCTTTGTTGCAAAACACTCCGAACCCATTCAAAACGCAAACGGTTATCGGGTTCATCTTACCACAAGATACTGAAGCAACACTGACTATCTCTGACGTATCAGGTAGAGTATTGAGAGTAATTGAAGGTGACTTCGTGAAAGGTTACAATGAAGTAAGCTTGAACAGAAGTGAACTTGCAGCTACTGGCGTACTTTACTATCAATTAGATACTGAAGACAATAGCGCAGTTAAGAAGATGATCTTGGTTGAATAAACCATGATCGAGTAAAATCAGCGAACGCCAAGCGGGGGGCTTGTCCCCCCACTTGGTTTTGCTGGTTTTATAATTAAGCTAATTCCTTGTACTACTCCTCAACAAAAGTTCTTAGGTTTTATAAAAAGAAAAGTTTCGGCAAATCATCCTGATGTGCTTTTTATAAACCTTTTCAAATAAAAATCGTATATAATTGTCCCGATTGATGCCGAATTATGGCGAATTAAAGCATTCTACTAAAGAAATTTTAAACATTGTTGTATATTAGAGTCTCTCTTATACTTGTACATACACGAAAAATTTTTTCAAACGAATACACTTAGCTTAATTGCAAAACCCATGAAAATTATGCTTAAAAAATTTACTTTTTTGATCATGCTCCTTTTTTTAGGAGCTACTTCTGCCTTTAACCAGGTGGACGTTGTGGCCTTCGATGAATGTGCGCCACAAAATCAACAGGGTGGTGTAGGGATATTTGGTTTCAATGTCGTAGACGTAACCAGTATTCAATTCACTTTAAACTATGACCCTGCAGTCATCGCTTCTGTTGATGGCTTTTTTATTCCTCCTGCATTGGATGCTATTGGTACAGGCGTGGCTAACAGCCCAGCAGCGGGAACTATTATTTTTTCCTGGTTTTCCGATGACCCAAAAGTAGGGTTGACGCTTCCTGCCGGAGATGAGTTGCTCTTGGGAGTAGATGTCACTGCCGGAGCTATTCCTGCTTCATTTACGGTTGTTGAGATCAATGGCCTGGAAGTTTCAGATGTAACTAGCTTCCCTAATCCAACAGCTTCTACAGCTTTCGACGGAAGTTTTACTGTTGAGTGTGCAGCATTGAATAATCTTTTAGTGCTTGATCTTGAAGCACAAGGCCCTGCTGAATGCGATTTAACGGATTATGTTGTTGACGTAATTGTAGAGGATGGTTTTGATACGCTTAATGGCGTACAATTCACCCTTAATTGGGATCCTTCGGTATTGAGCTACCAATTTGTAGATAATTTTGCTCCAATCATGGATCTTGAGCAAAATGATTTCGGTGAGTTCCCTGCTGCCGGACAACTTACTTTTGCTTGGTATGATGATTCGAATTCTCTTCCTGATGGCGCCGTATTATTCTCTATTCACTTCAGTGTAGTAGGACCTGTAGGTGCTTTTGCTGACATTATAGAAGGTGATTTTCCTACATTTATACAAGCAAGTGTAGCAACTACACCGCTATCAACGCCGATTCCAATCCAATTTTTCCAATCTGTTGAAGATGTAGTCGATTTTGATCCACCTTCAATTACTTGCCCTGACGATGTGACGGTATCAAACATTCTTGGTTTGCCAAGTCAGATCGTTAATGGTATTGCTCCTGTAGATGTTACAGATAACTGTGGTCCTGTAGATGTAACATATACACTTATGGGTGCTACTACGGGAAGTGGTGTAGATGATGCAAGTGGAGAAGCGTTTAATATTGGTGATACTAAAGTTACTTATACAGCTACTGATCAAGGTGGAAACACAGATGAGTGTAGCTTCAATGTACATGTAAATGATACATTAACGGTATATATCGAGCCTCAAGATGTAGAGTGTGGAATTGAGCCTACTTTGATTGATGTTAAAGTGAATAATTTCACGGATCTTCGTGGTTTGCAGTTTACCTTAACCTGGGATGAAGACGTATTGGATTTTGAATCTATTGCAAGTATTGGTCTTCCACCAACAGCTGGTTTTGGTGACTTCGGTGATACACTTTCTTTCTCTTGGTTTGATGATGAGAATATTGGAAAATCTTTTCCTGATAGTTTTGTAATTTTTACACTTGCCTTCAATATTACCGGTGAAGTTGGAGATATGACGGACATTCGTTTCATTGAATTCCCAACGCCTGTTGAAGCTTCTACAAATGGCGGTGTTCCTCCATTTGTTGTTCCTGTTAGAACGATTGATGGTAAAGCGACTATCGTTGATACTGAAGAGCCTTTCTTCCCAGGCCCTCCGGGTACACCACTTCCTCCGGATGATCTTACGGTACAATGTGCTGGTGATGTGCCTGCTGGTATGCCATTAACGGCAAGTGATTTTTGTGATGGTTCTATTACTGTTGATCCGGTAGATGCGATTACTCCTGGTAGTTGTGCAAATGATTTTGTGGTAACGAGAACCTGGACGTTCACTGACAATGCGGGTAATACTTTTGTTTATACTCAAATCATCACAGTAAGTGATGATACTGCTCCAGTTGCGCCGGCTGCGCCAGCGGATATTACAGTTCAGTGTGCAACTGATGTACCTGCTGTTCCAACGCTTACTGCTGTTGATAATTGCGATGGCGATATTGTTGGTCTTCCAGCTTCTTCAATTGCTGCGGGTTCTTGTGATAATGATTTCGTAATTACTCGCTCATGGACATTTACGGATGTTTGTGGGAACTCTTCTTCTATTTCACAAACCATTACAGTAAGTGACGATACTGCTCCGGTTGCTCCGGCTCCACCAGCGGATGTAACGGTACAATGTGCAACAGATGTACCAGCACCAGTAGATTTAACAGCTGTTGATAACTGCGATGGTGATATCACAGTTTCTCCTACTTCTCAAACTACAGCGGGTTCTTGTGTGAACGATTTCGTGATGGTTCGTACCTGGACATTTACGGATATTTGTGGAAACACTTCTTCTGTTTCTCAAACAATCACTGTAAATGATAATACAGCTCCTGCTACTCCTGCTGCTCCTGGTGATTTAACATTACAATGTGCAACAGATGTACCGGCACCGGTAGATTTAACAGCAGTGGATAACTGTGATGGAGATATCACGGTTTCTCCAACAATTCAAATTACACCAGGTTCTTGTGTGAATGATTTCGTAGAAGTACGCACTTGGACGTTCACGGATGTTTGTGGCAACACTTCTTCCGTTTCTCAGACGATCACGGTAAATGACGATACAAATCCTGTCATTACAGGGGTACCTGCTGATATTACGGTAGAATGCGATATGGTGCCTTCCCCGGCTAATCCAACAGCTACCGATAATTGTGGCGTTGTGGATTTGGTTTATACTGAAACAGTTATTCCTGGTAACTGCATCAACAATTACACGATTATTGATTCCTGGACTGCTACCGATGCTTGTGGAAACACTACAACTGTATCGCAGGAGATTACGGTAGAAGATACTACTCCTCCAACATTCGATTTCCCTGCTCCACAAGATGAAACTTATCAGTGTGCAGCGGATGTACCTGCTCCATTTATTCCGGCTCCAAGTGATGTTTCTGACAACTGTTCTCCAGAAGGCTCCATTGATATTGCTTTCGATGAGCAAGTTGATGCTGGCTCTTGCCCGAATAATTTCACTCTTAACAGAACATGGACAATTACCGATGAGTGCGGTAACTCTAGCAGCATATCACAAACCATTACGGTTGATGATACTACTGCACCAGTTGCTCCTGCTGCTCCGGCGGATGTTACACTTCAGTGTGCTGCAGATGTACCTGCGCCAGTAGATTTAACAGCAGTTGATAATTGCGATGGGGATATTACTGTATCTCCGGTGGATATGACGACTCAAGGTGCTTGCGCTAACAGCTTTGTTACTGTTCGTACCTGGACGTTCGTAGATGTATGTGGAAATACTACTTCAATCTCTCAAACTATCTCAGTAAATGATGATACTGCTCCCGTATTAAGCGGTGTTCCTGCTGATGCAACAGTAGAGTGTGATAATGTTCCTGCTCCTGCTGCTGTAACGGCTTCTGATAACTGTGATGGTACGGTTTCTGTTTCTTTCAATGAAACTTCAACGCCTGGTTCTTGTCCAAACAACTTTACGTTAACACGTACATGGACAGCTGTTGATGGTTGCGGTAACTCTACTACTGAAACACAAGTAATAACCGTTCAGGACACACAAGCTCCTACATTTGATATTACACTTCCTGGAGATGTAACTGTTGAGTGCGATGCTATTCCTGCTGCTTTGACTATTTCTAGCAGCGATATTTCTGATAACTGTAGCTCTTCAAACAATATCAATATTCTTGATAATGCTACGGAAGTAGTTACTCCGGGTAGCTGCGTAGGTGAATCTACCATCACCAGAACATGGTCAATTGAAGATGAGTGTGGAAATATCAATACTGTTGTACAAACTATTACGGTTGAAGACAACACGGCCCCAACGGTACTTTGCCAGGATATTACAGTAGAATTGGATGAAGATGGTAATGCTACGATTGAGCCTGCAGATGTAGATGCTGGTAGCTCTGATAACTGCAGCTCAGTAACGCTTTCTCTTTCTCAATCTACTTTTGAATGTATGAACATCGGTGATGTAAATGTTACGCTTACAGGTACGGATGATTGTGGTAACTCAAGCTCTTGTAATCTTACGGTTACAGTTGTGGATGTATTACCTCCGGACATTTTCTGTCCAAATGAAATCGTTGTAAATCTTGATCCAGGTGCTTGTGAAGCAATCGTTAATTATAACGTAACGGCTACCGATAACTGTGAATTCATGTTGACAACTACCTTCTTGGGTACTACGTTCAACGACAACAATGGATTTGCCGGTAACATGTTTGACGTTTCAAATATTGGCGCGGCTGGTGCAATTACGATTACTAGCTTTGATATTAATCTTGATGCAGCAGTAGGTTTTATTGCGGATTTGGAGGTTTATGTTACGCCAAATACATTCGTAGGTAAAACAAACGATCCTAGCCAATGGACTTTATTGGGTGCTGGCAATGCTGTTTCTCAAGGTCAGGGTAATCCTACTCCACTACCAATTGGTGGTTTGACGATCCAACCAGGTGAGTCTTTTGGTATCTACATCAACTTAGCTAGCTATAATATTGTTACAAACCGCTTTTTGTATACAAGTGGCGCGAATACATACACGGATGCCAATATGCAGATTACAACGGGTGTAGGTAAAGGTGCTCCTGCATTTACTGGTGCTACATTTAATCCTAGAACTTGGAATGGTAATATTTTCTATACTGTACAAATCGGAGGAGAGCCTTTAGTTGAGCAAATCGATAACTCTGACCTGACTTCAGGCGATTTCTACCCAATCGGTACAACTAATCAAATCTGGAAAGCTACGGATAACGAAGGTAACATGTCTACTTGTACTTTCGATGTAATAGTTAATGAGTTCCCTAATCCAATTCCGACGCTTGCATGTAATGATGAGGTAAATGTAGCGCTTGATCCTGATTGCGAAGCAATTGTTGGTGCAGACGATATCTTAGAAGGTGGACCTTATGGCTGTTATGATGATTACATCGTTGAATTATTTGACGAAGCTGGAAATAACCTGGGTAACATGCTAGGTGCTCCTCAAATCGGACAGGTTATTACAGCCGTAGTGACGGATCCTGAAAATATGAATAACTTCTGTGAAACTACAGTAAATGTATTTGATAACCTGCCTCCTACAATTGAGTGCAGTGATGTAACAGTAAGCTGTGTAGAGTCCACGGATCCTGATTTTATTGTTGGAAGTTCTAAAGTGAGCGAATACGAATATTTCGGTGATGATACGCCAATTTTTGATGGATGTGAAGACGGTACTAACGTACTTGAAATTCCTTTCATTGTAGATGCTGATGGCGTAGTTACAGATGTTGATTTAGAGTTAAGCATCCAACACACTTGGGTAGGTGATTTAAGTGCTGAATTAGTGGCTCCTGACGGAAGCGTTGCTGTTCTATTCGAGCGTCCTGGTACAGAAGATGGAAAATGCTACGATACATTTGCAAATGGTGAAGATGATCTTGGAACATCTGTAGATGATATCAACGCTACTTTTGATCAACAAGCGACCAATACTTCTGAAGATTTCGAAAACCTTGATGTTGCTGGTATGAGTGGTTCATTCAAGCCTTACAACTCATTCAATGCAATGTTTAATGGAAAAACTGCTGAAGGTACTTGGGTATTGAGAATCTATGATGCAGTTAATTCAGGCGTTCAAACTGGCAACTTCCTTGGTGCTAAATTGTCCATCTCTTCTGGTTTAGTTGGTGGCCCTCTTGCTGAAGATGCTTGTGGTGATGTTACCTTGGATTTTGTTGATTCAACGGTAGATGGTGATTGCGATGATGATTTCATCAAGATTATCACACGCGTTTGGACAGCTACGGATGAAAGCGGTAATACGGCTACTTGTAATCAAGTAATTACAGTAGCAAGACCATCTGTAAATGATGTTTCTTTCCCTGCTGATATTAACGATATTGATATTCCTGCTCTTGATTGCAGCAATCCGAATACAGATCCTTCTAATACGGGTCGTCCAATGATTAACGGTATTGAGGTTGCTACGGGTGATATGTGCGAATTACTTGTTTCTTTTGAGGATCTTGTTGTTGAATTATGTGAAGGTTCTTTAAAAGTTTTACGTACATGGACAGTGATGGATAACTGTACGGCTGACATGGCTCAGATGGATCAACTGATCAAAGTATTAGATAAGACTGGCCCTCAATTGATGTGCCCAGCTCCTCTTACAGTTGGTACTAAAGGTAATGCATGTCTTGCTGATGTTGTTCTTCCAATGGCTGTAGCAACAGATGATTGCTCAAGCCCGGATAACATCTCAATAGTAATTACTGCTGATGTTGGAGAATTCCTGAATGATAATACATTAGTTAATGTTCCTGTAGGTAACTACATCATTACATATACCGCAACAGATGATTGTGGAAATGAAACAGTATGTGAAGTTCCAATGACGGTTCAGGATGATGATCCTCCGGTAGCAATTTGCGATGAAGAAACAGTAATCTCTTTGACTACTGATGGAATGGCAACAGTATGTGCTGAAACATTTGATGATGGTTCTACCGATAACTGCGAAATCCTGGCTTACAAAGTTAAGCGTATGGATGCTGCTCCATTTGAGCCATTCACTGATTGTGTTGATTTTGACTGTGATGATGTGAACGAAACCATTGTTGTTCGTTTACGCGTATACGATGTAATTGGCAATTTCTCTGAAAATGATCCAACAGCTCGCTTTAACGAGTGTATGGTGAATGTTACAGTTAATGATAAATTACCTCCGGTAATTACTTGTCCTCCTAATAAAACAATTGACTGCTGGGAGTTTGATCCTGACAAGTTCGATGGTGTAACGGTTAATCCTGTGAATCCTAATGATCCTCCGGTATTCTTGTTACCAGTGAACGAGCAGATTGGATTCTACAATGCTTCATTTGATAACTGTGGTGTGGAAAGAGTGAATGTTTCTCAGAATGGTGGCCCTGATCAGTGTGGTGAAGGAACTGTTACTCGTATTTACACGGCTATCGATAAGCAAGGATTGACAGCTTCTTGTGTTCAGATCATCAGTATTGTAAATAGTACTCCATTCGATATTTGTGATACAGAGTGCTGGGCTACTCCATTCTTTGGTTGTGACACGCACAGCCCAGATGACGGAGTTGAATGGCCTTGTGATATTACATTGAATAGCTGTGGCGCGGGTCTTGATCCGGATGAGCTTGAAAATAACCCGGATGTAAATGAGTTTGATGTTCGTCCACGTATCTTTGAAGATGCATGTGATTTAGTTGGAGTAAGCTTTAAGGATACTGAGCTTCCAATTACAGAGCCTGGATGTATCAAGTTGATCCGTAAGTGGTCAGTTGTTGACTGGTGCCAGCCAGATAATAGCTTCCCATTAGGTTATGTTACATGGACGTTCAATCAGGAAATCAAGGTTCTTGAGTCTGATCCTCCAACGATTACTTCTACTTGTGAAGACTTGACAATCTGTGGTTTTGAGCCTGATTGTGAGCCTATCCCAGTTGATTTGGTTATTGAGGGAGAAGATGATTGTACAGATCTTGATGATTTGACTTACTACTACAAGATCGATGCATTCTTTGATCCTACTGATCCTAACGCACCAACATTCGATTTCAACTCTGATTTCAACCCACTTGCAAATGCAGGAAATGCTGAGAATGAAGCAAGTGGTGCTTATCCAATTGGTCTGCACTTAATTCAGTGGAAAGTTGAAGATGGTTGTGGTAATATTGCAACTTGTGAATATACATTTGAAGTTAAAGATTGCAAGCCACCTACTCCAATTTGTAAGGTACTTTCTACAGTGATCATGCCTTCTAGCCA
The DNA here is from genome assembly GCA_964537285.1 of uncultured Saprospiraceae bacterium. Taxonomy (GTDB): domain Bacteria; phylum Bacteroidota; class Bacteroidia; order Chitinophagales; family Saprospiraceae; genus CAZHZT01. The sequence continues at coordinate 30,082 of CAZHZT010000033.1, read as the reverse complement.
GATGGTTACTTTGAATGTTTCTTCTTTTGAAAATGGTGATAGCTACGATAACTGTACTCCATACGAAGAATTGTTGTTCTCTTTCTCTCCTGATGTAACGGATACATTGATCACATTTGATTGTTTAGATGTGGATGCTGGTCAAACTACTGTTACTGTATATGCAACAGATGAGTACGGGAATCAAGATTTCTGTGAGACGACTGTTTTCGTAACCGATCCTAACGATGTATGTAACCTTGCTCCAACGGCTACTATTGCTGGGGCAATTGAGACAGAGCTTAACGATCCGGTTGCTCTTGTTGATGTAGAAGTTACGAGCTCAAATGGTTCGAACTCTCCACAGATGGTTACTACAGGCAATGACGGTGTATTCAGCTTCCAGTTGCCAATCAACGATAACTATACGATCACTCCTGAGAAGGACGTCAACTACCTGAACGGTGTAACTACATTCGACCTTGTAATGATCAGCCAGCACATCTTGGGCATTCAGCCACTAGCTACGCCATACAAGATCATTGCTGCAGATGCAACCAATGACGGTAAAGTAACTACTTTCGATATCGTTGAATTGCGTAAGTTGATCCTGCACATCATCGATGAGTTACCGGAAAATAATTCCTGGAGATTTGTTGAGGAACTTTACCAGTTCCCTAATCCTGCAAATCCATTCCTTCCTGCATTCCCAGAAGTGATTGGTATCAATGACTTGGCTCAGGATGAATTGGAGAATAACTTTGTAGGTGTTAAGATCGGTGATGTTTCTGGTGATGCTGTTCCTAACGAATTCGCTTCAAGTGAAGATCGTAACTTCGTTGGTGACCTGGTATTCCAGGTTGAAGATCGCGAATTGATCGCTGGCGAAACGTATACTGTAGAGTTCAATGCTGAAGCATTCAATAACATCTTAGGATACCAGTTCACTTTGGCTTTCGATAATAATGCATTAGAGTTTGTAGCGGCCAGAGAAGGTCAATTGGTTAACTTAACTGCTGACAACTTCGGTCTTTCAAGAGTTGAAGAAGGTGTTATTACGACTAGCTGGAACGCTAGTAATGTAAGTGTTGAAGACAATACAGCATTGTTTGCTCTTACATTCACAGCTAAAGCAAATGCTCAACTAAGTGATGTAATCACAGTGAACTCTCGCCTTGTTAAGGCAGAAGCTTATACGGCTACGGCTCAGTTCATGGATGTAGCGCTTCGCTTCAACAGTGCTAAAGGCAGTGTAATCGTGGGTGGTGAATTCGAATTGTATCAGAACCAGCCAAACCCATTCAAGAGCGAAACTTTGATTGGTTTCTACTTACCAGAAGCTACTTCTGCTACCTTGAAGATCTATGATCTAAGCGGTAAAGTAATTCAAGTAATTGAAGGTGATTTCAACAGAGGTTATAATACTGTAAGCTTGAATCGTGCTGATTTAGGTGCTGCAGGTATGTTGTACTATCAGTTGGATACGCCTAAGCATACAGCGACTAAGAAAATGTTGATTATCGAATAATGATTCGATAATTGTCGATACGGTATAAAAAAGGCCGGCTTCCGATTGGAAGCCGGCCTTTTTTTTGGGTGGGAGAAGTTGCCCTTCTCATTTCTAAACATTTCTTAGAAATTGAATAACAAACATTTTAAGGTACATATCCACCTTGTTAAGAGTCTCTTCGTCGGTCACTAACTCTTGTAGTTTTACTCTTTGATTATTTTTGTCCAAGATCTCAATCCAGGCGATTAAATTACAGAGAGAAGTAGTTTGCCATATCGTATAGCTACTACTGCTTAGGCTGTTAGTGAAAAGTTGTTCATCTCCAAGGCAACGGAAGTTTACAGTGAAGGCCTGGTTAATCCTATAGAGCTTCATGACTTCTTCTAACTGTTGCAATTTCGTTTGCAGAGCTCGCAACTCATTTTGAGATGTGCCCGACGGACTTTCTGCAGGAACTTCATTGAACTCATCGATGCGCATCAGGACTTCACGCCTTTTGGTTTTACCAACATCATGGGATGAACACCCTGGGATGCCAAGTCGCATTCCTGAAGTCAAGGTTTCCTCAACAAATTCAGAAAATGCTTCTGCTGATTCGAAGGCGTTAATGCTGTTGGGTGTTCTTCCATCTTTTATGCCTGCCAATCTAGTAGGGTTGCTTGCTAAATTCGTTTCGGGTGATACTGCTTTCGCTATAGTAGCCATCTTTATCTTTTTTTGTTAATAATTGATTCTACTTAACCTCAAATCTTTAATACAAAGTTGCAGGGAAAGTGAGCATTAAAAGGTGATTTTTGTTCCAAAAGAGTAGAATATTGTTCCATAAACTATTATTGAATTCCTTAAAAGTAGGGCATTCCTCTCAGCAGGATAATATTTAATAGGAAGGATAGCGCGGGTTTTTAATTTTTCCCGGAAAAATTAAAAACCCGCGCTATCCTTCCTATTAAATATTATCCTGCCAATTTTTCATCTGGTGGTCATTTGGCACGCATGTTGATCCCGACATAATGTCAAAAAAAGCGAAATCATGAGTACAACTGTAGACATTCAGGAGTTAAACGAAAAGATTCAACGCGAAAGCGCTATTGCCGATATGATCATGCTGGAAATGAAGAAAGTGATCGTAGGGCAAAAGAAGCTCAGTGAAAGATTGCTTATCGGATTACTTGTAAATGGCCATATCTTATTAGAAGGGGTGCCTGGTTTGGCTAAAACTCTGGCAATTACCACGCTCTCCAAAACAGTGGATGCCTCCTTTAGCCGTATACAGTTCACACCTGATCTCTTACCGGCTGATTTATTGGGAACCATGATCTACAGCCCGAAGAAGGAGGAATTTTATGTGCAAAAAGGCCCTATTTTTGCCAACTTTATTCTGGCAGATGAGATCAACCGGGCGCCTGCCAAAGTGCAAAGTGCTTTACTTGAAGTCATGCAAGAACGTCAGGTAACCTTGTCCGATAAAACCTATAAAATGGAGGAACCTTTCCTCGTGCTCGCTACTCAAAACCCAATCGAACAGGAAGGAACTTATCCCCTCCCTGAAGCTCAGGTCGATCGTTTTATGCTCAAAGTGGTGGTTGATTATCCTACTCGCGAGGAAGAAATGCAAATCATCGATCAGAATATTCAGCGTATCAAGCCTCAGCCGAATAAAGTACTGACTCCCCAGCAAATTCTCCAGGCCCGAGATGTGGTTTCCGAAGTGTACATCGATGAAAAAGTCAGAAAATATATCGTAGACATTGTTTTTGCTACTCGATTCCCTGCCGATGCCGGCCTCAGGAATATGGAGTCATTTATTCAATACGGTGCTTCTCCCAGAGCTGGTATCAGTATGGCACAGGCCGCAAAAGCACATGCGTTTATTAATCGCCGTGGATATGTGATCCCGGAAGATGTACGAAATGTATGCCATGATGTAATGCGCCACCGCCTGGGGCTTACCTACGAAGCGGCAGCAGAGAACGTGAAGGCAGAGGAAATCATCAGTGAAATTTTAAATAGAGTAGAAGTTCCTTAAAAAAAAATTGCGGAAAACGGGAAACGGAAAACGGGAAACGGAGAACGGAGAACGGAGAACGGGGAACGTTTAACGAGTACAAGTCTATTAAATAGACTCGTTTACAGTTTTCCTATTTTGATTTTTACAAGGACTAAAAAAGAATAGCTTGGAGACTAAAGAGTTACTTAAAAAAGTACGTAAGATAGAGGTAAAGACCCGGGGGCTCTCGCGAAATATTTTTGCCGGAGAGTATCATAGTGCTTTTAAAGGTCGGGGATTGACCTTTAGCGAGGTACGTGAATACCAACCCGGAGACGATATCCGTACCATCGATTGGAAAGTAACGGCCCGGTTTAATCATCCCTACATTAAGGTATTTCAGGAGGAAAGGGAACTGACCCTCATGCTTTTGGTGGATGTGAGTGCTTCAGAATCCTTTGGTTCTGTGAATTGGTTTAAGCGGGAAATGATTACGGAGATCGCTGCCGTTCTGGCCTTTTCAGCGCTTCAAAATAATGATAAAATTGGCGTTATTCTTTTTAGTGATAAAATAGAAAAATTCATTCCGCCTCAAAAAGGAAAATTGCACGTGCTTCATATCATTCGGGAACTCCTGGATTTTGAGCCGGAACACAAAGGAACCGACCTCAAAGAGGCACTGCGCTATTTCTCAAGAGTTATTCGGAAGCGCTCTACGGTTTTCTTGCTTTCAGACTTTGTAGATTCGGGTTATGAAGATGCGGTGAAATCTGTTAATAACAGGCATGACCTGATTGGAATGCATGTTTTTGACCCGAGAGAAGCTGAGCTTCCTCCCGTCGGGTTGATTAAACTGAAAGATGCTGAAACGGGCCGCGAACAATGGGTCGATACTTCACGGAAAAAAATACGAACCCACTTCAAAGCCGAATGGCTAAAAAATAAAGATTTACTAGAGCAATTCTTTAAGAAAAGTGGCATCGATCTGGTTTCTCTCAGAACGGATCGAGACTATGTAGTTCCAATGATGAACTTCTTCAAAAGCAGACTTTAGGCGGTTAAAGGTGAACGGAAAATGGTTAACGATCAAAGAGGAAAGGGAAAGAATCGCTTATTTAGTGAGATAAGGAGTATGGGTAAATTAATATTTGTTTTATGATGAAAAGGATTTACTTAATATTAGACTTGTTCTATAACTGCTTAATGGGCTTAAATTGCCAAATTTTATTTCATACTGCCTTGAAAATATTCGATATAGCTAAGGCTACGCCTGCGCTTGTGGCCTTGTCTAAAATAAAATTTGGCCAATTACGCTCCATCAGCAGCTACAGAACAAGTCTATTAATAGTCATTTTTTCATTGCTTAGCTTCCATTTTGTTTGGGGCCAGGATGCCTCAGTTGTTGCCCGGCTTGATTCGGTTAATATATTAATTGGTGCCCAGACAAGATTGACTTTGGAAGCGACGGTACTGCCGACGACTCGCGTGTTTTTTCCTCCGGTTGTAGATGCCCTTGAAAACGAAGCTGTCGAAGTAGTGGAAGAACTCCCTTTGGATACAAGTATAGTGGAAGAAGGCAGAATTCAATTATCCAAATCGTATACGGTTACTTCATTTGATAGTGGTTATCATTTGATCCCGCCTTTTCCTTTTTTAGCTCAGTCTGAAAATGGGCAAATAGATACTTTGCGCACCAATCCTGTACCATTGAATATCCTTCTCGTAGCCGTTGATACCACTCAAGCTATAAAACCGATAAAGGAAATCGAAGAGGTACCACTTACTTTTCAGGAGGTTTTACCCTGGATTCTTGGAGGGTTGCTTGTTTTGGCAATAATAATAGGAATAATCATTTTCTTCTTAAAACGTAAGAAGCCGGAAGAACCGGAACGAATAATACCGAAGGAACCCACTCATGTAATTGCGTTGCGGATGTTGGATGCTATTAAAAATGAAAAGTTATGGCAAGCTGAGGATAGTAAATACTATTACTCTCGCTTAACAGAAGTAATTCGAGCCTACATTGAGCATCGCTTCAATATTCCGGCCCTGGAGCAAACCAGCGATGAAATTTTCACCTCTTTTAAAAATAGAGGCCTGGATAGAGAAGTGCCTTTTGAGAATCTTCAGCAAATGCTCCGCTTGGCCGATATGGTGAAATTTGCGAAGCAAAAGACAGGCTCTAAAGAGAATTATATTTCCCTCGATCAAGCATACGATTTTGTTCAAAATACCATTCGTACCGTACCAGCGATCAGTGAAAAACAGGAATAAGCTATGTTTGACTATACATTTAAAGATCCAGGATTTTTATGGTTGCTATTGGGCCTGATCCCGATGCTAATAGGGTATATTTGGTATCAGGCAAAGTGGAATGCTTCCATCCAGATGTCTTCTTTACAATCTCTTAGAACTGCGCCGGTGTCTTGGAAGTATGTTTTTCGGCACCTTCCTCCCTTGCTAAGGATATTGGCTATCGGACTAGGCATAATTGCTTTAGCCAGGCCGCAATCTTCCGAAAATTGGACAGACAAGGAAGTCGAAGGGATTGATATTGTCATTTGTACCGATATCTCCGGAAGTATGCGGGCACGTGATTTTCGCCCGGATCGCCTGGAAGCAGCCAAAGATGTAGCCAAAGAGTTCATTTCAAGCCGACCAAATGATCGGATGGGGGTTGTTATTTTTGCTGGAGAAAGCTTTACCCAGTGCCCGCTTACTACTGATCATAGTGTAGTGAATAACCTGCTTTCTGAAATTAAAAGTGGGATGCTAGAAGATGGTACGGCGGTTGGCTTGGGCCTGGCCACTGCTGTTGCACGTCTTAAAGATAGTGATGCCAAAAGTAAAGTGGTTATTTTACTTACCGATGGGGTGAATAATTCCGGAGAAGTTTCTCCCCAGACGGCAGGTGAAATTGCACGAGAATATGGCGTGAGAGTTTATACTATTGGAGTAGGTACCAAAGGTCAGGCTCCAATGCCGGTACAAACGCCTTTTGGCGAAGAGTATCGCCCAATGGATGTAGAAATTGATGAGGAAACCTTAACTGAGATCGCTCAAATGACAGGGGGGAAATATTACAGAGCCACCAATAAAGATAATCTCAGTAAAGTTTATGCAGAAATTGACCAACTTGAAAAAACACGCATCAGTGTTGTTGAGTTCAGTGAAAAAAATGATGAGTATTTGCCCTTCCTGCTATTGGCAGGGCTACTGTTTTTAATAGAAGTTGTTTTAAGGTACACAATACTAAGAACGGTGCCATGATTGTTTTGGCTGTAGCCAAAACCCTTTACACTCGAGCGGAGACCGCTCGAGTGTAAAGGGCGGCATTAAATAGCCCTTTCGGCCTGCCTCAAAAGAAAATATCGCCGCGAAGCGGCGTAAATTTGTTTTGGATTTCCAAAACGAGAATTGCTGAAGAAGAAATGATAAAATTAAAATTTTTTAGAAAATGTTACGGTTTGAGCATACAGTATATCTAGGACTCCTGGCATTGGTCCCTGTGCTGGTGCTGCTATTTGCATGGGCAAGATACCAACGCAAAAAGGCCATCAGAACCTTTGGGGATCTCCCTGTCATGCAACGGCTGATGCCTGATTATGCCCGGGTAAGGCCATTCATTAAAGCCATTCTGATCATTCTGGCTATGATCTTTTTAGTGCTGGCCATTGCCAATCCTCAGATGGGAACAAAGATGGAAACCGTTAAACGCGAAGGAATTGAAATTATCATTGCGCTGGATGTTTCCAATAGCATGTTGGCAGAGGATATTGCTCCTAATCGGCTGGAACAAGCAAAGTTAGCTATCTCCCAAATGGTTAAGCGATTGAGAAATGATAAGTTTGGTCTGGTCGTTTTCGCAGGCCAGGCTTATGTGCAGTTGCCCTTAACTTCCGATTACTCAGCCGCCAGAATGTTCCTCAAAGGAGTGAATACCAATACAGTACCCGTTCAGGGTACAGCTATCGGTAGCGCAATTGAATTAAGCATCGAAGCATTTGATCCCGATTACAAAGGTAACAAAGCCTTGGTAGTTATTTCTGATGGCGAGAATCATGAAGATGACGCCATCGAATTAGCTAAAAAAGCGGCTGAAGAAGGCATTCAGGTGCATACCATTGGAATTGGTTCTCCGGATGGAGTGCCTATTCCTGTTATGAATCGCTATGGACAGAAAGACTTCCGCCGGGATAATGAAGGTAATGTAGTGATTACTAAGCTCAATGAAACAATGATGCAGCAAATTGCTGCTGCCGGTGGTGGAACATTTGTTCGCGCTACTAATGTTACTGCAGCCCTCAAATTGATCTTTGATAAAATCAATGAACTGGAAAAGCAGGAATTCGAAACGGCTAAGGTCGCAGACTACGACTCCTGGTTTCAAATCCCTTTGGCAATCGCTTTGTTTTATCTTGTGCTGGAATTCATTATATTACCTCGAAAAAATCGTCGTTTAGCAAAAGTAGATCTCTACAAAGTTTCGGTTAACGGTTAACCGTTTATCGTTTCCCGAAACTTAAATTATAAAGTTAAAGTGTGATAATGAAAAAGCTTTTATTCCTTTTATTGACCTTTATATTATTAGTAAATGCGGCAGCCTTTGCTCAACAGGACAGAAAATATGTGCGCAAAGGCAATAAAGCTTATGTGCAAAATGATTACGCATCCGCGGCAGAATCCTATCGAAAGGGAATTGAAGAAAATGCTTATTCCTACGAAGCCAACTTTAACCTTGGAAACGCTTTGTACAAACAAAATGAATATGAAGCTGCTGCCCACCAGTTTGATCTGCTTCGGCAACCTGGCATGGATAAACAACAGCTAGCCAAGGTATACCACAATCTGGGAAATACAATGCTCGAACAAGAAAAATATGCTGAAAGTGTTGAGGCCTTTAAAGAAGCTCTGAGAAATAAGCCTGATGATCAAGATGCTCGCTATAATTTGGTTTATGCTATGGAAAAACTAAAAGAACAGCAGCAGCAGCAACAAAACCAACAAAATCAGGACCAGCAAGAGCAGCAGGACCAGCAAGAGCAGAATGAACAGAACGAAAATCAAGAAAACGAACAGAATCAAGAGCAACAGGAGCAAAACGAGCAACAAGATCAACAAAATCAGCAACAGCAAGAGAACTCTGAACAAAACGAGGAGCAACAGCAACAAAACCAGCAGAATCAGGACGGGGAACAACAAGAACAAAATCAGCAACAAGCTCAACAAGGAGAAGAGGGAGAACCCAAAGATAAGTTGTCCGGAAAAGAAGCTGAACGCATCTTGCAAGCACTGCAATTGAACGAGCAAAAGCTTCACGATAATATGAAAAAGAAAAAAATGAAAGGACAGAAAGTCCGTATTTTGAAAAACTGGTAAGCCATGAATTTTATGAAAGCTTCATTCCAAAACGTGTTTTGCTTAGTGCTGATGTGCGTGGCCATGAACATCAGTGCCCAGGATGTAAGCATCACTGCCCAGGGCCCGAAGGTGGTAAGTGAGGGGGAACGCTTTCGCTTTTCCTATTCAGTCAACGCTCAGGGAAGCAACTTCAAGCCTGGTAATTTAGAGGGGTTTTCCGTACTCTCGGGCCCAAGCTTATCTCGTAGCTCCAGTGTGAAAATCATTAATGGTCAAGTGACTCAGAGCGTAGAAAATTCTTATAATTATGTTTTAGTAGCCAAAAAAGAAGGAACGTATACGATTTCCCCGGGCTCCATTACTGTGGAAGGAAAAGAGTATACATCAAACTCTGTTACCATAGAAGTCGTTAAGGGCGAAAAGCCTGCTACAAAACCTCAAAATCAAAGTGGAAGTTCAGGCAGCAATGCTCAAGTCTCCTCGGATGATATTTTCATGCGACTTTTGGTTTCTAAACGCGAAGCGCTTAAAGGAGAGCCTATCGTGGCTACTCTAAAACTGTATACCCGCCTCAATCTTTCAAACCTGGGCAATTTTAAAGCGCCTGCGTATAATGGTTTCTGGACAGAATCCCTTCGAAAAGCATCCAACATTGAGTTGCAACGTGAAAATGTTAATGGTACAATCTATAATACAGCAGTAATTCAACAGGATGTGCTGATTCCTGAGCGTTCCGGTGAACTCACTATCGATCCTGCTGAGCTCACAGCTATTGTTCAGGTACAATCCAAAAATAATCGCCAAAGAGGAATTTTTGGTTTTCGAAGGTACGAGAATGTCGAAAAGTCACTCAGATCCTCTCCCGTAAAAATTAAGGTTAATCCACTTCCTACAGGTGCACCCGTAGGTTTTGCAGGTGCTGTCGGTGATATTGATCTTTCTGCTGATTTAAGTGCTCAGGAAACCAAGACCAATGAAGCTGTTAGCTTGAAGGTTACTTACTCGGGAACAGGGAACCTAAAGCTGATCTCTGAGCCCAAAATCCAATTTCCTACCGATTTTGAGGTGTATGATCCGAAAATCAGTAATAACTATAAGGCTACCTCAAAGGGATTTACAGGGAGAAAAACATACGAATACCTCGTGATCCCTCGTCACGAAGGAGACTATGAGATACCGGCCATTCAATTGGCTGTTTTTGACCTGGCAACAAAATCGTATAAAAATCTTACTGCAGGTCCGTTTTCCATTCATGTTGAAAAGGGAGAAGGAAGCAGTGAGGTTGTAGCAATTGATCCGGGTTTGATAAAAGAAGATGTTCAGGTTTTGGGTTCTGATATTCGGTATCTCAAAACGAATGACATTATTCTTCGGAAAAAGGATCGCCCTTTCTTTGGTTCCGCTTCGTTCTTCTTGTCCTATTTACTGTCACTGGGGGCTTTCTTGTTTTTGGTCCTTTTAGTCCGACGTCAGCGCAAGCGAAATGAAGACGAAGTGTATGTGAAGAATAAAAAGGCTGGGCGCATTGCTCAAGCTCGCCTTAAAAAAGCGAAACAGTTCCTCGATCAAGGGCAAAGAGACGCTTTTTATAAGGAAGTGCTCAATGCTCAATGGGGATATTTGTCGGATAAGCTCAATGTTCCACAAGGAGAATTGAATCGGGAAAAAGTAAGAGGGGAGTTTGCGAATCGCCAAGTGGATGAAACATTAGTTGCTGAATGGATGGAGTTTATGAATCGTTGCGAATTTGCTCAATTTGCGCCTGGAAATGGAGAAGGAGAATTGAGTGGTGTATATGATGAAGCGGCTGCATTGATTGGTAAATTGAATGTGGCGCTGAGGTGAAAATGAAGAATTTGAGAAACGCTTAGCACTGCTGGCCGCTAAAGTAAGGCTTATTGAGTCAGGGCTGGGTAAGTAGCACTATTCTATTTTCAAAATCATTTGTCAAGGAAAAAGTGAATATGATTATGAATTTAAAGAGCTTTCAAAATGCTTTTAGGTTAAAAGATATACCTGTTTATTTGGCCTTAATGTTTATATGGGGGCCCATTGCATCGCATGCTAATCCCTTAATTGAAAAAGCGGCGGAAGCTTACAGCCAGGAGGATTATCCGGCAGCAACAAAATTATACGAACGAATATTAGCTGGTGGTTCCCATTCTTTTGAAATTTATTACAACCTTGGCAATGCCTATTTCAAACAAGGAGAAATTGCACAGGCTATCCTCAATTACGAACGTGCTTCGCGCCTGAATCCTGCCGACGAAGACCTGCAACACAATCTTGCTGTAGCCCAGGCACGTACAGTTGATAAGATTGACCTTTTACCTGCCCCGGATTTGATTACAGGGTACAAATCTTTTGTCAATATCGTCACCGCCGATCAATGGGGTATATTTAGCATTGCAGCCTTTATATTGTGCTTGATGGCCATAGCATCCTTCCTCATTTTGCCGGCACGTTGGGTCAGGCAAGCCTCGCTTGTTCTCGCGGGATTATTTCTATTTTCTAGCTTATTATTCTTCTTTTGGGGTTGGCAGCAGCAAAGCTGGCTAAATGATCGAAAAGAAGCGATTATTTTTAGCCCTTCCGTTACCATTAGCAGCAGTCCGGATCCTTCAGGCGCAGAGCTTTTTGTTTTACATGAAGGTACGAAAGTGCGTATTGAGGAACGCTTTCGGAACTGGGTCCGTATCCGGATTGGAGATGGGAATAATGGTTGGGTGCCGAAGGAGGCCCTGGAGGAGATTTGAATTTTTTAACAGGGTGTATTTTTATGATTCAGGTGCACGGCCGTGTACCTGAATCATAAAACAAAAGTTTCTTCTGGGTATTGAAGTAGTAAGGAACTGAATTGCTAACAGCTTTGCAGCATCTGTTAATCCGTTCTCATTCTGCGCGCCTGTTTATCTGTTATGTTATCTAACATAGTAAAAAAACCAGACATAGAGTGCGCTATCATAGATTTTATAGGTTCCGGAGGAATGGTAAGTACCCGACGATCCAAGAGCTTGGCCATTGGATGTTCCTTGCCCTGTAACTGTTCGCTAAGCATTTCTCCAACCATAATAGACTGTGGGATTCCATGCCCTGAATAACCGATTCCAAAGTGGATGTTCTTTTCCTTTCCGGTAACTCCAAGAACGGGCATGAAATCGATGATCATGCCAATCCAGCCTCCCCAAAAGGATTTCATTTTGATGTCAGGGAATTTGTAAAAACGTTCCCTGAAAATAGCTTCAATTTTAGTGAACAGGTCTGGAAGATAAGTACCAGTGATTTTGTAGCCATAAGGGATTTTAACATACTTCCCTCCGGTAACGATGGTATTGCGTGCTGTTAGACGATAATTTTCCAATTGCTCGTGTACGGTATAAATACCTTCTTTGCCTTTCCATCCAATAGCGCGCATTTGCTCATCTGTCAGTGGCTCAGATTCTACCATGGCGGCACAAATTGGGGTGACAAGGCGTTTTTTATACCCCAGGTCATTGGTATACGCATTGGTAGCAAGTAGTGCTTTGGCAGCCTTAACAGATCCTTCAGGGCAACGTGCTACAACAGGAGCTGTATTGGTTAATTCAAGAACTTCAGTATTTTCATAAATTTTTATTCCCTTATCAAGGGCCATTTTTCTTAAATGACTAATTAGCTTACCCGGGTTCAGAGTTCCTCCGATACTATCGAAAACGCCAGCCACAAAAGGATAAGGAATGTCACGCTCCCTGATTGCATCAGGGCCAAGGTATTCAAAATCGAGGCCTAATGCTTCACCAGCACCGGCTGTTTTTTTTAAGCGCTTAAGTTGCTTGGGATGTACGGCCGCCATTACGTTCCCATTCGGAATATATTCACAATCGATATGGTTTTCTTTGATAAAATTTTCCAATCGACGGATCGCTTCCTTGGAGAAGTCGCACAGCTTTCGGGCGCGATCTATTTTATAAATTTTTAACAGGGAAGCAAAATCTTTGCCTATTAAGGCATCGACATAGCCTGAATTACGCCCACTACCTCCGGCACCGGCAAATTCTTTTTCCAAAACAACTACATTTACGCCAGCCTCATGTAAGTTTAAAGCAGTATACAAACCCGTATAGCCGCCGCCAATAATAACTACATCGGCAGAAATATCACTTTTCAGGGAAGGCTGGATATCCGTTGGTTCATCCAGCCATGGACTGATCTTTGCGTATGGAAATTTACTCATTTAAATAATATTCTGATTACAGGGAAATGTTTAATTGTTGGCGCCACTCATCTATATGTTTAAGGCCGTATTCATAACCAAATTCATATAATTTGGGGCCGGAAGAGATATCGATCATTTTTGACTCAGGAATTTCCGGGTGAATAAATAGGTCAATATTGGACTCATCAAAAATGCGATACTTTAAATGATCAGATGCAATATACATTGATTGAAGGATATTCGCACCTATTCCCGGATGGATTTTTTTCCGATTAAACGGGTTAAGTTTTTTTAGTAAAATATTCCAGCCAGAGACATTCGGAGAGAATGTTTGATCTAGGGTAATCCCGCTTTTTGTTGAGGCAATAATAGCGATATTTTTGCCGGAACCGAGCTTGCTCAATAGGTCGGTAGGGCAGGAATTAACCAAGCCTCCGTCTACCAGGCAATCACCATCTTTAATTAACGGGGGCATGATGCCATTTACCGCTGTGCTGGCCCGCATGGCTTCCCATAAGGGGCCTTTGGTGTGTATCTTGAGTTCTCCGCTAACCAAGCTGAGAGAAACAGTAAAAAAATCAACCCAAAGATCTTCAATGTCACGACCGCGAGCCATAGCTTGAATCGCTTGGGTAAATTTTCCACCTGCGTACAGAGCCACAAGAGGTAATGTTAATCTACGGGATTTTCCAATTCTTCTTGCTGTCTCCAAAGCCAGTTCTTTGAACTCATTCAATTCAGTAAGCTGTGCAAATACCCCACTGGCGATAGCTCCTCCCGAAGAACCTCCGACAATATCGATGGGTATGCCCCCTTCGAGTAAAGCATGGAGTACTCCAAATTGCACTCCCGAGCGAGCTCCGCCACTACTTAGGGCAACCCCAATAGCATTGCCGGTTAAAAAACGAGCCAAACGGCGGATGTGATCGGGGCGGTCTTTGGCTACGTGGTAATGGCGACTAAATTTGCGCTTTTCCAACCAGTTTTTAGTATTTTTGGGGAACGTTTTATAGGTTGGATGCAGTAAAACCAATTCATGGGATGCATGGTTAATGGACAAGCTAGCTTCCATGATCCGATGCTCAAAGGAAGTGATCTCTGAAGACTTGGTAGCATCAGCTACCCAAAGAATTTTATCGGCCCGGGTTAAGCAGGTGGCCGTCCAATTACTCCAGCCTTTATCCGTTTGATAAACGACAATAGGGTTTTCCTCTTCGTATTCATTGAGCAATGCATCCAATGCCTCATTTCTATCTTTAAGATTGATGGATTGATGCTTTTTTTGAATGATTTCAGATGATAGCAAGCTTGTACAAGCATATTTTGAAATGGATTGTTCAAGCGACTGGCTAAAAAGGTCGAGATCAATATCCGGAGAAATAGGAACGATAGCACAGGTGGATACCTGGTTGCTAGGGGTGAAGGAGCTTTGAGATCTTTTAATTATGGTTTTGGAAAGCTCGAGCAGGGTACCTTTTTGTTTTTGTAAAAGGTGGATGAAATCTTCGCTACTCAGTCGAAACAAGGTACTGTTGCGCACTGCAATGATCGTGGCATTGCGTTTGGTCCCCAATATAGCAGCCATTTCACCGACCACTTCCCCTTTTCCTATTTCTCCCAGGATGGTTTCCTGGCCATCCTCAGATTCTGCAAGCGCTCTTAGCCTGCCTTCTAATAATATATATGCTTCTGTAGATTCCTCTCCTTTCTGGATAAGGGGGTGCCCGCAACTGATTTTAATTAATTTTCCTCTTTTGATTAATTCTGCCAGCCCCTCTTCATCCAGGCCATTAAAATAAGGAGTGTGCTTCAAAAGACTTAGTTTGTTCATATTTTTGCGCATACTTTTAAGAACGCATCTATGCAGCCTTCAAATTACTGATTTCAATTCCGTCCTCTTGAATATTCTTGTAAAATTCAGGTAATTTTCCCATTTTTGTTTGTTTCCTATCACGGAGCTAATCACTTGCTCAAATAAAAGTTCTAATTGGTATAATTTAGTTCTTACCAATTCCTCCAATTCATTTCACCTCTACTCTCCCCCCAAAAGCCCCAATCGCTTGCCCAATTCCGGCGCATGTTCTTTAATCTCCCGCTCCAGTTCCGTTAATCGGTGTTCCATAAGTTGATTAAGGCGTTCCTGGAGGTGTAATTGTTTCACAGCCTGATCATATTGGTACTGATAGTTCGTTTTAGTATATGGTGTAATTCCCTCCATCGTAAGCATATCCTCTCTGCGGAGATCTTTGCTCACCAAATCATCAATTTTTACTTTAAAAAATTGGGTGATTCGCATCGCTACTTCAAGCGGAGGGAAGGACTTGCCCTTTTCATAATCGCTGATAGCGGCGCTTGTTTTCTCCAGTTCTTTGGCGAGTTCACTTTGAGTAAGGCCAAGCTTGGTCCTTAAGTACTTTACGTTTGAGGCTAAATACATGGCATTGTTTTATTTAAAATTAAGGATTTTAAAGAAAAAAGTCAAATAGAATTTGATTTAATGGATTTAGTTCCGTATTTTTGTTTTAAACGAAAAAACTAAGGCTGAACTGAAAAAGTTTGTTTTGAAGTATTGAGAATACTTTTTCAGGATTGATGAAATGATTGAACTACTCTTGGTTAACAGGTTTGTTGCCGGAGCAGTAGAAATCATTTTTAAAAGCTGTTTTTTGGCGTTGCCCGTTAACTGTTTCCCCGTTTAATCGCAACTTGTGTTGCGTAAGCAATGATAAGGAAATAGGTGCGTTGTTGGAAGTATGTCAGCAAGTTTTCTATAAATTCTTCTGGTAAGATACGACTTTTTTGCAGTCTACTATAATATCAATTAAGTAAATCTTAATTTTTATGAAATACTCGTTTCGAAACTTACGACTCAAGGCGGATAGCCTCTATGCTATTGTTTCGGCCTGGTCGGATATGAAATTACTGGTTTCTCCCCAAAGTGCCCGTATCATCAATGCTGGTTTTTCCCATGAAGTTGCTCAGGCATTTTCTACATTGGTCATGGATTGGGAGGCTTCCGTTTTGCTTCCTAAGGAAAAATTACCTCTCGAAATCGGCCTTTATGATTTAATTTTAATAAAAAATTCGCTATATGCTTGTAGAGAACAACACCATTATTTGTTAGGTGATATGGATGTTGTTGTAGAAGTAGCAACTCTTGAAGAGTAATTGTTGAATAGATGAAAACAATCGGATTATGCCGGAAAGTCAGAATATAGAATGGAAACAAAGCTGGAAAGATGATTACCTACGTTGGGTATGTGGCTTCGCCAATGCTAAAGGAGGGAGGATTTATATCGGAAAAAACGATGACGGAGAAGTGGTCCACCTTCGCTCCTACCGGAAATTGATGGAAACCATCCCCAACAAAATCCGGGACCTTCTGGGAATTGTCTGCGAGGTCAATCTGCACGAAGAAGAAGGCCAGTATTTTATTGAGATTGTCGTACACCCTTATTCCGTCCCTGTGTCTTTTAGAGGGCGTTACTACTACCGCTCCGGCAGTACTAAAGTGGAACTGGTTGGCAATGCTCTCAGCGAGTTTCTGCTGAAAAAGGCAGGAAAAACCTGGGATGATGTAATAGAGGAAGGGGCAGATCTGGACGATTTGGACCCGGAGAGCATTCAGGTTTTTCTGAAAGACGCTGAGAAAAGCGGACGTCTCCCGGATTGTTCCGGGCTGGCTGTAAGAGAAATTCTCGATAAACTAAGGTTGACGGATCGTGGAAAATTAAAACGAGCGGCTATTATTCTTTTTGGAAAAGATCCTAACCGCTTTTATCCCAATGTACAGGTTCGGATCGGTCGCTTTGGGAGCAATGACACAGATCTGAACTTCCAGGAAGTGGAAGAGGCCAACCTCATTCAATTATTAAATATTATTCCCCGACAGCTTAACCAGAAGTTTTTAACGAAAGTTATTGATTTTGAAGGCTTGCAGCGTATTGAAAAAGGGGAGTATCCGGTGGCTGCTATCCGGGAAATGCTGCTTAATGCCCTGGTACATCGCTCTTATATGGGGGCGGCTGTGCAACTCCGGGTCTATGATCACAAAATGACAATATGGAATGAGGGGCTGCTGCCAGAAGGAATGGAAATCGATTCCCTTAAGCGCCATCATATTTCTCGCCCCCGAAATCCTCTGATTGCGGATGTCTGCTTTAAAGCTGGTTACATCGATTGCTGGGGCCGTGGAACGCTTAAAATTATTCAAGCTTGTGAGCAAGCTGGCTTGCCCGAACCTCGTATCGTGGAATTAGACGGAGGGATCATGGTCTCTTTATTTAAAGACCGGTTCGCTATCGAACAGCTTCGTAAAATGAGACTCAATGCACGGCAGATAAAAGCAGTTACGTTTGTAAAAGAATATGGCCGTATTACTAATTCTGAATATCAACAACTTTGTGAAGTTTCAGGCCGCACAGCACTGCGAGATCTGGACTTATTGACTCAAAAACAACTACTGATCAAGAAAGGGGAAAAGAAGGGAACTTATTACGAATTGTTCTTTGGCGGATAAATGGCAGCAATGCTCGCTTTGGAAATCTTACGCCGCTTCGCGGCGATATTTTCCTTTAAGGTGCCGAAGCATAAGTCATCCCTTAACTTTAAGAAACTTCATGTTGTTGCCGTAACAAAAAGAAAGGTGCTGTAAATCAATGTTTTAGGACCGGCCTTATTCAATTTAGCTTTTTGTCAGGCTGGCAGCCGTTAAAAAATGAATACTGTTTGAGCCTCGGCGAGTTTATTCATTTTAGGCTGCCAGCCTGCCAAAAAGCGTTAAAAATTGAATACAGCCTTGATTTTTTGCTACTTTTTTATCAAGAAAAAAGTAGATAAAGCCTTGATTAACATAACTATGTGGATATTTTTTCAGACATGAGTCATATCGAAAATTCGGGATGACTCATGTTTCAGCACCTTAAAGGAAATTTCGCGCCTTAGCCGCATTTGTTTCCCAAAACGAGCATCGCTGAATAAATGGCGGATATATCGTGCAAATGGCGGATAAATGGCGGATATAACAGTGTGTTTACTTGGTAGACTACTTTTTGGGGCAGAACAAGTCCATTCTGTTAATAAAAACAACTTATCAAGTAAATTTTGACAACTTAGTTGATTGGGATAAGGTTTTAAACTTATCATTAAACAGCTAAATTTATGTCTTATGCCCAGAACGCTTTACACAACTATCCGTTTTTTACTTATTCCTGTTCTGATTGCCTTTTCTTACTCGGTCATATCCGCCCAAGCTTCCGTTGCGATTAATGAAATAAACGATAATAATCAAGTGGAGCTTAAAAACTTAAGTGCACAAACCGTAAATATCACTGGCTGGTGGCTATGCAATTTTCCAGCTTATCAACCCATTGCCGCACTGAATGTGATTTGTGGGGACCTGGTTCTTGAGCCCGGAGAAATTGTAGTCCTTTCCGGTTGGGACATTGATCCTTCCGATGGAGAGCTTGGCTTATACCTTAACAGCGGGTTCAACAGCCCGTCTGCCATCGAAGATTATTTGGAATGGGGTTCTTCAGGGCATCAAAGGGCTACCGTTGCTCAAGAAGCTGGTATCTGGTTGGTAGGCAATTTTGTGCATGCTTTCAATTCGGGAGAATCACTTAGTTTCGATGGCGATGGTAATACTCCTGAGGATTGGTTTACCGGGATTGAAACTTTTTGTGCTGAAAATGATACTTGTGTAGTTGATGGTGGAACACTTGATGGCGGGCCATTTGCCTTTTGTGTTGGTGATGGTGTACCAGATTTTGTTGAAGGAGTTACTGTAGCTGGGAATTCAGGCACAAATTCTGCCTAGGTAATTACCGATGATGATGGGGTGATTCTGGGCCTTCCCCCCAGTCCGGATTCTGTAGATTTTGATGAAGCGGGGCCGGGCACTTGTTTGATTTGGCATCTGAGTTTTGAAGATGGCCTTGTAGGTGCTGAGGTTGGCCTGAACGCGAATGATTTAGAGGGTTGTTTTGACCTTTCTGATTCTATTGAAGTGATAAGGAATCAACCTGAGGGAGGCTTTTTGATGGGAAGTGTTAACTATATTTTCTGTGTAGGGAATGGAGAGCCCGATTTTGTGGATAGTCTTTCTTTAAGTGGAAATGTAGGAGATAGTTCTGCCTGGTTAATTACTAATGAAGTTGGGTTGATATTGAGCCTGCCTTCTAATCCAGTTGATTTTGATTTTAATAAAACGGGGCCTGGCACGGCCTTGATCTGGCATTTGAGTTATTTCGGTGACCTTACCGGCGTTCAAACCGGCATGAATGTAAATAATATTCAAGGTTGTTTTGCGCTTTCTAATCCTTTATCTGTTTTTCGCCTGCAACCTATCGGTGGAACAATCTCCGGAGGTCCCTTTGAGTTTTGTGTCGGAGACGGTGAGACTGATAATGTTTCCGGAATTACTCTTTTTGGAAACGTCGGACCTAATTCTGCATGGGTGGTAACAGATGAGGATGGGCTAATTTTGGCTTTGCCTCCAACACCTGAAGTAGTCGATTTTGATGGTGCAGGCCCCGGTACTTGCTTCATTTGGCATTTGAGTTTTGAGAATGGGCTGGTAGGTGCTGAAGTGGGCATGAATGCCAATGATCTGCAGGGTTGTTTTAGCTTGTCAAACGCTATTACGGTAACTAAAGTTGAGGATGGGCCATTGTGTGTTATATCAGTTGAAGAAATCAATCCTCAAAATATATCTTTTGAACTATGGCCAAATCCAGCACAGACTGAACTTAGCATTGCCTTGCAGTTGGAACAACAACCGGTGGAAATTTTTGTCGAAATTCGCTCTAGCTTAGGTGAATTAGTTAAGGTCCGGGAGTTTGTGCCTGCTGAGCAACTGAATGAATCCCTGAATATTGGAGATTTGCCGCAGGGAGTTTATTGGATTTCTATTCGCACGGAGCGTATAATGAGTACACGAAAATTGTTAAAAAAGTAGTCTATTATTCTATGTAAAAAAAATTATTGTAGAGAGAACTGTTCGCTTTTTTGGTGATGAAACCAAAAAAGCGAACAGCTCTCAAAAGTATCGTTCTTTGACAAATTGTGTGGAACTTCAAAATGATAAGCCTTGAATGCCCTTGTGGCTGAAAGGATTATCATTTTGAAGTTCCATTTTCCACAATTTATGTCAAAGAACTAAAAGTATTTTACAGGAAAACAACTTGTAAGCTTATAATACAAGCTTTTTACGTTCAACTACCTCTAAATCTGTTTTCCCTTCTAAAATTCTCAAAAACTGATTAACCTCCACATCTTCAAATCTCGAAAGCGTTTGCTCTCTGTTTGGCCATTGAATTTCAATAAAATCTATCTTGGTGGCCTTCCCTAACCCTAGTTCTACCTGCAAACTCGATGCCCCAAAACTTCCACCAGTGGATACTACTCGATAAATGTCTCTTTTATTTCCTCCTTCATCTACTAAGCGGGCTTTTACCCTTGCTCCAATGGCGCTTCTGTTGGACTTAGTTCCTTTCAATTCCAGCACCAACCAATTATTTTTGTTGCCTGCCGGATTGTAAAAAAGGGCATCCTGCGAAACATCGCCTTCAAATGCGCCGCCTAAAACGCAGAAAATATCTTGATCCCCGTCATTATCAATATCGCCGAAACTTACGGCATGGCCTTTTTGAACATGGCCAAACCCACCTGAGGTAGTTACGTCCTGAAAGCTTTTTCCATCTTTATTGCGGTACATTTTGTTAGGAATAACTGCTGTCATACTTGGGGCACCAGTGGCGAGGTAAAAGTCTAAAAAGCCATCATTGTCAATGTCGCCATAATTGGAACCCATTGCGTAAGCTGCGTTGCGTATGCCCAGGTCTTCCAAAATGTCGGTAAAGGTATTATCACCATTATTTCGGAAAATGCGAGAGTATTCCTCGGCTCCTTTCCCAAGATAATTTTTGGCAATAATTGCACCAACGGGTTGATCAGCTTGGACAAAAGCCGAAACAAAAATATCGAGGAGACCGTCATTATTGAAATCCCATATCCAGGCGGGGAAACTACGGTTAGGTTTTTCAACGCCTGCCTGAGTAGAAATGTCTTCAAATAGGATTTCTTCATCAGTACCTTGATTTAGGAGTAGCTTGTTAGGACCTTCATAATTGGATAAATACAAATCTGGTTTGCCGTCATTATTAATATCGCCTGAAGTGACGCCTTTAAAAAGACCTCTTATAAAAGAAAGACCGCTTGGACCGGTAAGGTTTTCAAATGTTCCGTCAGCATTATTGATATACAATTCACAAGGGTTGTTAAACCCAGGGCCTGATTCGTTGGCGATAAAAAGGTCGATCCATCCGTCCAGGTTAAAGTCCGTCCAGGTAGCGGTTTGGGTGGGATGAAAAGATAAAAGACCTGCTTTTTCGGTAACGTCTTCAAAGGTACCGTCTCCATTGTTTTTTAGCAGAGAATTCGGGATGTTCCCGGCAGGCCCAAACCATGCCCCTCTGAGTACTAATATATCCAAATAACCATCATTATTATAATCGGCGTGAATTAAATTCAGGCCTCCGGTAATTCCGACCAAACCACTTTTGTTGGTATGATCTTCAAAAGTTCCATTTCCTTTATTGACGAAAAATTTTAGTTGATCTTTCAAACCCCAGGAAGAAGCGATTATATCTAAAAATCCGTCATTATTAAAATCGTCCATGCATACCCCACCAGATAGACCAAGTGTGTTAAGGCCTACTTCACCAGCAATATTTTTAAAGCGCTCTACCGGATAATCAGATTCAAATGCAGATGGTGGGATTAAATATTCTTCAGGAACGCGATCGGGGTACTCGCCGGCTACCATATAAGCAAAGTTTAGCATCCAAAGCGTTTCATAGTCTTCAGGAAAGAACTCCAGCATGTTTTCGTAGATCGAAATGGCAACCCACACATTTTCTGGCTGATTATAAACGCCTTCCTCTGAAATCGGGAAGAGACAATTGTCCGGGTTAGATCGATTGATACAGTTTTTTACTTCTACCAGGCGCATATAGCTCAATGCTAGTAATCGATTTAAACGATAAAGGAATTCGGGTGGAAGTTGGAATTGCTTGGTCTCTTCTGCTAATTTAGTAAGTACTATCACAGCCCTTTCATTGTTGCCAGCATTGATCCACTCATATCCCTCTTTTAATTTATTCATGAGCTGCTCGCCCTTATCCTGGGTTTTTGAAGACTCTTGGCTGTAAAAAGCGGCTCTTTGCCCATTCTTGAAGTAAGCAACACTCATGGGGTCGATATTGTCGTAGATCTTTTTGAGGCGTTCCGCCATTGATGAGGTGCCATTCTGCTCTTTCGGTTCAGGTTTTGACACGGCGGTAGTCTCAGCTTTTTCAGGGGCACAACCTGAAGTGCCTGCAATAGCGAGAACTCCAATGATGATAATTATAAAAAAACGCATTTTTTGATGATTCTTTCTTTGGATCATTAGTAAATTATTAAATTTGAGTCCCATCCTAAAGCAATTGACGGAAAGCGGTTTACAACAGAGAAAAAACGTTGACTTTTATTGGTCTTTTTCTAGTGATTTGTTGATTATCAAGCCTTCGGTCTTGAAGGTGTGAATCGTTTCCCGTACTCCGTTTCCCGCATAATCTTTAGTTGAAATATAAATGTAAAACAACAAAATTATTATCATGAAACGAATTTTACTTTGAGTTGGCTTAATACTTATTTCTCCTAATCTAGCAGAACAAGCCTAATAACCAGATGGAGTTTTACTCCATCTGGTTATTGTTTTATATACCTTCTTCTATTCCATCAAATAAATTTTTTGAAAATAATGTATTCTTTTATTTACCTTTAGTTTTCTAAAAATTAACATTAGCATGCATCCATTTTCCCGCCGAAAATTTTTAAGAAATTCCCTTTGGGGCTCATTGACACTTCCATTTGGTTTAACAGCTTGTCAAAATGCTTCGTCCCAAGAAAATATTAATCGTCCAAATTCACAAAAAAAAGCCTCCCCTGATCTTCCGATTGTAATTTCTACCTGGGCTATGGGCCGAAGAGCCAATGAGGCTGCCTGGGAAGCACTTCAGGAAGGGAAAAGTGCACTTGATGCGGTGGAAACAGGCGTTAAAGTTATTGAAGCCGATCCTAAAGTAAGTACCGTAGGATATGGAGCTACTCCAGATAAGGATGGGCGAGTTACGCTGGATGCCTGCATCATGGATCATCAGGGAAATGCCGGTTCGGTCTGTTGTATTCAGCATATCATGCATCCCGTCTCAGTGGCGCGGAAAATTATGGAAGAAACCCCGCACGTAATATTAGTAGGAGAAGGCGCATTTAATTTTGCTTTAGCAAAAGGTTTTCCCAAGGAAAATTTGCTCACAGAAAATTCGAGAAAGCACTGGGAAAAGTGGAAAATAGAAGAGAAATACGAACCCATCATCAATATAGAAAATCATGATACCATTGGTATGTTGGCATTAGATAAAAATGGAGACCTTTCCGGAGCCTGCACCACTAGCGGTCTCGGGTTTAAACTACCTGGAAGAGTCGGAGATTCTCCAATTATTGGCGCCGGGCTATTTGTTGATAATGAGGTTGGAGCGGCAACGGCTACGGGCTTGGGAGAATTGGTGCTAAAAACACTAGGTACCTTCCTGGTTGTTGAGTTAATGCGCCAGGGCTATCCTCCGCAAGAGGCTTGCAAAGAAGCTATCCAACGGATTGTGAAAAAATACCCAAAGCATGAAAAAGCTCAGGTTGGTTACATTGCTTTGAACAAAGATGGCGAGTACGGAGCTTACAGCATTCATAAGAATTTTGGATTTTCTCTCCGAACCAATCAGATGGATGAGACGATCAAATCACCTTACGTTATATAGCTGCTTCCGCTGGTTCTGAGGTCATCTCGGAACCAACCCTAATGACCTCAGAACCAGCTTGTGTCGATCGATTTTTATATTTTGAGCAACGAAGAATTTACAGCCCCAATATATTTGGCGGAGCTGCTTATTTTTTATACTTTTCAAAAAAAAAACTACCTTCTTTGACAAATTGTGTGGAACTTCTAAATGATAACCCTTGAATGCCCTTGTGGTTGAAAGGGTTATCATTTTGAAGTTCCATTTTCCACAATTTATGTCAAAGAACTAAAAACTAAGTAGACAACTCATGGCAATAGAAAGCACACAAGAAAAAGTCATTCACAATGTTCATGTTCATTTATTTAACATAGACTACATCCCTAAGTATTTTCTTAGTCGTTTTTTACCGGTGAGTTTCACCAAGAAAAAGTGGTTAGGGAATCTGGCACTCTCATTTTTTAGAGGTTCCATAAATCGTTACCTCGCTTTTTTGTATTCAGGTTTAAAAAAATCGCATGCCGAAATTTATGATGAATTGGCAGGTTATTATCCTCGCGATACCATATTTGTGCCCCTTAGTGTTGATTTTGATTTTATGGGGGCAGGGCCGTGCGAACGGGATTATATGCAACAAATCCAGGATTTAAGTGCGCTGCGGAAAAAAAGACCGGCCAGATTATTTCCTTTTCTGGGAATTGACCCTAGAAGAGAAGGATTACTGGATTTGGTGAAGCAATATATTGAAAAGGAGAATTTCGTTGGCTTGAAAATGTACCCCGCACTTGGATTTTTTCCTGATGATGAGAGGCTGTTCCCTATATTTGAATATGCGGTTAAGCACAACCTTCCCATTACATCGCATTGCGTGCCTAAGAATAAAAATCACTTCCGCACTCCAATTACGGATGAAATGAAAAAAAAGGTGGAAGCGGAAGACTTTGACCGCGATCAGATGAAGGATTACTTTAAATCTAATTATGATTTTGCCTATTACCTGAATCATCCGCATTGGTATACAAAAGTACTCAACAAATTTCCTACGCTTAAAATTAACCTGGCTCATTTTGGTGGCAATGATGAATGGGATCGCTTCCTCGATCTTTCCTACATCCCAAAGGAAACGGAGCGCACCCGAAGTAAAAAAGCATCATTGACAATCCATAAACTGGATCTGGAGAAAAGCTGGTTCCGCCAAATTAGAGATTTAATCAGGGACCAACGTTACCCAAATGTCTATTCAGATATATCGTTCACCGTTCATGATCACAAATTGTTCCCCCTCCTTAAAAATCTTCTTAGGACAAAAGAAACCCGTGATTATGTGCTGTTCGGTTCGGATTTTTACATGCTCCAAAAGGATTTTAGAGAGCGTCGCTTCGGTATGGATGTTCGCGGATACCTGGATGAAGATGACTTTTGGCAGATCGCTGATACCAACCCCCGGAAATTCCTGGAAAGTTCTTTTTATCCTCCGAGATTAAGTGGTATATCCTAATCTCACAAGCATGAGTCATCCCGAATTTTCGGGATGACTCATGCTTGTAATCTAAAATGACAACCCATAAAACAACACAGGTAACATTGGCAACTGCCGGATTTCTACAATTTTACCACTGTAATGGTTGTAATATTGTTCAACAAGCGCATCATGACTGCTAAGGTTCTGAATTTCTAGCTTAAGCGTTTGAGTTGTTTTGGGCCGGTTAATTTGATAAGAGAAGTTTAAATCTAAGCGGAACACATCTCCTCCTTGCTGAGAAAAAGGTTGGTCATCCATCCGGATTTCCTCCCCTGCCAAACGGGAAGCTTCAAGATCTATTGGGGTGAAATACGCACCTCCGTACATTAAAACTCTTGTGTGAATACCTAGTGTTTTTTGTTTGCCGGGCTTACTCTTTAATGCAAACTCTTTGCCACCAAGCACATTGGCCACATATCGGCCATTAAATCGAGTATCCCTCCAAACGCCATCTGCTGCCTGATATTTGGAATCGTACAAGGATGCTGTGATGAGGTAATAGTAGCCTCGGTCCAGGAAGCGCTCAAGCGTAAGTTCCATACCAAAGTTACGACCTTTACCCGCATTGGTCAGTTGTTCGAGAGTGAATAAGTTCACATCATTCAGGATGGAAAAGGTACTTCCTTCTTCGGCTCCAACCGGCACATCATAAAGATCTTGATAATAAAATTCCGTTTTCAAGCGGATGTTCGTATTCAACTGAAAGTCGTGGCCAATTACATAATGCCGCGCTTTAGGAAGTTCTAAATTTTCATTGAAGTAGTTTCGTTGCCCGGATTCATCCTCATCGTAAACCAAGTATTCGGTAATTGTGGCTAATCGGCTGTGGACACCAAAACCTCCGAAGAGTCGGTGTTTGGGTTGGAATTGCCAGCTTAAACTAAAGCGAGGTTCAAGGGAGTGGGAATTGTTGAAAGTGAAGTATTGTAAATTAAGACCACCCACTGCTTCCAGTTTTTCATTAAAACGGTGCTTCCAACTGCTGTAAGCCTGCCAAAGGTCGGTTTGATCATTGCTGCTGACATAAGTTTGTAAAGCATTGATTTCATAATTGAATTCCTGATGCGTGAAGTCATAATGATATTGATTGTAATTGACGCCAACTTGCAACTTGTTCCTTGCGTCGAATTTATGATGCAGGGCTCCAGATAGCCGACCTACATATTTGGTAAGTTTGCTATCAAGTGATTGGAAAAAAGCATCGTTGGAGCCCCGCCGTTCTCCATCCACACCACTGCCGTTTTCAGAAATGGAGAAACTACTCTTAAAATACGTTTTATCATTGATGAGATAAGTGTGGTTAAGGCCAATCACCCCAAGTTCTGATTGTACATCGTGTCTTTCAACAACTAATTTTGTTTCATCATCCTCTTCTAGTTCAGAAAGGATGTTGCTGTTTCCTGCGAGGCCAAAAAAAGTGAATCGTCCCATCTTTTCCGTAGGGAGATTTACCTTGAAGGACATATCCTGGTATTTTGGTACGCCTCCATAATCTACTACATTCAAATTATCTAGTAGTGCAAGGGTTGAATACCGGTAGTTAACGAGATAGGAACCATTATAATCCTTGCTAAATGGCCCCTCGGCAGTAAAATCAATGCCCAGGATACCTGCCTGGAAAGTATATTCTCGTTGGTCGTTATTTCCATTCCGCAATTGTATGTCAAATACACTGGAATAAGCATTGCCATATTCTGCCGGAAAGGCACCAGTGTAAAAATCGGAATTGGCGAGCATGGTACTGTTTAAAGCATTGATGGGGCCGCCTGTTGAACCTTCAGAAGCAAAGTGGTTCGGGTTTGGAATTTCGACGCCTTCAAGCCGCCATAAAACTCCTTTGGGAGAGTTCCCTCTTACAATGATTTCATTCGTACCTGATGCATTCCCACTCACCCCGGCATAAGAGGCTACCATCCGCGCCGGGTCGTTGAATGAACCGGCAAATCGGCTGGTTTCTTCTACTGTAAACGCCCGGGCGCTTACCAGCGCCATTTCATTGGCAGTTTCTGTTTTTTTCTGTTCATACGTAACGACTACTTCGTCCATTTTGAGTACAGACTCTACGATTTCAATTTCAAGTACTACTTCTTTGGCTGATGTGATCAGGAGGTTGGAGATTAATTTTTCCTCATATCCAATGAAGCTTACGCCCAGGTCCGTACGTCCTATGGGTACCTTTTCCAGTTTGAAATTCCCGTCAATGTCTGAAACTGTACCCAGCACGGGGTCAGAATCAATGATAAAGATATGAGCCCCAATAATAGGTTGTCGGGAATCCTGATCGAGAATGGTTCCCCTAACGGTCTGAGTCAGATCTTGAGCTTTTGAGGAAACGGCTACAAAACCCAATAGTATTAAAATGATTAATATTTGAAATACGGCTTTCATGGTGTGTTTGTTTTTGTTTATTCAAAGATGTGCCTTTGAAAGCCCTATTGCGCTCAAATGGGTAGGATTGGACGTGTAAAGAGGTCTAAACGGGTAGGTTTGGACGGTTTTAGGGGGGACTTGAAGTTAAATGTTTGAGGAAAAATAAACGCGCCTACGGCGCGAAATTCCTTTGAGAGGGAGGCCGAAAGGGCTATTTTGCTTTGCAAAATAGCCCTTTCGGCCTCCCTCAAAAGAAAATATCGCCGCGAAGCGGCGTATGCAACTTCACAAAAAATGGCATGAATTCGGTTTTCAAATCGAAAACTGCTTTCTACTTACCATTCGCATTTATTTCACCAGGTCACCAATTTTTGGGCCGGCAGCGGTAATTTCAGCATTTACACTGGCTTCAAACTGCTTGAAATTGTCCTGGAATAATTTTACCAACTTTTCTTTAACCTGATCATACCCTGCTTTATCCTCCCAGGTATTTTTAGGTATAAGAATTTCTGCAGGAACATTTGGACAGCTCAACGGAATTTCGAATCCGAATGCTGGATCGATAGTGGTTTCCACCTGATCAAAGTCATTGTTGTTAATCGCGTCTATGATCGCACGCGTATATCTCAACTTGATTCTCGATCCTACACCGTGAGCACCACCTGTCCAGCCAGTATTGACCAACCAAGCATTTACATTGTGCTTTTTAATTTTTTCTGCCAGCAATTCCGCATATTTGTTAGGATGCCACATCATGAAAGCTGCCCCAAAGCAAGCAGAGAACGTAGCTTGTGGCTCAGAAACGCCCATCTCGGTTCCGGCAACCTTTGCAGTATAACCAGAAATGAAGTGATAGCTGGCTTGCTCAGGGTTAAGGCGACTAACCGGAGGCAATACACCAAATGCATCACAAGTCAGGAATATTACATTCTGGGGTGTTCCGGCAATACAAGGAATCTGAGTATTGTCAATATAATGGATAGGGTAGGAAACTCTTGTGTTTTGAGTGATCGAAGTGTCGCTATAGTCCACTGTTCTCGTTTCCTCATCGAAAATTACATTCTCCAGAACGGTTCCATAACGGATGGCATTATAGATCTCAGGTTCTTTTTCAGGAGAGAGGTCAATAGCTTTTGCATAACAGCCTCCCTCAATGTTGAACACCCCATCATCTGTCCAGCAATGTTCATCATCGCCAATCAATTTTCGTTTAGGATCAGCACTTAGGGTCGTTTTACCAGTACCAGAAAGGCCAAACAGAATAGAAACATCTCCTTTTTCACCTACATTAGCAGAGCAGTGCATCGGGAGTACATCCTGAAGCGGCATCAAGTAATTCATCACAGAGAAAATACCTTTTTTCATTTCTCCTGCGTATTGGGTGCCAAGAATAACGATCTCTTTCTGCTCCAAATTGACCGCGATGCTGGTCTTTGATGTCATCTTCGAGGTATAGCGGTTGGCTGGGAAACCCCCTCCGTTGAATACGACATAATCAGGCTCTCCAAAATTTTCCAATTCTTCCTTTGTAGGCATGATCAGCATATTCTGCATGAATAAAGCGTGGTATGCTCTACTACAGATGATCCTTACTTTGATACGGTATTTTTCATCCCATCCGGCAAAAGCGTCTACTACAAATAAACGTTCTCTGGTATTTAGATAATCAATCGCCCGTTCTCTATTAATTTGATAAGTGCGATCATCCAGTTCCATATTGATGGCACCCCAATCGATGTTGTTTTCAGAGTCAGGATGCCTGACAATACGTTTGTCTTTTGGGCTTCTACCTGTTTTTTCACCAGAATAGACCATTAGGGCACCAGTATTTGAAATAGCAGTGCCTTTTTCATTGCGCAGGCCAATTTCATAAAGGACCGGAACGGCCGAATTCCGGAGTATTTCTTCGACATTGATTCCGTATTGTTTAAGGTTGAAACTCATGTTACAAAATTTAATTGTGAGTGAAATTTTATTTTGAATGCTAAGTAAATTAATTCGTGTAGGCCTGCTATTGACAAAAATTACCAGTTAAGATGATTATTGTCAGCGCAACAGAAGGGCAGAGCTAGCCTATTTTAATGACTTCTTTTCTCAGCTTTCGGCTAAAGCCGGAAAACCTAAAAACAATAAAGCTTTATCGTTTTTTATTATGAAAATACGAAATTTTTCGAGTCTACTCGAAAAAATTGTAGTAAATTAAATACTTTATAAATTAGCTTCATGCATGCCCAAATACCACAGCGATTCTTGCTTTGAAATATAAACGCGCCTACGGCGCGAAATTCCTTTGAGAGGGAGGCCGCAAGGGCTATTTTGC
>CAZHZT010000032.1:0-51388 GCA_964537285.1 uncultured Saprospiraceae bacterium | reverse complement strand
GGCTGAAAGGCTTATCATTTTGAAGTTCCATTTTTTCACAATTTATGTCAAAGAAATATTTCTTTTTATCTCACGAACTAATTTTGCCGTATTGAAGTTTATCCCATGTGAGAAAAATAAATAAATAATTTCATTTGGTCAAACGTACTGAATGAATTACCTTACCAACAACTTCGTGAAGGGAAGGAGAAAATATTTACAAACACTTAAAATTCAAGTGCCATGGAATCGAAGAGGCAAAGACAGGTAGCTGAACTTATCCGACGCAATTTCGGACTGGTTCTGCAAGCTGAAGGAGGGTATGTATTTGGAAATTCAGTATTGGTAACCGTTACCAATGTAAAAATGACTCCTGACTTTAATCTCGCCAAAGTTTACCTCAGCGTGTATAACACTGAAAACAAACAGGAAGTTATTCTTGAAATGGAGGAAAACTATCCTCGTTTGCATCAATCCTTATGTCGTCGTATTCGCAAACACATTCGCCGAATGCCCGACTTGCAGTTTTTTATTGATGATACACTTGATGAGATGTATCGACTCAATGAATTGTTCAATAAGCTCCATGAGGATAATCAAATGGGAGCTTCGAATTAAATAATAAAGAAAGGGCTTGTCTCAGGAGGAGTATTTTCTTTTGAGAGGCGTTCTTTTTTAAAATTTTTAGCTAAAAATTTTAAAAAAGAACGCCTCTCAAAAAAGAAAATTTCCTGCCAAGCCAAGCGAACCAGCTTATAAGACAAGCCCTTTCTTTTATTATAGCTCTAGATATTGACTATTGAATGGGTACAGACACCTTAGTCTGATCCCAGCTCAGGGTCATTTGCAGGGCGGGGGTATCTTCGAAAACGATGGTGAATTGTTCAACGACATTAGGAAGTTTTTGAACAGGGATCTTGGTCGTTAGTACGTCGAACTCAGGCTCACGGCTCGCCTTGCCGCCGAAGGTAATTCCCCAGGAATACTGCTTGCTATTGAAGATTACGGCCCACTCGTTCGGCCCCGGCACTGTCCACAGGGTATATTCACCGGCAGGCAAAGCTTGGCCACCGACTACAAGGTCGGTTTTAGTAGTAAAAGTAGTTGGCTCGTTGGCTCCGGTACGCCATACTTCTCCAAAGGGGACTAGTTTGCCAAAAATTTCACGCCCCTTTTTAGAGGGTCGGTTGTAAAAAAGAGAAATATCTTTCCCGTTTTTAGTATAAGTAAGCGTTTGTTCCGGGCTATGCTTTTTGGTTTGTTGCTTCAAAAAAGGGAAACCGATGACTCCGATTAAGATCAGGGCACCTAAGATAATTAGAATCCATTTTAAGGCTTTCATAAGACGATGTTGTTTATTAGACTTGTTGGTTAGTGACAGTAGGCTTTCGGCTAGTAGCCAACTACTATCTTGACAGCTTAAAGCTACTACAAAAAAGTTAAAAAGACGTTAATTGTCTTCTAATTTTTATCTTCAAAGTTTTGATTTTTTTGAGGTTTGTTTAATGTATCCTACCTTTATCCCTGCATTAAATTAAACAAAAAAACATTTTCTAATGAAACTATTAAGCATGAGACTACTTGGTGTTCTAGTATTCCTTTCTCTTTCTTTTACGTATTTAATTGGACAAGACCTGGACTTGCCCCGCAAAAGTCCTAAAGCGAGCACATCGTATACTCTTGGTTATACGGAAATCACTATCAATTACTCCTCTCCGTCCGTAAAGGGCCGTGAAATATGGGGAGCTCTTGAACCATGGGATAAGATATGGAGAGCTGGCGCAAATGAAGCGACCACAATTGAATTCAGTACAGATGTGAAAATTGGCAGAGAAAAGAAGGAACTTCCTGCCGGAAAATACTCCTTCTTTGTAATCCCAAAAGAAGAAGGGAAGTGGACCGCTATTTTCAATAAAGATACTGAGCTATGGGGGGCTTATGAATATGATGAAAAACAAGATGCGGCGAGAATTGAAGTAAGCCCGAGAATGAAAGGCAAGAAAGAACGCCTTGAATATAACATTGTAGATCAAGGCCTTGACAGAGGTTATATCCTTTTAAGTTGGGAAAAACTTAAGTTGGTCGTTTATGTAACTACACCAGCATATACTACCATGAAGGAAAAAGTTGCCGAAGCAGTAGAGGCGGCTCCGGCTGAAAAGAAAGGCGGTATTTATGCGAGTGCGGCAGATGTATTGATCGACTTAGATGATAAACGCTCTAAACAAGCTATGAAGATGATTGAAAAGTCAATCGAAATGGAGGAATCTTCTTATAATCACTGGGTTAAAGCTAAAATTCACGCTGCTGATAAAAACTATAAAGAAGCCGTAGAAACGGGTAAAAAAGCTCTTGAAATTGGGGCTGCTAAGAAGGAAGACCGATTTTACAATTATTATAAAGACAATTTAGAACAGACGCTTGTTAAATGGGAAGCGATGATTAAGTAATAGATTGCATTGTCTAAAAATTAGAAAGGGAGTGCCCGTGAGGGCACTCCCTTTCTAACTTTTAGACAGCTCAATCGATATTTAAAAATAAAAGGCGATCCAATATTAGTTTTTTGTTAACTTTTTTATGAATTATTTTTAAAAAAGGCTATTTTACAGAATAAATAACTGAATAAATGGGTTCTGAAAAAGTAAACTTAGCTAAGGATCAGGCAGTTAAACAGCAAGTCATGCGCAAT
Source organism: uncultured Saprospiraceae bacterium (assembly GCA_964537285.1). GTDB lineage: Bacteria > Bacteroidota > Bacteroidia > Chitinophagales > Saprospiraceae > CAZHZT01. The sequence goes on along the minus strand of CAZHZT010000032.1, from coordinate 48,720 downwards.
ATGCTCGATGACCTGCAGGCATTTGAAAAAATGCTTGAAATGGATGTTTTTGCCCGAGAACCTCGCCACCTTGGAGTAGAACAAGAATTAAGCCTCGCAACAAATAACTGGAAGCCTGCTCCCGTTATTGAAGACCTTCTTCCCGCTGTGAACGATGAACATTTCACCACCGAACTGGCTCGCTTTAATATGGAGATCAACTTGGATCCCATTCCCTTTACCGGTAAATGTTTTACAACTTTGCATCAAGACCTCCAGCGGTTCTTAGGAAAGGCCGAAATGGAAGCCGCCAAATTGGGAGCTCACGTAGTGCTGGTCGGCATTCTCCCCACAATAAGAAGAGGAGATGTTGACCCTAAAAACCTTACGCCGCTAAAGCGTTACGAATACCTGTTGAACTATCTTGCAGAAAGAAGAGAAGGCATTTTCGAGTTCCGTATTGAAGGCACTGATCAGTTGATCACAAAGGATACGCATGCCATGTTTGAAGGTTGTAATACCAGTTATCAGGTTCACTACCAATTGCATCCATCGGAATTTGTGGCTGCTTACAACTGGTGTCAGGCTATTACAGGGCCTCTTATGGCAGCGACTACTAACTCGCCTTTATTACTAGGAAAACGCCTTTGGCGCGAAACACGGATTGCCTTATTTGAACAATCCATTGACATTCGCAATTCCTCTCAGCTTTCCCGCGGAAAAATGCCCAGAGTAGCCTTTGGTAACCAATGGCTCAAAGACTCCGTGCTTGAATTACACAAGGAAAACATTTCTCAGTACAAGATCATGCTGAGTTATAAGGAGCAGGAGGAATCAATGAAATTATTAGAACAAGGGATTATTCCCAAACTACACGCCCTAAATATTCACAATGGAACCATCTGGCGTTGGAATCGCCCTTGCTATGGCGTTGTTAATAATGTTCCCCACCTAAGAATAGAGAGCAGGGTTATGCCTGCCGGCCCTTCTATCGTGGATGAAGTAGCGAATGCTGCATTCTGGCTTGGAATGATGCACGGAATGCCCGAAGAATACAGCAACATTGCCGAAAAAATGGACTTTGATGCTGCGAAGGATAATTTCTTCCAGGCTGCCAAACAAGGGCTTGGCTCCTCTTTCGTCTGGCCGGGAGCTCTACCCAGAATCTCCTCCACTGAGTTACTCCTCAAGGAATTGATTCCGATTGCCCACGAGGGGCTTCAAAAAGCAGGAGTCGATGAAACAGATCGCCTTCATTATTTAGGCATCATTGAAGAAAGGGTTAGAACAGGAAAAACCGGCTCGCAATGGCAAATTGATGCGTTCAATTCCATTGCGAAGGAGGCTTCAAAAGATGAAGCCATGGTGGCAACAACTGCCGGAATGCACCTTCGTCAAATACAAGGGAAACCTGTGCATGAATGGAAATTGCCGGATAGGGATGAAGCAGGGCATTGGGCCAACCGCTTCTGGTCAATCGAACAGATTATGACGACCGAACTGTTTACAGCAACGGAGGATGATATTGTTGAATACGTCGCCAACATAATGGATTGGCGTAATATCCGGCATGTTCCGGTTGAAAATGACCAAGGCGAATTGGTTGGGCTTGTTTCCTCCAATGCATTAATTCACTACTTTGCTACCAGGCCTAAGGAACACTATACCCCGATGGCAGTTAAAGAGATTATGCGTACAGAAGTGCTAACTGTTCCACCGGAAATGCCCACTTTGGATGCTATCCAATTGATGCTCGACAAGGGCATTGGTTGCTTGCCTGTAGTCAAAGACAAGCAATTTTTGGGCATAGTTACTGAAAAGGACTTTGCTAAAATGTCGGCCCATTTATTGAAAGAATTGCATCAGCAAGTTGATTCGGAAGGCAGAGATATTTAGAATCAGGAGGGTTCCTTTTAGGAATCCTCCCTCGATAAACATATGGCAAAACCGCCGTAGCTGATAACCCGTAGGGCATAAACCAAAAAGTCTATTATCCTAAACAATCCAAACGGGTATATCAAGATGCGCTTGTAAAAACCGCCTGGTAACTCCTCCTACACGACTTCCAAGCAGGTTGTTCTTACTAATCCGGCCAATTACAAGAAGGTCAATATATTTTGATCGAACGTATTCCATGATTGCATTGGGGATGTGAGTTCCTTTCATTAAATGCAACTGTGAATTAGAAACCCCTTCCATATCCAGTGACTCTACAAATTTCCGGAACTTTCTTTCGGCTTTTTCCTTCAGGTTTTTTTGGATGGTTTGATCTGAGACATCGATATAAGGAAAGTAATTAATGGGCATTTGATATACATACAAATAAGAAGGAATAGCTGTCAGGGATTGAGCAAGGCGGTGGGTTGTGCCGAGCACCTGAAAAGAAGAGGCTGAAAGGTCAATGGCCCCCAGTATTTGTTCAACTTGAAACTCAGATCCTTCCGGTATTAAAAGCACATTGGACTTTTTTCTATCTGTAGCTAATATCTCCTGAGGAATGATTCCAGAACCCTTTGATTCTTCCTTTTTTCCCAGGATGATCAGATTCGCCGCCTGTTCGTCGCGAGCCTTTAAGATGCTTTGGGCGGTATTGTTACTATCGTTAATGAGGATGCTTAGGTCAATATTTGCCTTTTCTATTGTTTTGCGGTATTGCTCTTCCAACTTGCGATAAACATTTATTTTAAGCACTTTCACCCCTTCTTTATCAATGGGAGAATACTCTGCCAGGAAGTCATAGCGAATGTTATGTACAAGCGTCATTTTTGAAAAAGAGCCTGTTTTTTCATGAAAGGACAAGCAGTAGTCGATAAGGGTTTTATCCGTCGCTGATAAATCCAGACAGACAAGTACGTTGTAATTATTCATTTTTGCTTTCTTTTTCTTCCTCAAGGATTAGACTTTTAACATAATTGGCATAAGCTTCCCGCTCTCGTTTCTTTGTTTTTAACTGCATCTCATTCATTTCTTTTCTAAAGGCCAGAAAGAGGGTATAAATTACAATTAAAAGCAATATCGCAAAAGGCAAGCCCGCTGAAATAACCGCAGACTGCAATGCTTTCAGACCTCCGGCAAACAATAAAGCTGCAGCAACAGCACCTTCTAGTAAAGCCCAAAAAATGCGCTGCCCTACAGGGGCATCCAGTTTTCCGCCTGATGTAATACTATCGACGACCAAGGACCCGGAGTCCGAGGAGGTAACAAAAAAAATGGTAACCAGTACAATCCCTATGAACGAAGTTAAAGAAGACATCGGGAATTGCTCTAGTAAAACAAATAGAGAAGTCGATAAATCAGCATTTACCGCCTCAGAAATGGTCGTATTGCCATTCATTTCCAAATAAATAGCTGTTCCTCCGAATACTGACATCCACAAGAATATGAGCATAGAAGGCACCATCAATACGCCCAAAATGAATTCTCTCACGGTTCGCCCTTTTGACACTCTTGCAATGAATATTCCTACAAAAGGAGACCAACTGATCCACCAAGCCCAATAGAAGATCGTCCAATTGTTTTGCCAAGCTCCTTCGGTATATGTTTCCGCCCAGGTTCCTACTCTTAAAATATTATTGAAATATTGTCCAATGTTCTGAATAAACCCATCTAGAATAAATACGGTAGGGCCTAGAAAAAGCATTGCAACTAAAAAAATAAGCGCGAGCCGCATATTGACCACACTCAAAAAACGCACCCCTTTTTTCAACCCCAGCACTACAGAAGTTGTTGCTGCCAATGTTATGCAAGTAATTAAAATGACGTGTGTGGTTCGGGTATTGGGAATGCCAAAAAGGAAATCTAAACCTGCAGCCACTTGTTGCACACCAATCCCGAGTGTAGTAGCTAAGCCAAAAAGAGTAGCAACTACCGCCAGTACGTCAATCGCATTCCCTATCGGGCCATAAATCCTGTCTTTGATAAGTGGATAAAAAAGAGAACGGACGGTAAGTGGCAGCCCTTTATTAAAAGTGAAAAAAGCCAATGCCAAACCAATGATCACATACGGCCCCCAACCATGAAACCCCCAATGCAAAAAAGTGTAAAGCATGGCCTGTTGAGCTTTTTCAATGTCGTTGTCTACAGGCAAGGGCGGGTTGCTATAGTGATAAATAGGCTCTGCTACTCCATAGAATAGCAAGCCAATCCCGATACCAGCGGAGAAGAGCATGGAAAACCACGAAAACGTGGAAAAGTCCGAGGTAGCGTCTTTCCCGCCAAGGCGTATTTTTCCAAAAGGGCTAAAAGCAAAATATAAGGCAGCGATAACAAAGGCATTGGTACAAAAAATAAAAAACCAACCTGCATTATTCGACGCTTCCCTTTGAAAGGTCGTAAAAACCGTTATAATCGTCTCGCTAAAGAAAAAGGAAAGAGCAATGGTGGTTAATATGATAAACGCCGCAGGATAAAATACGGGCCCATGAATATCGAAATACTTATTGGAAGGCTTTTCCATTGATGTTCAATTAATAAACGTGAAAAGTGATCGAAAAAGGGAACTCCTTGCTAATGGAAAAAATCATATGAGTCATCCCTGATTTTCAGGGGTGCATTTTATTTTGTCGCTGTTCTTTTCAAAGAAAACTCCTTTGCAAGAACAGCGACAAAATAAAATGCGCCTGACTCAATGGGCTTAAAATGCCCGATACTAGACTTATTTGGTAGCTGCTGATGTGTTTAAATTACCAAATTATGCTCCACCAGCAGCTACAGAACAAAGCTATTATTCAACCAACCACATGGTGGCATTTTGATCGTTACTACCTCCCAATGCTTCTACGGCTGCATTGTAATTGGCAGTATTCAGGCTTTGTTCCTGCGTTGGATAAAGAAAACGCAGCGGCAATTGATCATTGGTAACATTGCTGCATGGCGGATCCAGAAAAGGAATGCCATCCCAGCTCATACCACTTTCAAAGTACCAACGTCTAAGTTCAAAATAAGGCTCAAAACCGTGGAAAAACGAATTGACCCATTTTTGTTCCCAGATATCGGTAACGGCATCATATGCAACGCCTGAATTGCTATAGAAATCCTCGAAGTCTGCCCAACCAAACGGAGCATAATCAACTTGGTAGTAATCCATCGCAGCCTGGATACCATTTTTATAGTGAGCCTCTACATCTTCAGTAATCCATCCTTTAGCAGCAGCTTCGGCAATCAGGAATTCGACCTCGGCATAAGTCATAATAATCCCTTCCGCCATAGGCAGATTAAGATCATCAGCCTGTGTAGTTGCCGGATCATTCCAATATTGCACACCGAGGCGTGATCCAATTTTCGAACAATCCTCTGTGTTAAGGCCATTATCGGCACCTACAACAGATGTTGGGTCATTAAAATCATCGTTATCAGGCCTTGCATATCTCAATAAACGCGGATCATTGTAATTGTTGAAATTATTTACAATGCTTGAGCTAATGGCAACAGCGTCAAAGTCTCCAGTCTTTAGAGGAACCAACGGGTATTGATTCGGGAAGCCGCCTAAATAGGTAAGTGTAGCATTATCGGCATTGCTGGTCATGATGTTGCTATTCAATGCATTAGAAAACTGACTAGCAGCATTAGCCAATTGGTTGCTGGCAGTCATAATCAATCGTAGGCGCAGACTATTGCAAAGCTTTTGCCATTTTTCAGCGTCGCCGCCAAGAAGAATATCTCCAGAGATGCTGCCTTCGCCACCAAGTAGGCCATTAGCCCGTTCCAGCTCAAGGAGCAAGTCTGTATAAATTGCCGATTGCTCGTCGTATACAGGCGTGAAGTTCAAGCCAGCACCATCAATAGCTTCGCTGTAAGGAACATTACCATAAGCATTGGTTAGCGTTGAATAGATCCAGGCTTTTAACACTACTGCTGCACCTTGTAGCTGTTCATTTCCTTCTGCAATGGCTTGATTTTCTACTGCATGTACATCTGTCAGACTACCATAAAGGGCTTCCCAAACGGTAGGAAAAGCGTTCCAGTTGTAAGACCCCACCTCAAGGCGAAGGGTTTTGGCAGTTAATTGAGCAATGTTGTTTGACAAGAGAAATGATTCCGTTACCATTGCGTCCATACTGCTTCGGAGAGCAGAAGTCATCAGAACATCCGGAGTAACTTCAGTAGGTTCGTTCGGGTTTTCATTGAAATCCTCGAACTCTTCACAGGAAGTCATCACTACTACAAGTAGCAATGCAAATAAATATGAAAGTTTTATATTAAAAGACATAATTTTATTTTTGAATTAACTGAATCTGAGGTTTAGAAAATTATTTCCTTACAGGTTCTTAGATGCCCACTTTTAAAGAAAAACCAAAGCTTCTGGTAGAAGGCAACTGCTGGCTCTCAAAACCGTTAACAAAGATGCCATTACGAATTGAAAATGTCTCCGGATCGATAGATGGAACATCCGTGAACAACAATAAATTTCTTCCAATTAATGACAAACGCAGCGAGTGGATACCTAATCCTTCCAGTTTTTCCGATGGGAAACTATAGCCAATGCTCACTTCACGCAATTTGAAATACGTAGCATCATAAGTTGCCGCTTCGATGTTATCCCGGTTGAAACCATTTCCATAGTAATTATAGAAATATCCGGTATATCCGGCGCCACCTGCTGGTACAACCACATCATTTTCAGACAGCTCAGAGTTCTGAATGATATTATCGCTATTTTCATCTTCCCAATTCCAACCTGGACCAACTACCCCACCTTCTTGTTCAAGGGTATAAACGGGGTCGCCGTTGCCGTCATAAGATACAGAATAGATAGTACGGCCATCCAATGTTGACAACTCAAGATGAGGATCATCATTGTTCGTGATTGTTCCCCCTGTGTTATACAATGCGTGAGAACGAGAGTAGATTTTACCTCCGATCTGGCCATCAATCAAGAAAGAGAAATTGAAGTTCCCTATGCTAAAGGCATTTAATAAACCCAGGCGGACATCAGGCTGGAAAGAACCGGCAGAAACTTTCTCAGTAGTATGCAAAGGAAGGCCGTCAACGTGAATTACTCTTCCGTCGGGGCCTCTTTCAAAACCTAATCCGTACAATTGCCCTAATAATTCACCTTCTTCTGCAACATACTCAAGGTCAGCGCCCCCTTCATCACCAGGGAAAATATCCGCAATAATTGAATAACGCCCACCTTCTACAAGCTCAGGCAGGGTTTCTACAACAGCGCGGTTATGGCCCAGATTAAGTGTAACCTCCCATGAAAAGTTCCTTTTCTGAATAGGCACACCGCTTAGAAGCACTTCTACCCCACGATTTCGGATTTCACCACCATTTGTCAGGTTAAAATCATATCCACTAGTGCGCGCAACAGGTAAGAAGATGACTTGATCAAGACTCAACATATCGTAGTAGGTTGCATCCAGGCGAAAGCGATTATTAAACATACGTAGATCAACTCCTACTTCAAAGGCTTCTGTGCGTTCATTCGTCAGATTTGGATCTGCAATTGTTCTTCCTGTAGAAAATACGGTATTGGAACCAAAAGAAGGCTGTGGAGAGAAGGTATTCCCGAAAGCATATGGAGGGGCTCCATTCCCCACTTCTGCATAAGCACCTTTTACCTTCAGGAAGGAAATTGGTGAAGTCAAAGGAATATCCAAAAGCCTGGAAAGGATCAAACTCATAGAAACAGAAGGATAGCCAAAGTCATAATCTGAATTCTCAAGACCTACGATTGGGTTTACCAAGGTACTGTTCCAGTCATGGCGATAGGTTCCGTCTATATAAAGAAAATCTTTATATCCGAGCGATATGGTTCCGAAAAGGCTATTAATACCGGTTTGTGTTTTTTGTGATTCGACTTGAACGCCAGAACGTGAATTAGTAAGCGTGTAAACGCTTTCAGAAGTACCGAATAATTTCAACTCAGGGTTGTTAGCAATAAGAAAGTTCGCATTTTGGCGCATTAAGTTCCCCCCAATGTTCACATCAAAGGTTAAAATTTGATCGCGGTCAGAAGTATATCCGATTAACAATTCTGTGTTTGTTTCCGAGAAAGCGATTTCATCTTCACGGTAGCTTCCCTGAAGGACTGCTTTGGTTGAAGGAGCACGGCGAAACTGGCGGCCTTCGTTAACAACATCCGCACCATAACGGAAACGAGCAAAAATATTTTTGGTAATATCATATTCAAGTTTAAGGTTACCAATGAGTCGATTGCTCTGGAAAGAGTTGGTATTTTCGTTTGCAATGAACCACGGGTTGTTAACCCAAAGGTTTTCCACATATCGCTGTTGCACACCTTCCTGACCTGGTACCCAGTAATCTTTAAGGTCATCGATTTCTACCTGACGAGGATACCACAACCAACCGTACATAATCGAGGACGATTCATCATATCCTGCATTAGGAATATTATCAGAGCCAGAACGAACAAACATCCCATTGAAGCGGATATCCAGGCGATCATTGAAAAGCTCACGCCCAATACTCGAATAAAAAGTATTTCTATTCAGGTTGGTATTGGGAATGATCCCTCTGTTGGCCATATTCGTATACGATAAGCGAAAGTCACTATTCTCTGTATTATTGGTTATTGCAATGTTGTTAAAAGAAGTCACCCCGGTGCGGAAAAAGTTCCGAATATTGTCTTCTGCCGGAGTAAAAGGAACAGGCTCTCCATTAGAATTGAACTGCTTAATCAACTGTCCATTCATACGTGGTCCCCAGTTTTCACCATAAGCTTCATAGTACTCCTTGTCGCCAATGTAATTGGTACCGTCCAGGTAGCTGTATTTTCCATCACCACCAAATCCAAACTCATTCTGATAATCCGGCAGTCTTAAAATATCTTCAACAGTGATCGTAGAGTTGATTTCTACGCCAAACCCTTCAGAGTTCTCACCCGTTTTAGTTTCTACCAGGATCACACCATCTGCTGCTCTAGATCCGTATAATGCCGAGGCTGCCGGACCTTTCAGGATATTGATAGAGGCGATGTCATCCGGGTTAACAATCTGGGCTGCGTTTCCGAAGTCAATCGTAGAAGAACCATTCAAGCCATCATCAAAGCTGAAAAGTTCGTTTGTAATGGGCATACCATTAACAACAAAAAGCGGCTGGTTATTACCAAGTAAAGAAGCTGCTCCACGGATATTAATATTCGCAGAAGCGGTTGGCCCCGCAGCTCCACCAGTGATATATACACCAGATACTTTTCCCGCCAAGGCATTAGTAACATTAGTTGGCTTTACAGCAGCAATCTGATCGGCTCCCAGTCGCTGAACAGCATACCCTAATGCCTTTTCATCCCTTTCTACCCCAAGAGCAGTGACGACTACTTCATCCAGGTCAATGCTACTTGAAAGGTTTACCCGTAAAGGGGTATTAATGTTTTCTATTGAAAATTCCTGAGGCTGATAACCAATATAAGATACAACTAGTATCTCATCTTCCGCAGATACTTTCAAGTCAAACTTTCCATCTAAATCGGTTGCGGTGCCTTTAGCAGTACCCTTTACATAGACATTTGCCCCAATAACAGCTTCTCCCGTTTCATCAAAAACGATCCCGGAGACTGTCTTTTCTTGAGCAAATGCTGATAAAGACAAAAAAATAAAGGCTAAAAAACAAAAGGTCTTTAAGAAATCTAAACGTTTAGCTTCCATCATGCAGATTTATTTATTAACAAATAAATTTCGAGGCATAAAGGTAATTATAAATAGTTTCTAAGCAAACTATACACTAATGAGGGAAGCGGTAATCATAGGTTAGAAATATCCAGCACAAAAAACACCATTTGCACAAGTGACTAATAATCAAAAATTTATACATTCAAGCATAATACTTAAATTTTGCTTGTCTCAAACTGCAAAAACTTAAAATTCATATAATCAGGAATGAAAAAAGACTGGTTTAAAATAAAGCTTCTATGGAAACATTTGCAAGATTCATACTAAAACAACATCCCGGGTATATCAAACAGCATCACCAAGGCAACAATAACCACCACCACCAATAAGCGGTAGGCCCACACATCCATCCCGGGATTCTTTGCGGCATATCTCGCCATTAACCAACCTCCCAGCCCTTGCCCGATAGCCATTATCAAACCTATTGGCCAGTCAATTAAGCCTTTCCATTGAAATATTGCGATCGCCAGAACAGTATAAACGCCTACAACAAACAACTTGAGCGCATTGCTTTCAATGATATCGTAGCGTGCAAGTAAAACCATCACTGCGAGGAAAAAAATCCCCATTCCCATTTGTATAAAGCCGCCATAAAATCCTATGATAAAAAATACGGGAATAGCTAACCAGGGAGATAGTCGAAAATTTTGATCAGAAGCCCTCAACCAACGACTTGGTTTAAACAGGATCACAAAAAGCATCACAACCATAAAAAAACGAAAGACAATCCTGAACTGCTCATTGCTTACCCAAACTGCTACAAGTACGCCGACAATAGCTCCTACAATTGTGGGAATCAGATAAAGCCAACCACGGGAAATATCCAACTTCCCGTTCCGGTGAAAGGCCAGTGCTCCCATGGAAGTTTGAAAAAATACTCCTATACGGTTCGTGCCATTGGCCACATTGCCTGGCAACATCAATAACTCTGTAAGCACAGTAAGCGTAATAGCCGACCCAAAACCAGCTAAAGTATTCAAAGCTCCAGCAAAAGCACTAGCGAGAATGGCAATAATATAAGGGAAATATTCCATTTAGCTATTGATCTCCTCCCTGATAGTCTGGCAAAGCTCTACCAATACTCTATTGGTGCCTTTTGGATGCAAAAAGCAAACTAGTTTATTGTCTGCCCCTTTCTTAGGCTCTTTATTCAACAGGGTGAAGCCTTCTGCTTCCATTCTTTTCATCTCTTTGTGAATATCTTCCACTTCAAAGGCCAAATGATGAATACCTTCCCCGCGCTTCTCTATGTATTTAGCGATAGCGCTATCCTCAGAAGTTGCCTCCAGCAACTCAATCTTGGTATCACCAGCTTTAAAAAAGGAAGTCGTTACGTGCTCTGAGCTGACTTCCTCAGTTTTGTAATGAGGTTGCCCCAGAATTTTGGCAAACAAAGCATTGCTTTCCTCCAGATTTTTTACGGCAATGCCAATATGTTCTAGCTTAAGCATATTGAAGATTTTTGATTATGAAGATCGCTATGAAAATGAGGTTATCGAATAATTAATACGTTTGGCTCGGAAGGGGCATTTTCTATTGGGAGGCGTTCTTTTTTTAAAATTTTTACTAAAAATTTTAAAAAAAGAACGCCTCCCAAAAAAGAAAATTTCCTGCTAAGCGCAACGAACCGACTTATGAGACCGCCTCTTTTCCAAAACGAGAACTGCTGACAAGTTCCCTTAAATTACAAACTCTTTGTTCTTCCGCCATCAACAGGAAGGTTAATCCCGGTGATATACGATGCCGCTGGCGATGCCAAAAAGGCAATGGCTGAAGCAACTTCCTCGGGGCTAGCGAAGCGTTGCAGAGGGATCGTCTTTTTCATAGCCTTAGCAACAGCATCATAAGTAGAGTTCTCCTTTTCAGCTTTGGCGCCCAAAAGCTTTTTCAAGCGGCCAGTTTCCGTTGCCCCCGGCAAAACGTTATTCACAGTAATACCGTAAGGCCCCAACTCATTGGCCAATGTTTTTGCCCAGCTGGCTACGGCTCCCCGGGTAGTATTAGAAACTCCCAGGCCGGGAAGAGGGGCTTTAACGGAAGTAGATATTACGTTAATAACCCTTCCGTAACCTTCCATTTTCATTCCTTTCACAACCAAAGAAGTAAGCAGATGATTACAAATCAAGTGATTGTGAAAAGCTTGTGTAAAATCATCTATAGAAGCATCTAAAATAGGCCCGCCCGGAGGCCCACCGGTATTATTGATTAAAATATGAAAAGGTTTGCGAGTTACTAAGCCACGCACTTTCTTTCTTAGGTCAGTGCTATTGCTGAAATCCGCCACCAGAAAATCGTGATGCTGGCCATCATTTGCAGCCATTTCATGAATAATATCTGCCATGAGATTACCACTACGCGAGACCAACGTTACGTTAGCGCCCAGCTTTGCCAGTTCGAACGCAGCCGCCTTTCCGATACCTTTGCTGCTTCCTCCAACTAGTGCATTCTTTCCTTTTAAACTTAATTCCATCTTTAAAATTTATTTATCAGGCGAAATCCCCTCATGAGCACGAATCATAAAACGGATCGTCAATTGCAAGCTTGCGGCTTGTTAGCCGCAAGCTTGCAATTGACGATCCATTTTATGATTCGTGCTCATTTCCATAAGACTTTGCCTCATTTTTTGGGTAAAAATAGATATTTAAATATATTTATGTGCATAAGTAGTTCACGGAATTAAACAACGTAAACAGATGATGCTATTTTGCACAAAAATTTAAACCAATAGATCATGGCAATAGGAAAACCTTTTAACCTTAATCAATGGATTGACGAGCACCGTCACTTACTAAAACCACCGGTTGGAAACCAACAGGTCTACAAAGGAAACGATGATTACATCGTAATGGTTGTGGGAGGCCCGAACGGAAGAAAAGATTATCATTTCGAGGATGGTGAGGAGCTATTTTATCAGCTCGAAGGCGATATTACACTTAAGACCATCAATGAGGAAGGTCTACCAGAAGATATTCAAATAAAAGAAGGGGAAATGTTCTTATTACCTCCTCGTATCCCTCATTCTCCTCAGCGCCCTGCCAACACTATTGGATTGGTTATTGAACGCTACCGCAAACCAGGAGAGACGGATAAATTGATGTGGTTTTGCGAAAACTGTAATCACAAACTTCACGAAGATACTTTTGAGATGAGCGATATTGTCGCTCAGTTACCTGTTGTTATGAATCACTTCATGGACTCCGAAGAGCTTCGCACTTGTGATAACTGTGGAACCGTGATGGAAAAAGTTTAAGGAAATCTCGTTCTTTGGCAAATGAAAAAAATTTACTTCGCCTCCGATTTTCATTTGGGAGTGGGAGGAAAATGTAGTAGTGCTGAGCGGGAAAAGCAGCTCATTCGTTGGCTAGAATCCATAAAAGGAGATGCCGGGGCCATTTATCTGGTAGGGGATGTTTTCGACTTTTGGTTTGAGTATCGAACGGTTGTCCCTAAAGGGTATGTGCGTTTATTGGGGAAGTTAGCTGAAATCCGTGATCAGGGCATTGAGGTTTATTTCTTCACCGGAAATCACGACATGTGGGTGTTCCGGTATTTCGAAGAGGAGCTGGGCATTCCAACGTATCGCGAACCCATCATACGGGAGTATGCCGGAAAGAAGTTTTATATCGGCCATGGAGACGGCCTTGGCCCCGGAGATTATGGTTATAAATTCATTAAGAAAGTTTTTGCCAATCCAACCTGTCAATGGCTTTTTGGCTGGATACATCCAAATATAGGCATCCGATTAGCAGAATTCTTTTCGGGTACCAGCCGGGCCGCTCAGGGAAATACGACGCCTCCCTTTTTAGGAGAAGAGAGCGAATGGCTCCTCACCTATTCTAACGAATACCTCGATAAGCAGCATATCGATTTTTTTATCTTTGGTCATAGGCACTTAGCTATAGATTACACGCTAAAAAACGGTTCCAGCCGTTATATAAATCTTGGTGAATGGTTATACCTGAATTCTTACGCGGTTTTCGACGGGGCAAATATTTCAATCTGCTTTTTTGAGGCAGAGCATCAAGCAATTGTTAAAGGTAAGACCAGTAGTGTTTCAAAATGAGGGCACACTCTCAAATTAACTTAAAAACCATCGTTCTTTGACAAATTGTGAAAAATGGAACTTCAAAATGATAAGCCTTTCAGCCACAAGGGCATTCAAGGGTTATCATTTTGAAGTTCCACACAATTTGTCAAAGAACTAAAACCATTTAACGTTTATGAACGACCTTAACGAAAGCCCAAACAGGCTTCTTAGCAGTATTCGCATTCCATTTCTATTTTTGGTAGTACTTTGGGGAGTGCACCTTTTTCAGGTAGTATTCGGAGCAGACTTTGCTCAATATGGTTTATACCCAAGGCGTGATTGGGGGCTACGAGGTATATTTTTTTCTCCTCTAATTCATGGGGACTTTCCCCACCTGATTTCCAATAGCTTTCCGTTATTTGTTCTGAGTGCGATTATCTTATACTTCTACAAGCGCGTCGCCATGAAAAGCTTTTTACTCATTTATTTATTGACAGGATTAGCCGTGTGGTTATTTGGCCGTTCCGTATTTCATATTGGAGCTAGTGGCGTAGTGTATGGACTTGTAGCCTTTGTATTTTGGAATGGCATTTTTCGGCGCAATATAAAATCGATTGTACTGGCCCTTATTGTAGTATTCTTTTTTAAGGGCATGTTTCTGGGCGTACTCCCTACGGATGAAGGCATTTCCTGGGAAAGCCACCTTTTAGGCGCTTTGGTAGGCATTCTGGTTTCTTATCTTTTTAAAGAAGATCTGGAGCAGGATGAAAAATATGATCCATATAGTTACTTAAGGGAGGATGATTCTCCGAAAAATTACTTTCTGGACCGGGATACATTTGAAAAAACGCGCCAGGAAAGAAAGCGGGAAGACGATGATTCTGGCAACTTTGGAGGATGGTTTTCCACTAGAAGCTAAAACGGATCCAGGACAATAACTTTAGCCGTCATTTTGAAATCATCAAATTCTATCCCCACGAAATAAACCCCACTTTTAAATTCCTGAGGGAGCTCGATTTGAAGTTTGTCTGATATTAATTTCCCGGATAAGCGATGCTCTCTACCCAAAAGATCAAAGAAATATACTTTTGGTGGTTTCCCATTGATCGTTTCAGACTTTATAAACAATGTTCCTCCTGCTTCTATTGGATTTGGAAATACCCTGTAATCCCTTTTTGCTACAGTCGGTGCAGCTAAGTTTGAAGCTACATCGACTTCAAAACTGAATTCATAAATGCAATCATTTGCGTCGGTAATAGTTAGAACGTAACTTCCCGGAGCAACCATATTCAGGCTTGTAGTTGTATCACCGGTACTCCAGCTGTAATTATAAGGTAGCGTTCCGCCCTCTACATTATCGAGAACAACCGAGCCATCCTCGGCAATCGAGCTGCTTGCGTGAAAAATAACGGTGTCAAAACTCAAAGGAGCTGGTTGCAATAAAGTAATGCTGTCATTTTTTATACAGCCATTCACATCCTCAACGGTAACGAAATACATTCCCACCGCAAGGCCGCTAAGAATGGAATCGATGACCGTAGTTCCTGCCCATTCATAAAAGTAGGGAGCTGTTCCTCCAATTGGCGTAGCAATGACATGGCCATCTTCGGAGTCAAAACAACTGATGTTACGCTTTGATAATCCTGCCTGTAATGGAGCGGGCTGATTAATAAACACTGAAGTCACATTTTCGCAATTGTTACCATTGGTCACAGTAACGGTATAAAGCCCATTTGATAAATCATTAGCAATTGAATCCTGTTCGCCATTACTCCAATTGAAGGAATAAGGTGGCAGGAGATAATTTACTTCCGCTACAGCGAAGCCGTCCTGAAAAGTGTAGCAAGAGACGTCCTGTTGAAATATTTGGATTAATAAAGAGTCGGCTTCTTCTACTTCTACAGAAAACGTATCCTTGCAGCTATTTCCGTCTGTAATCCAAAGTACATAAGTTCCGGCGCTTAGCTCCTTTGCTTTAGGGCCTATTTCACCGGTTTCCCACTTATAGGCATAAGGGATATTACCCCCTGTAGCTGTAGCAGTAATCATACCATTGGAGTCCTCGAAGCACAGAGGTTTTTCCACCTCAAAAGCTACTTCAATAGGAGGGAATTCGGATATTGAAAAGGTTACAGAATCGATGCAATTGTTGGCATCAACTACGGTAAGAGAATAATCACCTGCAGCCAGGTTCTCAGCGACAGAATCGAATGTACCATTGCTCCACATAAAATTAAAAGGAGGAAATTCACCATTTACAAGGGGCGTAGCTTCACCTCCAGGCAAGCCAAAACAAGGGGAATCCTCTTCCATCACCTCGATTTCAATTTTTTCAGGCTCGCCTATCCAAATAGAATCTGTATACATACAGTTATTCGCATCGCTCACCGATATGGCGTATAAGCCAGTATTCAAATTAATATTAGCCGGCCCGGTCAATTGGTTACTCCATTCAAAATCAAAGGGAGGAGTAGCACCAAACGGCAATGCAACCGAACTTCCGTCGGAAAATCCGAAACAAGAG
This sequence comes from uncultured Saprospiraceae bacterium, assembly GCA_964537285.1. Taxonomy (GTDB): domain Bacteria; phylum Bacteroidota; class Bacteroidia; order Chitinophagales; family Saprospiraceae; genus CAZHZT01. The sequence goes on along the minus strand of CAZHZT010000032.1, from coordinate 32,558 downwards.
GGTTCTGTTACTGAAAAATTCATAAAAAAAGAGTCTGGCTCTGTAATGAATACCTCCACAGAATCCCTGCAATGATTCGCATCTATGACGGTTAATTCATAGCTTCCGGCACTTAGTGAAAGCGAAATGGAATCAGAAGCACCTGAACTCCATTGATATTGAAATGGAGGCTGCCCCCCCATACCTATAGCTGTGGCGACACCATCTGAACCATTATGGCAAGAAACCGGAGTAGAAGAAGTCATCACCTCAATGGGAACAGCCGGAGGAACATCAACTATCAAAACTTCAGTACAAGCATTTGCATCCGAAACCGTAACGGAATACTGAGTCGCCTGGAGATCAGTAGCTAAGGAGTCCTGTTGTCCATCACTCCACTCGTAGGAATAGGGGGATATTCCTCCAAAAGTTATTACGGCTGCACTTCCATCTTCACCATCTAAACAGGCAGGAGCAATGCTCTCTGCATTAAGAGATAGAGCCGGAGGTTCTTCAACAAGTGCAGAAAGCGTATCCATGCACCCATTGGCATCCATGAGCTTAAGGAAGTATGCACCAGGCCCTAAAGCGCTGTAAACTGAATCCGTATCACCTGTACTCCATTCATAAAAGTAGGGATAGGTACCTCCTTCCGGAAGGGCGGTAATACGACCGTTGTTCAGCCCATTACAACTCACATTATCTACTTCTGATACAACAAAGAGCGAATCTACTTCCTCTAAATCAAGTTGAAAGGTATCCATGCAGCCATCACCATCGCTAAAAAAGAAAGTATAGCTTCCCGCAGAAAGACTGTCAAGCAGTGTACCTGTTTCCGTTGCTTTTGACCAGAGTAAAGCCAGAGAGTCTTGCCCTTGTAAGCTGATATCAAAGCTGCCATCACTCCCTCCAACACAACGCACCTTTTCAACCTCGTTAACCTCATATTTAAATTGAACCTGCTCAAAAATTCCAATATCTACCGTATCATCTTGAATGCGCGGATGCATTACTGCATCCTTCATTAAACCTTCCATATTCACCATTGCATTATTCCCGGCATTAATAAGCGGAGAGCACGACATTAAAGTAAAATTCCCTTTGGGGTAGTCTTTAAAAAGCAGGGGTACCTGGAATAAGTTACTCCCATCACAAAAGATCTGAGAAGGATAATTGTCCTGGCTTTCCAGAATAAAAAGATTATCGCAGTTATTAACATCCAAATATGAATTACGAATATTTACATTGGAGAAAAGACTGGAGCCGAGCCGGCCCGCCGGAGTATTTTTATAAAAAATACTATTGATCATGTTCACCTGTGAGGGAGTGGAAGAAGAGGCGGTATTACCAAAAAAACTAAACAACCCACCTTCATCAAGATCATCCAAGTTATCAATGAAATTAGAATTTAAGATAAGAGTATTAGTGGAAGCAGAAGTAGATTCATTGATGACAAATAAATTGCGCCGATAGGTATTTTCATAAAAAAGAGACTGGTTAATTTTCAAATGAAATTGATTAAAAAAGAGTAACCCATTGCTATTGAGATCATCAGCTCCCACATTGTCACGAATTGTGGTATTAGAGATCAAATAGGTTTTATCGGGAAAAAACAAATCGACATTTTCAGAAAAAAAGATATTACCTGTATTTTGATAGAACATACAATTAGAAACCTTATTGATCTCTTTTCCCGAAGGAATGGAAACGTGATAAACAACCCCTCGATTAGAAGCGTGATTTTGCTCGAAATGACACGAATCTAATTGAAAAGAAGTACCTCCTGATAGCGTAAACAAATGAATACCAGCCCCAACATTAGCAAAATTTTTATAAAAATGATTATTCCTCAACACTATACTATCTACCCCGTTGACTCTTAAATTAATACCGCCACCGCCGCCATCCACTATATTTTGATCAAAAAAACATTCTTCAATTATTAATTTACCGGAATTCAATTGTTTACCACTCACTGATAAAGCAGCTCCGAAACTATTCGAAGAGTTATTTAAAAAGGTGCAGTGGCTAACTTTAGGCAATACTCCTGAACTATTATTACTCACTGCTGCCAAGCCTCCTCCTTCAAAAAGAGCCGTATTATTTTTAAATATACAGTTTTTTACCTGTAACTGGTTTTTCCTGCCCGGCCCTTGGGCAATCAAAAAAAGACCGCCCCCATTTTTACCGGGGCTTGAGGAGCTTGACTGAACATCATCGGCATTTCCATATTCAATAGTAAAACCATCAATGAGCGTGGATGCATCTGAATTGAAAGCATATACAACGGTGTATGCATTATCCGTTGTATCTCCGGGAACAGCTATGTCGCCACTTAAAATAGTCGGATGATTTGGCCAATCCCGCTGAGCAATGCTCGTTTCGGTTCCCTCGAAACCTCCCATCAACCGGACTCCATTAGGGATTTCAAAAGCAATTGTACGATCGTTCGTAAGGGTCGTAAGATAAGTTCCTTGCGCTACCCAGATACTATCCCCGTATTCAGCATTATTGAGGGCCGTATGCAAATTATTGTAAGCATTTCCCCAGGAAGTTCCGTTATTATTTCCGGAGGTGTTTATATCGACATAGATCACTTGCCCTGTTAAAGTGCCGGATAAAATAAGGCAAAGCGCAGTGAAGATGATTGCTGCTGAAATTTTCATGCTTGGGTCGTTTTGGCCAATCGAGAGAGCTTTCTTAAAATATTCTTCTTTTATTTACGAAGATACTTAAATTTGGTTTTAGCAGAATCTATAATTTAGATTCCTTATTCCTAAAGTGAAGCAACAAAACATACAATCATGCTAAAAATTACTCCGATCTTTTTCTTGCTCCTAGCATTAGCTTTCAATTCCTGCACTAACAAACAGGAAAAAACCTACGATTTTGTCGTCAATACCGACATACAAAACTTTTGGACAGCCTTTGATCAAATTCGTACTACTCCAGACAGCCTAGAAAAAATACAATTGATCCAAAAAGAGTATATTGACAAAGGCTCGCCTGGACTAAAGGCTTTTATGCAGCAAAAGAATTACACCCCAGAATCATACATCAATGCCATCGATAATTACCCCAGATTTTGGGCATCCGTGCGTAAAAACACCTTGACTTCCCAGAAATACCGCGATGAGATTGCGAAAGAAGTTGAAAAGCTCAAAGCCCTTTACCCAAGTCTAAAGCCAGCTAAAATCTACTTTACTATTGGTGCATTATTTTCCAACGGTACCACAATGGATAGCATGGTATTAATTGGTGCCGAACTTGCCATGGCCGATAGCGCTGCCGTAACAGAAGAGCTTCCCGACCGATTAGGCGAGAACCTTAGCGCCTTTTTCAGCAACAATCCTATTCAGGATATCGTCTTGCTCAATTTACACGAATATGTACACACCCAGCAAAATACCTATGGCTATGATTTGCTCTCCCAATGCCTTTACGAGGGGGTAGCTGAGTTTGTATCCGTAAAAGCAGCCGAGCAACCATCCGCTGCTCCCGCAATTTTGTTTGGAAAAGCAAACGAAAACGACATCAAAAAGCGTTTTACGCAAGAGTTATTCAGTCCAAACTGGGATGATTGGTTGTATAATAACTTTGAAAATACTTTTAAGATGCGGGATCTAGGTTACTTTATTGGTTACGCTATCTGTGAAAAGCACTATGAAAGCATGCCTGATCAGCAACAAGCGGTTAAAGAAATGATTGAACTGGATTTTGGAAACCCACAGTCTGTCGAAGCTTTTGTAGAAAAAGTGGGCTACTTTGACCAACCACTCGACAGCCTAAAAATCGCTTACGAACAAAGCCGCCCTGAAGTAGTAGCCATTTATCCCTTTGAAAATAATAGTAAAGACGTAGATCCCGGTATTACAGAAATCAGAATTGAGTTTTCAAGGAAAATGGATGGCCGCTTTGGTTATTTTGATTTCGGCCCCTTAGGAAAAGAACACGCATTGCCCATCACCGGCTTTGGCGGGCAATCAGAAGATGGAAAGTCTTTTATTTACAAAGTAGAACTTGAGCCTAATCGCCGCTACCAAAGGGAATTGACGAGTGTTTTCCGTTCCGAAAGCGGAGCAGCTTTGAGGCCTTTTTTGATTGATTTTACAACCAAACAGTAACACCCTTTGCCTCCTGCAGAGTATTCGCGTAGAGAACATGCACATGCGAATGCCCTAAAAGCAAAAACCAGTAAAAGCCAAAAAAATGAGCAATCAAAACGAGAAACTGAACGAGCTCCTGAAAAGGCTCAATGAGCTAAGTGGAAGACAAAATGAACTCAATCGCGAAATGAATGATCTGCGGTTGGAGATTCATAAGATGAAAGCTGAAAGCACTGAGCCTAAGGTGGTTCCCAAAGAACAGAAACGACCAGCAACTGTTAGAAAAGAGCCATCCGAAACAGAAACACCTACAGGAGCTCCCTATCTTAATCTTGTACCTAAGACTCAAAGCAATCCTTCCAAAGTTACTAAAGAGAAGAGAAAATCCTCTAATCTTGAGAAATATATCGGGGAAAACCTGATCAACAAGATCGGTATACTCATCATCATCATCGGGGTGGGTATAGGCGCCAAGTACGCTATTGACAATCAGCTGATCAGTCCGCTGACAAGAATCATACTCGGATATCTTGTCGGAGCAGGCTTGCTGGTCTTTGCCATTCGCCTGAAAGAAAAATACGAAAACTTTAGTGCCGTATTACTAAGTGGCGCCATGGCCATAATGTACTTTATTACCTACCTGGCTTACATTCTCTACGAATTGATTCCGCAGCCACTGACTTTTGGCTTGATGGTCTTTTTTACTGCTTTTACAGTACCGGCTGCACTCCGCTACGACAAGGCAGTCATTGCACATATAGGATTGGTGGGTGCCTATGCTGTTCCTTTTTTATTGGGTGGAAGCCCGGGGCAGGCAGCAGTTCTATTCAGCTACATAGCCATCATTAATATAGGTATTCTGATCATTGCTTTTCGCAAAAATTGGCTATCACTTTTTCATGCAGCCTATACTTTTTCGTGGTTGATATTTGCTTCCTGGTATTTATTCAACTACAGAAATGTAAAGGATTTTGGCATCGGGCTTACTTTTGCCGCTATATTTTTCCTGACTTTTTATGCTATGTTCCTGGCCTACAAATTGGTTCGAAAAGAACAATACGGCCTTCGCGATGGCATCTTACTGATCAGTAACTCCTTTATATTCTTTTTATTTGGCTACTCAATGCTTGCAGATAATGAAATAGGGGAACAGTTGTTGGGGCTTTATACCTTGCTGAATGCGGCCTTACATTTCGGAATAGGCCTGCTCATAAAAAGGCAACAGTTGGCTGATAACAAATTATTTTATCTGGTTATTGGCTTGGTCCTGGTATTCATTACGATTGCTGTACCTGTTCAATTTGAAGGGAATTGGGTGCCTATTTTGTGGATGAGCGAAGCGGCCGTCTTATTCTGGTTTGGCCGGACAAAGGAAATTCCCATTTATGAAAACCTCTCTCTCCCTTTGATGCTGCTTGGGTTATTGAGTTTGACCAATAACTGGATGGAAGGGTACAGGCTTTATGGAGAAGTTGCCGCCGGCATATTTCCCCTTTTTCTAAATCAATATTTTTTCACTTCCTGCTTTTTTATAGCAGCATTTGGTTTCATTTACTACACAATTAAGATTACCCCAAAGACCGAAGGTTCAAAAGAAAATTATTTAAGTGGCAGGTTTCTTCCTTTCTTTGTCCCGACGGTTTTAATCACATTGATTTATCTGGCCTTCTTTTTTGAGATGCAGAATTACTGGAATCTATCGTTTAATAATTCTATACTATATGTGGGTAAGCAAGCCAACATCTACTCCAGTTATCTCAGAAACTGGGACTTGCTGTCATTCAAATCCATCTGGCTCATCAACTATACCTTAGCGTTCTTATCTATTCTTGGGGTATTAAACATTAGGCGCTTCAAAAGTGAAATCTTAGGCTTCATCAACTTCCTTTTTCTGGCGATCACCATTGTTTTGTTTTTAACGCAAGGACTGGTTGAGTTGGGCAACCTTCGTCATAATTATCTTGATCAGGTGGATGCGGAGTATTATTATAGAGGTGTATTCAATATCATAATAAGATATATAAGCTACTTGTTTGTGAGTATTTCCCTATGGATCTGCTATTGGTACTTCCGCCAGGCATTTATGGAAGTTGAAAAATTAGGCTACGTTTACGATGTGCTTCTTTTCGGCAGCATCCTTTGTATCGCCAGTTCCGAGCTTTATAATTGGATGGACCTCCTGAAAAACACCCGGCATTTTGATATCGGTTTAAGTATATTATTCGGAATTTACGCCTTGGTTATGATCGTCATAGGCGTCTGGAAAAAGAAAAAGCATTTGCGTATCCTGGCCATTGGCCTGTTCGGACTAACACTCTTCAAACTATTTTTCTTCGATATTGCCCATTTGGACACTCTTTCCAAAACCATCGTTTTTGTTACCCTTGGAATATTGCTACTAATCATTTCATTTCTCTACAACAAATACAAAAACCTGATATCTGATGAAAACGAAGCTTAAAGTATTGCTGGGTTTTTTCACATTAACCACCTTTCAGGCCTTTGGACAATTGGATTCATACAATTACTTTCGGCCAATCGAAGGCATCAAGGAGCAATGGCACAAGGTTATCATTCCTGACGACATCTATCCCAAAATATCTGATGACTTCCATGATATCCGCATCTTTGGGATAACCAATACGAATGATACCATCGAAGCCCCCTATTTACTTATCCCCAAAGCAGATCAAGTGTTCCGAAATTTCTTTACCGCTGAAAAACTGAATGCCACTTCTAGAGGAAATATCCATTACTTAACCTTCTACACAACAGACCCTCCACCTCGGATCAACCAATTAAGACTAGAATTCAAAGAAAAAAACTTTGATTACCGACTCAAACTAGAAGGCAGCCAAGATCAACTTGAATGGTTCGAATTAATCAACAACTATCGCGTTCTTTCCATTCAAAATGAATTGACAGACTATCATTTTACCGTAGTGAAGTTTCCGCAAGCTGAATACCGATATTATCGCTTTAGTATAAATAGTTATAAAAAACCAAAGATAAAGGCTGCTGCATTGCTATTAAACAAAGATCAGGAAGGCGTTTTTAAATCATTTCCATTGAAAGCTCTATCCAAGGAAGAAAACAAAAAACAGCAACAAAGTGAGCTATTCATAAAATTGCCTTCCGCTACCTTCATTAGCCGCTTAAACCTCAAGATTGCAGATAATTACGACTACTACCGACCTGTTTCCATCCAATACCTTGCCGATAGTGCTAAAACGGAAAAAGGCTGGCATTATCGCTATGAAACCCTTTCAAAAGCCATTTTAAGTTCTGTAGAAGAAGCCAGGTTTGATTTCCCTGGCATTATATCGAACGCTTTCAAAGTCATTATCAAGAACTTTGATAACGAACCGCTCACCATAGATTCTATTCAATTAGAAGGCTACACACACGAACTCGCTATCTGCTTCACTCAAGAGGCGAAGTACTTCTTAGCTTATGGAAAACCCCTAGTTCGCAAGCCTAATTATGATATTGTTCAGTTTCAAGATGTAATACCCGAAAAACTGCCAACCTTGCATCTCGGAGCAGAGCAGGAAATGGCTAAAAAGAGTAAACCTGTAACGCCCTTGTTTAAGCATAAATGGTGGCTATGGGGCTTAATGGCTATAATTATTGTTATTCTTGGATACTTTTCTTTGAGGATGATTCGTGAGGGGGAAGGTTAAGGCTTCTTTTGGGCTTAAATATGCCAAATGGAATCTTCAAGAACAAGAGGCTGGGAGGCGGAAGGGAATTCTGAGCATAAGTGATTTGGGGTTGATCGGTGAATGGCTTTAGTAGATTTTAAACGAAAAACTTTAGCAAACTCAACAATAAAAGTGTTTATATATTTTATTTATTAAAAATTTTGTTTTAAATTAGCAAAAAAGCTAATTCTATTGAAACAATCATCTGAAAACAAAGAAGAAGACAAGAACCAGGGGAATATTTACGATCGGATATTTCGCGAAAATGCGGCCTCGATTTTTATGCCCCTCATCGAAAATGTCCTTGGTTTAAAGGTTCTGTCCTATAAACTGGAGGAACGGGCGTTCCCCCTGACCTTTGAGCGAAAGGTGGACTTTCTTTATCGTGTAACTGCAATCCAAGAAGAGCACGCCAACTCACCGGTGGAAACTTCCCATCTTAAACCTACCGAATCGATGCTCCATATAGAATTTGAGCGAGAGGTGCGCAAATCCATGCTCCGCAGGATGGGTCTGTATCATGCCCTAATTTTGCAAGAATACGAATTACCGGTGCATCAAGTGGTGGTGAACCTTGAGAAAGGAATGGCCGGAGTGCCCACTCAGCTCCATCCTGAAGAAATCTATAAAGGATACGACCTAGTCAATATTCATCAGTTCGACTACAATAGATTGCTTCAGTCACAGGTGCCGGAAATGGTCATATTGGCCATTTTAGGACACTACGGGCAGGAACGGATTGAGGCTGTTTTGCGTTTAATTATAAAAAGGCTAAAAGCAATATGTCATTCGGAGCGGGAAATGCTCAAATATTTAAATCAATTGACATTGCTATCAAGAATTCGTAAATTTGAAAAAATCACTAAAAAAACGATCCAAGAAATGCCAATAACATACGATGTCAAAAGCGATGCTTTCTATATAGAAGGAAAAGCGGAAGGAAAAGTGGAAGGAAAAGCAGAGGGATTAGCAGAGGGATTAGCAGAGGGATTAGCTAAAGGTGAAGCCAGAGGTGAAGCTAAAGGAGAAGCCAAAGAAAAGTTAAGAGTAGTAGAGCAATGCTATGTCAATGGTCTGGATGCGGAAATGGCTGTCAGCATTAGTGGATTGCCAAAGGAAGAGGTTTTGGCCATTTACGAAAAGCTAAGTCAAAAGGATTAGTAAAACAGGACACTGTGCCGTGGGCAGGTGCATAAAACCGCTAAATAAAAAAGGGTTAATCAAGCTTCCCTCCAAACGATTATCCCCTGTATTCTATCTCGACCCTCCGGTCTTTGAATTGCCTTTCTCGCTAATCCATCTAACCTGCACATTCCAATGGGCAATAGTAAACGTTTTCAAGGAATCGGTTACTTCATTGAGGTTCACTCCATTATTGTAATAAGCCTGATTAGAATCCTCCTCATCAGGCTCGGTCACTACTATTGCTGGATTATAAGTTCTGATGGGAGCTTTATAATGCAGTTTTTTGTCCCATACAGGAAAGGTAATCGCTTTGCTGTTCCAGGCAAGTGATGAAGCCCAGGAACCGATAATAGGCCGGTCTTTGAAATCAAATTGAGCAAGGTAGGCATTAACCGTTCTTACATTGTAAGCCCTACGGTTATAAACCCAGTATTGATGCCTGGCATTTTGATAGGCAAGAAACAGGAGCGTCCCTATGGCTAGTACCTGAAATATGTATTTCACTCCCTGCCACTTTACAATCTTACCCCAAAAGAGCTCCTGCAATACCACACAAACCGTAAATCCCATCGCAAAATAGGTACTCAATAAATAACGGGTAGGCAAATACTCCATCAATAACTTATGAGACTCCAATACACACCAGGAAAGCCCTGCAAGGTAAAGCAATTTATAGCTTCTGCTTTTTGAAAAAGGCAACAAAATCAACCCAACTGGTAAAGCCACCAGCCATACTTTAGTGTGCCAAATATTAGGCTCTTTTAAAAAAATATAATTTACAATAAAATCTATAAGATCATACCAACCTTCACCAAGCCGCATCCGAAAAGATTGTTTCCCGAGCAGATAGTTCATCTCTTCCTTAAAAGGTAGATACCAGGCTATGTAAAAAAGCAAGATTTGAATAGCTGTCACCGCAAAGAGCCGTAATATCGTTCGTTGTCGAAACCGATCCCGGGGCTTGCCCAGCCACCATAAAATGGCCCATCCCGGAAGAAGGAACAAAATATAGGCAAATTGAAATTTCATCAAAAATGCCAGATATGGAAATAACTGAGCCAAAATCAGCGCTTGCCAATCGCCTTTTTCACCTTCCAGATATTTAAAAAATGCATAAATACCCAACACAATCAGCCCTATTGATAACATTTCAGACAGGCTGATATGTGCAAATTGATGTATCGCATACCTAAAAAACACCACGGGAATCAGGAAAAGCATTAATTGTTTGAAAGCCGTATTGCGTAAAGTAAACAGCATCAAAACCAAAAAACTGATCAATACAGTTAACCTTCCAACGACCCAATATGTCCCTAAAAGCGCCATAGGCAGCCCAAGCCAGAACGAAAACAGCGGGGTTTTTATAAAGGTATCCGACTCTAAAATATCAAATTCGCCATGATTGATAAAATTTCGAATCTGTGCCGTATACAAACCTTCATCCGTAAATGGCCCGCGGCTAACGGAAAGGTACTTATCCGCATCTGTTTCTACCAGAGGAAGTTCCGTTCCAACCCAAATGAGGAGGAAAATGATTAGCAGCCAGTTGAGAGGTAGCTTTTCTTCCCAGGATTTAAATTCCGCTTTATTTGATTCTATTTGATTATTTTCCGGCAACAATTTTTAAATTGTTTCTATTGTTTATAAAGCAACGTTATTTTTGAGTCTTTGCATAAAGACTCTGATTTCAATTCAACCACAATGTACAATAAAGCTGAAGAACAAGCTCTCTTTCAACGCACAAAGGCATTACTTGAGAATATTCCCTCCAATAAACCGGCTGTAGCTGTTAATCAACTTCGGGAAGTACTGATCTATCACGAATATCGCTATTATATTTTAAATGATCCTTTGATTAGTGATTTTGAGTACGATCAACTTTACAAAGAGCTGGAAAAGCTGGAAGAAGCCCACCCGGAATTGGTCACCCCTGATTCCCCGACCCAACGTGTATCCGACGATCAAAGCAGCGATTTTCCGACGGTTGCTCACATTGTTCCAATGCTTTCTTTGGCAAATTCCTATAATGCCGAAGACCTACAAGACTTTGACACACAAATAAAAAAACTACTGGGCCTCGATGCCGAAGAGGCCATCGAATACTCCGTAGAACCTAAGTTCGACGGTGGAAGCATTGCCCTTATATACGAGAATGATCAATTAGTCCGTGCAGCAACCCGTGGAAATGGCAAGCAAGGTGATGAGATCACTGCCAACATCAGAACTATCCGTTCCATTCCGCTTCGGGCCGGCTTCTCAAAATTTGGCCTCTCGCGGGCGGAACTTAGGGGGGAAGCTATCATTAGAAAAGATCTATTTGCACACATTAATGCCCAAAGAGCAGAAGATGGATTAACTTTATTTGCAAACCCCAGGAATACCGCCACCGGCGGCCTTCGCATGAAAAACCCTAAAGAGGCTTCAGAAAGAGGTATAGAAGCATTTATTTACCAAATTGGCTACACAGAAAATGCACAAGGAGAAGTCTCTACCTCAGATATTAATTCGCATAGCCAAGGCATTGATATGCTGCAAAGCCTGGGCTTCAAGGTACCAACTAACGAACGAACCGTCTGCAAGGGCATCGGCCAAGTCATTCAATTCGTTCAGGATTGGGAGGTCAAAAGGGAAGAATATCCTTACGAAATTGACGGAATGGTCGTAAAAGTTAACAAGCTGGAATGGCAACGCATCACAGGCTCTACCAGCCATCATCCTCGCTGGGCTATTGCATACAAGTTTAAGGCGAAGCAAGCTACGACTCAATTGCTGTCCGTAGAATATCAGGTAGGCAAAGTAGGCTCTATTACGCCGGTAGCTAAAGTCGCTCCTGTACAATTAGCCGGCGTTACCGTTTCCTCTGTCTCCCTTCACAACGAGGATTTCATCACCAGCAAGGATCTTCGGTTAGGCGATTATGTCATTATTGAACGCGCCGGCGACGTAATTCCTTATATCGTCAAACCACTCGCAGATTTAAGAGAAGGCAATGAACAGATCATCGAATTCCCCAAGCATTGCCCAATGAACCCAAACGAGCAAATCGAATTGGTCCGATTAAAAAGTGAAGCAGCCTGGCGTTGCCCGACCTGTACTTGCGGTAAGCAAGACCTCCAGAAAATGATTTTCCACGTCTCCAAGGACGCCATGAATATTGACGGCTTTGGAAAAGCCTATATCGATCGCTTTTATCAACTTGGCTGGATCAAAGATATTGCCGATATTTACAATCTGGATTACGAAAAGATCGCAGAGTTAGAAGGCTTTGGTCAAAAATCAGCCGAAAACCTTCGGAATGCCATTGAAAAAGCGAAAAAAAACCCACTACAGCGTCTTCTGCATAGCTTAAGTATTCATCATCTGGGGAAAAGGGCCTCTCGCTTACTCGCTGAGCAAATCGAACACCTTTTTGATTTGAAGGATTGGAGCCTGGAACAATTCACGGACATCAAAGACATTGGCCCGGTTGTGGCAGAAAATGTAATTGAATACTTCCAGCAGCCCCGAAACATTGAGATGCTCCAACGGATGGAAACCTATGGTGTCAACATGAAACCTACCGAGGAGGATCTGCCGGTACAGGTTTCTGAAGATGCTCCCTTTGCAGGAAAAACCATTCTCTTCACAGGAACTCTACAAACAATGACGCGAAAAGCTGCTCAACAGCTTGCCGAATCACTAGGTGCTCGAAACATCAGCGCCGTCAGTTCTAAATTAGACATTTTGGTGGTAGGTGAAAAAGCGGGATCTAAACTCAAAAAAGCACAGGAAATTGGCACGATTGAGGTTTTGACGGAACAAGAATTCCTGATGAAAGGTGAAAGATAAAGGATGAAAGGCTAAAGTGCCTCCAGCAATGCTCGCTTTGAAAACCGAAAATATTTATTGCGCCGCAGGCGCATTCATTCATTAAAATAGTTCTTTGACAGAAATTGTGAAAAAATGGAACTTCAAAATGATAGCCCTTTCAGCCACAAGGGTTATCACTTTGAAGTTCCACACAATTTGTCAAAGAATGATTAAAATTTAAAACCATGCCTAATCAAGTAGAAACCATTCATCTCGGGAAAGTACTCGAGAACCACTCTCAGGACATGACAGGCAAAGTCGTCGCCATCACAGGTACAACCAGTGGTACCGGTTTTATCTGCGCTCGCGAAGTAGCCAAAAAAGGAGCTACTGTTATCCTTTTAAACCGCGAAAGTGAAAGAGCCAGAAATTCATTCCAACAATTACAAGAAGCCGTACCAGATGGAAACTTTGATTCCGTAGTGTGCGACCTTCAGGACTTTCAAAGTGTTCGAGCGGCTGCAGAAACCATCAAATCCAGATATAATACAATCGATGCCTTAGTTAATAATGCAGGCGTTATGGCCTTAAAGGATGAAGCCACAAAAGATGGATATGACGTTCAAATCCAAACCAATTGCATTTCTCACTTTCTTCTGACAAGTGAATTGTTCCCGCTTTTAAGAAACAGTAACGAGGGCCGAATCGTCAATCACACCTCTATGGCCAGACTTGGCCCTCCATTAGAAGAAAGGTATTTTGATAAAAACGGAGGCAACCTTGGGGGAGATGGTACCGAGGAACAAAACCTTAGCTTCCAGGGACCACGGTGGGCGCGTTATCATCAAACCAAACTGGCCAACTGTGCTTTCACCTATGGTTTGAAGCAAAAACTAGAAGAGCAAAACATCACTCATGTTATTCCTCTTTTGGCTCACCCTGGCTTAGCTTTGACCAACCTTCAGGTAACCACTGCTGCTGATGGCGGCATGGATAATAAAGCAGACTTCATGAACATGGCCCAATCTGCTGAAGATGGTGCAGCAGGCATCATTAGAGCGACAATGGATCCAAATGCCAAAGCGGGTGATTTCTTCGGTCCTTCAGGTCAAGGGTGGACAGGATTCCCCGAATCACTTACTCCTGAAGAGGACTTGTACAGCGAATCCAATATCCGAATTAACTGGGAGGGATGTGAAAAGGCTGTAGGAGCGTTTAAATTCTAAAAAAGCGCCTACAACAGCACGAAAATTCTTTTTGAGGCGATCCGCAAAGGCCATTTTGCGAAGCAAAATGGCCTTTGCGGATCGCCTCAAAAAGAATATCGCCGCGAAGCAGCATAAATTTCGTTTTGGAAACCCAAAACGAGCATCGCTGGTTCATCCTTAAACCTATTCTATGAATCCTTCTTGGATTACATTGAAGACCTCCTCAAAAGCATTTTCACTTGAAGCAACGATCTCCCCTCCATATAAGAAATCATTTCCTCCATTAAAATCGACAACTTTACCTCCGGCTTCTTGCACAATTATAGCTCCGCCGGCAACATCCCAAGGGTTGAGGCTATATTCAAAAAAGGCATCAAACCGACCACAGGCCACATAGGCAAGATCGAGCGCTGCCGATCCCAATCGACGGATACCTCTGGTATCGGTCATAAATGTTTGAAGTACGTTGAGATAGGCATCAATCATATCATAATCATAATAAGGGAAACCCGTAGCGATCAACGTTTCCTCCAGGGTTTTTACTTTGCGCACATGAATCGGCTTACCATTTAAAAAAGCGCCGCCGGATTTCCAGGCGTAAAAACACTCTTTCCGATTCACTTCATAAACAAAGCCAAGGACAATCTCTCCTTCGTTCTCCAGCGCCACACTAATGGAAAAAAACGGTAGCTGGTGTAAGAAATTGGTCGTTCCGTCAAGAGGATCAATAATCCATTTCAACTTGCCTTTTTGGCTTTCAACCGTTTCTTCTTCCGTAAGAAAAACAGCTTCAGGCAGGATCTTGCTTAAGCCATCAACCAATTGTTTTTCAGCTTCTTTATCCACGTAACTGACTAAACTGTTAAAGCTTTTAAACTCTATAGCATCATCACTTACTTTACCATATTGTTCTGCAATGAAGGCACCCGTTTTTTCAACAAGCTCCCGCACGGGGGCCACCAAGGATTCTAAAGAATTATTGTCCATTTTGAATTTTTTTATTCCATCTTTACTTTTTAAAAAATGGAAACTTACATACCGTATAAGCACATTTACGCTTGCCCGTTACAACAAAAACCTCTGTCTCAGGCTTTGAAAATGCAATGTCTACATACCCCATGCCAAGAGGATATCCTAAAGATGGGGAAGCAGTACCCGAAGTAACTTTCCCAATTTCATTTCCGTCGGCATCTTCAATCCTGTATCCGAACCTTGGCACCCGGCGTTCGTTTTCGGCCTTAAAACCAACTAATTTGCGCGAAACCCCTTCTGCCCTTTGCTTAGCAAAAATATCCCGGGAATTGAAATCACCCTTTTTGGTTTTTGTGATCCAACCCAGCCCAGCCTCAATAGGAGAAGTAGTATCATCAATATCATTTCCGTACAGGCAGTACCCCATTTCCATTCTTAGCGTATCTCTCGCTCCTAACCCTACTGGTCGAATACCAAGATCAGCACCTGTTTTGAAAATAGCATCCCAAAGTATTGCCGAATCTTTAGCGTCTACATAAAGCTCAAAGCCACCTGCCCCGGTATAACCTGTAGCAGAAATCAACACATTGTCAAGGCCTGCAAAAGTGCCTTTGGTAAAGTGGTAAAACGGAACCTCTTCAAGCTTTACATCTGTTAAAGGTTGCAAAGCCTGTGTTGCATTAGGTCCTTGCACGGCTAGCAAAGCAGTGTCGTCAGAAATATTGATCAATTGTGTATCAAATTCATTGTTTTCACTTATCCAGTTCCAGTCTTTTTCAATATTGGAGGCATTGACCACCAACATAAAAGCTTGTTCTCCTTCAGCACAGTTATCTTCCGGAAGTCGGTATACCAGCAGATCATCTACGATCCCACCTGTTTTATTTGGAAGACAAGAATACTGTGCCTGTCCGATTTGCAGTTTTGACGCATTATTAGAGGTCACTTTTTGTATCAGGTTCAGAGCTTCTTTCCCTCGAACGATAAATTCTCCCATGTGCGACACATCAAATACGCCAACATTATTTCTCACTGCCTGATGTTCTTCAGTAATTCCCTGATAGGAAAGCGGCATATTGTAACCGGCAAATTCCGTCATTCTGGCGCCCAATTCAATATGTTTGGAAGTAAGTGGTGTTTCTTTCATAATTATTTATTTAACTAAATACAATTTTTATCCAAGTTAAAAAGGGTAAAACGGATTAGATGAAAAAACAAAAACCGTTACCTCAACCGTTAGTCGTTGATCGTTCTGTCGGGATTATCTCACTTCAACTTTTTCGATCAGGTCTCCGACCTGAATTTGGTGAACCACATCCATTCCCTCTTCTACTTTTGCAAAGATAGTATAGCGGCCATCGAGATGGGGTGTTGGAGAATGAGTAATAAAGAATTGAGTGCTTTCTGTATGATTTCCTGCTGAAGCCATCCCCACATATCCCTCATCATCATACGAAAGTTGTGGAAGTTCTGAACGAATGGTATAATTAAGGCTACCGTATCCATCACCTCGCGGGCAGCCTCCCTGAATTACAAAGTTAGGCACCACCCGATGGAAAGTTTTTCCGTTGTAAAATCCGCTTCGAGCTAATTCGATGAAATTCGCGACACTTCCAGGGGCTTCTTTTTCAAAAAAAGAAAGCACAATATCTCCCTTTGTTGTAGAGATAGTTGCACGGGTGCCATTTTCTACCGCCTCGATGAGATCCCAACGAATCAAGTGGTTCGGCTCAGGAGTAAATACAGGAGCCTCTTCGGGCTTTTGGCCATTGAAATATGCTAGTGCTTTGGAAAGTTCATTGTAAGTTTCTACGGCCTGAGGCATGGGTAGCCCATCCCTTGCTTCTTCCAGAAAGTTTGTATACCGAATAATTCGCGTAAAATCAATTTGGCTATTGTAAAATACACCTGCTGCAACGGCCATCATGCCGACATCCTTGCTATCGATAGCTTCAATTAAATAATCTGCGATTTCCTTTCTTACCCGGCGACGGCTTTCGCCAAAGAAGTAATCGAAGCGTTCATAGCGTGCAATATTGGCAAGCGCCTCCAGCGTTGCCGTTCTTACTACAGGAGAAGAATGCGTAAAGCCAATCTCATAAATCTTTTTATAATTCCATGGATATTCACTTAGCCCTTTTAAACCGGCAGCAATTTCAAGGGGATCGCTTGCATTCTGTGTTCTCTTAAGTAATTCATCATTTACCCGGGTACGGGTTTGCCCATAATAAGAAGGCAGGTGGTGGAACGCCGCTCTCAAAAGTTTGTATTGCAGAGGGACGTTCAGGTTGGTATCTTGAGCCAGTTGATAGAATTTTGAACCATATTCTTTCGCTCCGTTCTGGAAAAGAAAGTCCGCAGCTGTATTAGCTATATGCAAATTTGGATCAAATAATGCCCCTTCGATTAAAGAATAAACGGAATCGGGTGGAAAAGCGCTCAAAGAGCGGATAATATTACATTTGGTGCGATAATCGTCAACCTTATCAAACGTATTCATCAGAAACGCCATTGCAGACAGATCTGTGGACTTTCCCAGCGCAATAGCCAATGCCATTTGAATATTTGGTTCCTGATTTTTTTTAAAGGCCTCAATTAAATCCGGAACAAAGCTATCCAGCTGAATATTCCTTGCCCGTTGCAGATAATGAGCAGCTCTGAATCGAACGGGATAAGACTGCCCGGATGTAGTCAACATATCAACGATACATTTTGTACCTTTCGGGTTCGTCATTCCTCGCAAAGCAAACTGATACAGGCCTTTTGCCTGCCCTGTGAGTAGAACGGAGTCAGAGGGTTGATAAGTTGAAATCGTGCTTAGGTTTTCCAATTGCTTTTCATCACCGCATTTGCCAATAGCCTCTAAAATAGTGTGATTGTAGTAAGCATGAATACCCGTCGAATCCGATCGTATAAAGCTATTCATCAAGTACTCCTGTACTTTATCGTTTTTTGACTGCCCCAAGGCATAAGCTGCAGCAATCCGTACCTCTTCCATTTCATCGCTTAGTAATTTGACCAAGCTATCAACTGCCTTTTCATCAAAATATGAAGTGAATGCCCGAGCCACCAGGAATCGAATATTGGGATCCGAATGAGCGAAAAAGTTCAATAAACTATCCGTTAATTGTTGATCCTGAAAGTCGTATACTTTTTGCAGGGCAGATTTTCTAAAATCAATATTCAGGTTTGATGGTAATTGTTCTTCTTCATAAGGCACACAAGCGGAAATAGCCCATCCAAAGAAAAATAATAACAAGATCAGTCGATAGTCCTTCATGATAAGTGATTATTCAGAAAAATTATTCATCATTTAGATACTCGTTGAGTTCGTCTTCTAACTGAAAATCATCCATCTCATCTCCAAAAATATCATTATTAAAGTTTTCGTCATTATTGGTATCATCATTACGCAGCCTGGAGTACATTTCACAGTCCAATTCGATACCTAAATCTCCTTTAGGCCTTTTAAAACGCTTGGTTTTATCATAAAATTCGATTCCGGGATTGTCTTCGATCCTTTTAATCAAATCCGTAAAGAAAGGTTTTGCCATGGTACTCCCCTGACCGTCGGCGAGGTTAAAAAACCGCATCCACCTGTCTTCACCACCAACCCAGGTTCCGACTACAAGCGAAGGGGTAACCCCCATAAACCATCCATCGACATAATCATTTGTTGTTCCGGTTTTTCCTCCGACATCACTTTCAATCCCTGCCATTCCTCTGGTTCCCTGGACGACGTAACGGAGCATTTCCACCAATACATAGTTTGAGGATGGCTTAAGTGCATCCATCTGTACCGGATCTGCCCTATAGATAACATTGCCATTTTCGTCTTCAATCTTTTCAACAAAAATGGGTTCTATATACTTTCCTTCATTAGCAAAAACCGTGTAAGCGCCTGTCATTTCCTGTACCGAAAGATCTGCAGCTCCCAAACAAATGGACGGAACATTCGGTATTTTAGGCTCTCCATTCAGACCTCTAGCATCTACATCAAATCCCATACCTTTTACAATATCCCGAACGGGCTCCACACCTCCCAACTGCTTCATTAGATAAACGGATACAGTATTCACAGACTTTTTAAGGGCTTCTTTAAGGTTGTAGGTTGTTCCGGAATATTTCCCGGTTGCATTCTGAGGGGTCCAGTCTTCCAAAACCTGAAAATTCCCTTCTCCAACATGGATCGTATGCGGAACGTCAGACACCGGCATGCAGGGGGAATGCCCCTGCAAGTCTATGGCTGTCGCATAAACAAAAGGCTTAAACGTAGACCCTACCTGACGCTCTGAAGTAACATGATCATACTGGAAGTACTTGTAATTAATGCCCCCTAACCATCCTCTTACCTTCACCGAGTACCTACCAGGCTCTACAGCCATGGAGCCGATTTGAAGGTGCATTCTGTGATACCTTATAGAGTCAAGTGGAGACATTAGAGAATCTTTTTCAAAGCTAGCATTTTCGTAAGTAAAGATTTTCATCTTTACCGGAGTATTGAACACTTCTTCGGTATTCTCCTGAAGTACTTTCCAATTTTCCTTTAATGCTGGCCATTGAGCGCTGCTCATAATGCTGCGATACTTTGCAGCTCTTTGCTTATCAATGATTTTATTGGAAACCAGTTTTGAAAAATAAGACTTCTCTTTTTCTTCTTCCCGCAGCATTCGATCGATCTCATAATCCTTGAGAGTATGGTCAAAATTTTTCTTTACGGTTTCCAAAAGCTCACCCAAATGTTTTTCTCTTAGCTTCACATAACGGTCCGAGGATCGGATCAACTTTGTTAAAGAGCGCTGCCGGATAGCAATTTCTTGTTTGGTCGTTTCCCAGGTTTTATATGTCCAGGGATCTTTACCTTTCCAGCGTTTAAAAAACTTCTTTTGCAATTTCGACATGTGGGCTACCATAGCTTCTTCCATCAGGCGTTGCACTGCTGTATCAATCGTCGTATAGATTTTCAGCCCATCTGAGAAAATATTGTATCCGGAACCATCGGTTTTCTGGATATTACGGTCATCGAGTATTTTTTTCAATCTTTGCCCAAGTACCTGTCGAAAATAAGGGGCGGGGCCGTCGATATGTGTTTTCCTGTTAAAGCGAAGCCCCAAATCCAGAGTACGTATAGAATCGTACTCCTGCCGGGATAACATATCTTTTTTACGCATTTGGTCCAACACTACTTCCCGACGCTTTAACACAAGCTCCTCTCTGCGTATTGGATTGTATAATGACGGATTTTTCAACATCCCGACAAGCATAGCTGCTTCCTGAACGGATAAGGAATCCTGGGATTTATTGAAATAGTTCTCAGAAGCTGCCTTTATACCATAAGCCCCGTTGATGAAGTCAAACTTATTGAGATACATCGCAATGATCTCATTTTTGGTATAACTTCGTTCAAGCTTAACGGCTGTAATCCATTCTTTACATTTCCGGTTGAGGAGAGAGAAAACCATCTCGATCTTACTCATACCTCCAAAATTACGATCAGAGTACAACAACTTTGCTAATTGCTGGGAAATCGTACTTCCTCCACCTCCACTTGCATCCCGACCGAGCACTGTACGAAACAGAACCCTTGCAAGGGCCCACACATCAATGCCGGAATGTTTATAGTATCTTTCATCTTCCGTTGCCACCAGCGCATTGACGAGGTTCGGTGAAAGCTCATCATACGTAACCGGAATGCGATTTTCGAAATAGTACCTCCCAAGTAATCCCCCATCAGCGGCGTACACCTCTGTAGCTAAGTTATTTTTGGGATTCTCCAGATCTTCAAAGGTTGGAAGATCCTGAAATGAAAGAAGGAAGAAAAACAATATACCTCCCAGGAAACCCGCGCCTACCAATATCCAAAGCCATTTGACTATTTTTCGGTAGACGCCCTGGCGCTTTTCCTCAATTGAGGCATTTGTATTTGGGATAAGGTTTTGAGACATAACCGGTTTATTATTTTCAAATGTGAATGTAGTTAACTAAAACGTACAGTAGTATTCTATAGAAGCTTTAAGCTGTTCTGTTGTGCAACTTTGGTCGATAATCGGCACACCTATTTTCTCTAATAGAGTTATCTTAAGATCTCCCGCCCGATTTTTTTTATCTTTTTTCATAACAGACAGCAGCCCCTCAAAACGCAAAGCCTGGAGATCATATTTTCCAAAAATAGTAAAAATATAATTACTTATCTCTTCCAGCTCGCTTATTGATAATTTCCCTGCCGAAAAAGATAAATAAGCTTCGCATATCATTCCAATTGCCACTGCTTCCCCGTGAAGTAATGGTTGAGAAGTAGATTGCGACCAACTTTCAAGAGCATGCCCGATTGTATGTCCAAAATTAAGCACTTTTCGCCATCCTTTTTCATGAGGATCCATTTCCACAACGGATTTTTTTATTTTTAAAGATTCGAGCAATACTTCTTCTAAAGGCAATTGCCTTACATCATCAATCTTTAAAAGTTGTTCCCATTGGTCTTTATTAGCGATTAAAGCATGTTTTATAATTTCTGCAAAACCACTTCTCCATTCCCGATCAGAAAGGGTTTTCAAAAATTCAGGATAAATAACCACTGCTTCAGGATCTTTAAAAAGACCAATACTGTTTTTTAGTCCAGAAAAATTAACCCCCAACTTGCCACCAATAGAAGCATCCACTTGTGACAAAAGTGTTGTAGGAATTTGAACAAAGGACATTCCCCGCATGAATGTAGACGCACAAAACCCGCCCATGTCACCAAGCACCCCTCCTCCAATATTCAACAAAAGAGAGTGCCTGTCTGCACCTAACTCAAATAAACGCGTCCAGATTTTTTGGCAGCTAGATAGATTTTTTTGAGATTCCCCGGAAGTGATCAAGATCTTAGGCAAATGATTAAGGCCCGTTTGCTCTACCCAAACGGGATAACAATAGGTATAGGTATTCTCATCCATCAATAAAATACACTTGGAGAAAGTGTCTAATTTTATTTCGGATAGAAGCTCGGAAAGATTTTTTATTAATAAAACAGGATAGGTTTCAAGCTGAATTCTTCGTGTTTGAAACATAGAATATGGTATAATGAGGGTGTCCAAAAAGTACTTCACTGCCCTCGCAAGAATAGTTTTTCATTAGAGAAGCGCTTATTTATTTTTCGAATAAATAAGCGCTTCTCCAAACAAAATTTTCTTAATCGAAGGCAGTGAAATACTTTTCGGACACTCTCATTAAAGAAAGAAAGAAATTAATATCTATAGTACTCAGGCTTGAATGGGCCTTCTTGAGATACCCCGATATATTCTGCCTGATCTTTAGTAAGTTCCTCTAGTTCAACACCGATTTTTTGCAAGTGCAAGCGAGCTACCTGCTCGTCCAGATGCTTAGGCAAAGTATAAACTTTATTCTCGTACTGATCTTTATTAGTCCAAAGTTCGATTTGTGCCAATACCTG
Source organism: uncultured Saprospiraceae bacterium (assembly GCA_964537285.1). Taxonomy (GTDB): domain Bacteria; phylum Bacteroidota; class Bacteroidia; order Chitinophagales; family Saprospiraceae; genus CAZHZT01. Next base: position 10,183 of record CAZHZT010000032.1, on the reverse strand, counting down.
ATTAGTGAAGGAATTGGACATAACGAACGATGGGTGCCCCGTCGCGCAGCCCAAATTTACCAGACGGCCTTCAGCAAGCAAGAGGATATCTTTTCCGTCAATGGTGTATTTATCAACCTGAGGTTTGATTGAAATTTTTGTATCCCCGAAGTTGTCATTCAAGAAGGCAACATCGATTTCATTATCAAAGTGACCAATATTACAAACGATCACTTTATCCTTCATTTTACGGAAATGCGGCTCAGCAACAATATTCTTATTTCCTGTAGCAGTAACAACAATATCAGCTTCTTCCACAGCATCAATCATTTTCTTAACTGCAAAACCATCCATTGCTGCCTGTAATGCGCAGATAGGGTCAATTTCCGTAACGATCACTCTGCAACCAGCACCGCGAAGCGAAGCAGCAGTACCTTTCCCAACATCTCCATAACCAGCAACTACCGCTACTTTACCCGCCATCATAACATCGGTAGCCCTGCGAATAGCATCAACTGCTGATTCTTTACATCCGTACTTATTGTCAAATTTTGATTTAGTTACCGAATCGTTTACATTAATTGCAGGCATAGGCAGTGTTCCGTTGCGCATGCGCTCATATAAACGGTGTACACCAGTAGTGGTTTCTTCACTTAAACCGTTAATCCCTTCAACCAGTTCCGGGTGGCGGTCTAAAACAACATTTGTAAGGTCTCCACCATCATCCAAAATCATATTTAGAGGCTGATTACCTTCGAAAGCGAACAAAGTCTGTTCGATAGCCCACCAAAACTCTTCATCAGACATCCCCTTCCACGCATATACCGGGATACCAGCATGAGCAATAGCTGCTGCTGCATGATCTTGTGTCGAGAAGATATTACAAGAAGACCAGGTAACATCCGCTCCCAGTTCAACAAGTGTTTCAATTAGAACCGCGGTTTGGATGGTCATGTGAAGACAACCAGCAATTCTTGCCCCTTTCAGAGGTTTCGATTCTCCATAGTTTTCGCGCAATGCCATTAAGCCAGGCATTTCTGCTTCTGCCAGCTCAATCTCGCGGCGTCCCCATTCAGCAAGCGCAATATCTTTAACTTTGTACTTCAGTGTGGAATCAACATTTTGCATAGGAAAAAATTAATTTTAAATTTTTTAATAGTGCCCGCACTTTTCTCTTCGGATTATCTTACCCTCATTACAGAATAGTGTTGCTTTTATTTCCAAGAGGGATAACATAATTGGTGCCGCAAAGTTACAGAAATTTAGATTTATATCAAATTAAGATAGAAAAGAGGCTGTCTCATAAGTAATTCGTTTGGCTCGGGAGGAGTATTTTCTATTGAGAGGCGTTCTTGTTTAAAATTTTTATTAAAAATTTTAAACAAGAACGCCTCTCAAAAAAGAAAATTTCCTGCCAAGGGCATCAAACCTACTTATGAGACAGCCTCTTTTCTATCTTAATTTGATATAAGCTACTATTATTTTGCAATAATCAATTTCTTCACTATTCGCTCATTACGAGTGTGTAACTGAACAAAATATATGCCAGCAGAAAGTTCACTAAGCGAAATGGAATGATTTAGCGAGGATATAGAATTAAAAGACAAACTCCTTACCAAATGCCCGACCGAATTAAATAAAACCACCTCAAGATCTGTCGATTGCTCAAAATTCGCAAACAAGGTTACTTGTTCAATCGCTGGGTTAGGCATTATTTTTACATAATTAAGTACAGAAGGAGACGAGTTCGCCACCAATGTATTTATTGTAAATTCAGCTTGATCTGAGCATCCGAGAGCATCAATAACCTCTAGCTGATAAACTCCCGGCTCCAGATCCTCGATCAGACTATCTCCCTGAACTCCGTTCCAATAATAGGTAAAAGGCGGAACCCCAAACAGATGGGAAACGGCAATCGAACCATCGGCAGCCCCCGAAGAGGATTCATCTGTAATTTTCCCGGTAATTTTGAAGGATGCAGGACAGCCGGTCATATTGATATTGTCAAGATCCAGCCAATAATCTCCAGTACCGCGACGTCCTTCAAAGCGTATAGTAATCGCAGTGCCAGCATATCCACTCAGGCCGATGCCCACAGTCGTCATTTCGGTAGTTGGTGTATGATTATCTGCTGTAACGGCATGAACCAACTTAAATGTTTCGCCACAATCATTGGAGAGCAGTACTTTAAGCGAATCTGTATCTCCAAGATCAGTGGCAACAGTGCCTGCAAACCAGTTCACAAATCGATAATCAAAATAAAGCGAATCTTCTATTTCTAACGGACCGTATTGTTGGGATTGTAAGAAACAGCTTGGATCTCCCCCATACAAATTATCAGAGAACACGTAGGTTGGATTGTTGTGTGCATTAGGAGCATAAATAGGATTGAAGGTTTCATCCGTAGTCCATCCGGCAGGAAGCGAACCACCCTCAAAGTCTTCATTTAAAGGAAGAGGGTAGGCAGATATCAGTTCAAAGGAGAAAGTATCGTTTTCCGTGTAGACATCCGTGCCCAATTCCGTCCATGCCTGAATGAGATAATACCCCGGAGAAGAGAAATCGTAGGGGGTTTCAAATGCTACATTTACAACCTCATCAAAACCAACCACATCCGTATACAGACCATCCGCAGGGTAGGGTATATCCACTAATTCTCCATCAACGGCAAAGAAAAAAGGAACAAACGTCTGAGGAAATCTTCCAAAGTTCTTTAACTCTACGATTACTTTTTCATTATCCGTGTAATTACAACTATCGGGGCCAGGGTTGACAATTCCGACGATCCCAACATCGATGCCTTTTGGTGTCTGGAAGGTCAATGGGCCGAGGACTAAGCTTGAATCCCCGTTATCACATAATAATTGTAAGTAAATGTCATATATCGTATTCTCCGCCAGACCTGTCAAGTCAAGGGTAGAGTCAGTAGTCGTTATAAGATTAGCTCCCATACCCTGAGGAAATCCGCTGGTATCATATTCTATTTGAAAAACACCCAATGAATCCGGAGGATTCCAGCTTGCAGTAGCTGAATTAGGGAACACATCAGAAATGTTAAAATTACCTGGAGGTAAACAAGAAAGAGAAGCGCCGCATTGCAGTCCATCTCCCGGATGCCCTACATTTGTATTTACTTCTGCCAGCCAGCCCGGGTAATCAACCACGGTAGTAGCAAAGAAGTAAACGGTCAGGCATTCTCCGCTTCCTGTAATTGTATTTGATCCATTGGTAGCAATAAATTCGGCCAACTCAACATCACCAGCTCCCGGATCTCCTGAAGCATTACCATACAACAAGGGTGCTGTAACATCATCACCATCATAAATTTGAATATAATCGAATGTTGAAAATACACTAAACTCCTGAAAAACCAACGAAATAGGGCTGCCGTCAGGAGAACATAAGGTCGTAGTTGTTCCACAACCACAATTCGGGTAATTCAGGTCTCCTCCCGGATCCATAAAGAGGGCTCCATCACCAGCAGTAAAACATTCCGTGGTATCCGCTTGAGGAATAATCTGGGCATATGCTGCCGGGCTAGAGAATAGAAAAAGAGCCAAAACCAAGGTGATTATATTTTTGGCTGCTTTATTGTAAATTTTAGGGTGGTCTTTTTTGTGTAAACGTTTTAACATCATGTGCATCTCAATAGGATTTATATAATCTGCCAAATAAAGTAGCAAGTTAAGAAAACTGTTTAATAAATTATTTCATTAAGGCTAATAAAAATAATCATATAATCTGCGGCTTTGACCAAAAAGTAATTCTTTGCCCTTTGTAAAAGTATTTTATTGAAGGAAAGCTCGTTTTTTTGTAGGTTAGACAAATCCGTTTTTGTTGAAGAAAAATAGACATTTACACCTTATATATTAAACAATTAGCATTGAGGCCTGTTAGAACGCTGTTAAAATCAAGATATGGGATTTTGAGTAAAAAAGTAGCTGAAAAATGCCTAGGGCTTTATTATTTGGAAGGAAGCACTAAAAATTTCGATCATTGGCAATTATTTGCTCTTTTCCAATACTTTTTAAATTAACAAGAAGATATTAAACATTACTTACTGTGGCCGTTTACTCCATAAGAGATTTAGAAAAGCTTTGCGGTATTAAGGCCCATACGATTAGGATTTGGGAATCTCGCTACGGTTTATTACAACCGAAGCGGACTAAAACGAATATTCGCTATTATCAGGATGAGGACCTTAAACTTCTCCTCAATATTGCTTTACTCAAAAAAAATGGTTTTAGAATTTCAAAGATTGCGGAGATGACACACCTTGAAATTGCAGATAGAGTTGCCGCTATTTCTGAGGTTAATTTTGAGCATAGTACTCAGCTAGATGCGCTCACGCTTTCCATGATCGAAATGGATGAGTATAAGTTCGACCGTATCATTTCAACCAATATTAAACAGATTGGCTTCGAACGCACTATGCAGGAGGTTATTTATCCCTTCCTGGATAAGTTGGGTGTCTTGTGGCTTACAGGTTCCATTCAACCCGTTCAGGAAAACTTTATGAGTTACCTTATCCGCCAGAAGATAATCACAGCTATAGATAAGGAGCCATTCGTATCCGGCGAAAACATTCCTAAGTTCATGATATACCTGCCCGAAGGTGAAAGCCAAGAGCTTAGTATTTTATTTATGCATTACATCCTTAAATCAAGAGGAAATCAGGTGCTTTACCTTGGCCAGAATACCTCCCTTACTGATTTGAATGATGCTTATGCTATCCACAAGCCTGCTTATATATACACGATGATCTCCGAGACCTTTGCTCGTCAACCTGTACAAAAGTACGTTGATAAACTTTCCGGCATGTTCCCCGATTCCAAAGTATTATTATCTGGATATCAGGTTGTTGCTCAAGAAGTAGCTTCTACCGGAAATATTCTGGTACTACCCAGCCTTAACGATACGCTCTCCTTTCTGGAAGATATTAAGCGCCATAAAAAAGATAACTTTTATCACAGTAACTAGCTTATTAACTATATCTATTTAATCCATCAAAACAAATTTTATTTATGAAAAATCTAGTCCTTTCTTTTTCCGTTCTATTCGCTGTTGTAGCGATGTTCTCTGCTTGTAGCAAAGCACCAGAAGGTGAAGCTGCTAAAACAGGAGAAGCTAAAGAACCAGCTGCTAAAGCTTCAGCAGGAGCAAGCACCTACCAGGTTGCTTCAGGTATCATTACCTGGGTGGGCAGCAAAACAGCTTACAAGCACACAGGCACAATCCAGGTAAAATCAGGTGAAATTGCCGTAGAAAATAACGACATCACTGGTGGTAACTTCGTGATTGACATGAACACCATCAACAATATCGACCTTAAAGATAAGCCAGAAAAAAAAGCTGATCTTGAGGGCCACCTAAAGTCTGATGATTTTTTTAACGCTGAGCAATTTCCTGAGTCTACATTCGAAATCACTCAGGTAGAAAAAGCTGCTGAAGGGGGTGATGCTACACACAACATCACTGGTAACTTGACTATCCGTGGCATCAAAAAATCAGTTACTATTCCTGCAAAAGTAGAAATTGACGATACAAAAATCAGAGCTACTACTCCTGACTTTACGATCAACCGTACAAACTGGGGTGCAAATTTTAACTCTACTATCCTGAAAACAGCTGCTGATCAATTAATCAACGATAATATTGGTTTGAAACTTAATCTTACTGCTGTTAAAAAGAGCTAATAATTTTCTTAAAAATGAGTCATCCCGAAAATTCGAGGTGACTCATTTTTTTTTTGCAAAAACACCTACATAATCCTGTTAATCAAAGGCTTTCCTACTTTTTCCTTGATGAAAAAGCAGCAAAAAATCAAGGCTGTATTCAATTTTTAACGCTATTTGAAAGGCTGGCAGCCTAAAATGAATAAACTCGCCTCCTTACGTCGGCTCAAACAGTATTCATTTTTTAACGGCTGCCAGCCTTCCAAATAGCTAAATTGAATAAGGCCGGTCCTAAAGCATCGATTTACAGCATCCATTTTAAATCATAGCGACAAAGTGGAGTGCCTTAAAGTTAAGATGGATGACTTATATTTCACTTCTTACTCTAACAAAATCAACTTCTCTACAATCTGTTGATCTCCTGCTCGAAGCACTACAAAATAAAATCCGGCAGCCTGAGAGGAAGCATCGATCTCTTGCTGGTACCAACCTGCCCCTAAGGCTTCATTCTGGAAAATACTATACACCACCTCCCCAGTCATACTTCTCAGCTGAAGGTTCACTTCTTTAACCTCCGGCAAGTAAAACTTCAAAGTCGTCGTTTGATAAAATGGATTCGGGAAAGCAGTAAGTGTAAGCCCCCTTAGCACTTCAGCTTCTATGGCTATTCCCGAGTTATTTTCCTGAGCAATCGTTCCCTCCGGCAAATCCAGCGAGGACGCTGAGCAAGTATCGCTTATAGCCTTGAAGAAACCTATAGCCTCAAAACCCGGATACAGCGAAACCGTATTGGCAATAAAGCAAACGGTATCTCCTGTATTCACAAAACCTGTAGAACTGACCAACTCACTCGCCTGATAGACTCCGCTTGGGATGGGTTCGTCATTTATTTCCAAGGAGTCCGGGCAGTCGACGACAGGAGGAGCAGTAATCGTTACACTAAAGAAACAAGTGTCCATATTTCCGGAGGAATCTGTAGCAATAAAAATCTCCTCATTTACACCCGCATCAGCGGTGGAAAATACTCCCTGAGAAATACTCAAATTAGCCACCCCGCAGTTATCATCAGCGGAGCCAATAGTCTCTGGTGGAAATTCAACCTGATCGCCTTCTTCCTCAAAATTAATGGTCAAATCCTCACAGGAAGTCGTTGGAGGAAGATCATCGATAACAAAAACATCTGCATTGCAATTGCTGGCATTGCCGGATGGATCGATAGCCGTAAGGATCACTTGATTGTTACCCAAATCAGCGCAAGTGAAGCAATCCCGGCTAATGAGCAATGAATCGATACCGCAGGAGTCAATGGTGTTGCCTCCAATTTGCTCGCTGGTTATGCAAGCCTGCCCTGTTTCATCAAGTGAAAGCGTAATATCGTCACAACCGGCGACCGGAGGGATTGTATCAAGTACTAAAACTTCACTCATGCAGGTATCCATATTCCCAACGCTGTCAATGGCCGTCAACGAGATATTATTCACGCCTACATCGGCACAAGTGAAACAATACTCGCTTAAAAACAGCGTATCAATAAAACAGTTATCGAATGAGCTGCTGTCCACTTCTCCCGTCGCGATGCAAGCATCTCCCTGAAAGTCAAGATAAACGGTAAGATCTTTACACTGTGGCGTGGGAGCAATGGTATCCAATACCGTAACGGTACCTGTACAAGTATCTGTGTTCCCTACTCCATCTTCAATGGTCATCAGAACAGGATTCGGGCCGATATCCGAGCAATCGAATGCCGTTCTGCTCAGTTCATAGGTGATGATGCAACAATCATCCATACTGCCACCATCAATGGATTTAGAGGTGATGCCCGCATTTCCGATGGAATTTAAATAAATCGTGATATCCTGGCAAACAGCCTCTGGTTCTTCCGGCTTAACAGAGGTCAGAAAAGACGAAAAGTCCACATCATCCGACACCGGATCACCAAGGCCGGAAGGGTTTGAGTTGGCGTTTAAAGGCCCGGAAGCATCGCCCCACCAGTTTTCCGTAGCCTGAATACTAGAGCCAGAAGTATTTTCGATAGCAAATTCGGTATTGCCATAAAAGTTGGAATGCTGTATATCGATCGAACCTCCCTCAACCAAAATACCCACTTCATTATCTATGAAGCAGAGGCTGTCGAGATTAACACTCCCATTGTTATCGATACTAATACCTACTTCATTTTTCTCAAAGGTAGATTTTTCAATCGTTGAAGAGGAAAACACTCTTATGGCTCCATCCTGACCATCTCCACCGTACTTAAATTTACAAAACTGAAAGCTGGAGGTACTTCCGTTAGTGAGTTCAATATCTCGCCAATCATCTTTAGTGGGGATAGTTGACATGGTATCTTGATTCGTGTCGCCGCCCTCTTCATCATCCGAAATAGATGTAAAAGTGATAGGGTCGCAAAATATACCGGGCGCATTTAAGGCTCCTTGTACCCGAATACCTCCACCGCTTCTGAACTTGAAGATACTTCCAGGTGTAAGTGTAAGCTGATGATTTGAACGAATGAGTACGTCATTGAAAGCATCAATAATAAAAGGGTATGCTGGAAATTTTTTCAAGGTAAATGGCCCCGAAACGGCATTATCGCCGCCTCTCAACCCAATGCCTAATAATTCATTGGGCCCAAAGCTCAGGTTGGATACACTCAAATCTGCATGATAATTCATCGCCGGGCCAATGCCATTGGCGTTATCCATAAAGCTCACCTGATTTAAAATTGCGCTTCCTTCCACCTCAATAACTCCGGCATCACCGTAACTAAATTCACAATATTCAAAAGTGGCGGTTGCTCCTACGTCAATATTAAAATCGCCCCAATCATTAGCAGAAGGGGTAGTAGCGTCACCATCCTGATTGGTATCTCCACCGTGGGTATCATCCTCTATATCCGTAAAAATGATTGGGTCAGCCTCTGTCCCTACTGCCGTCAGTTCTCCATCCACAAAAAAACCGGCATTGCTTAAAAACTTGATCAAAGCTCCTGGTGACAAAATGAGGTTATGATCCGAGCGAACAAAAACATTTGTAAAAGCGGGAACCAAATATGGATAATCAGGGAAGTTGGTCAAGGTAAAGTCACCATCGACTCCACTATCACCACTCAGCAAGCCAATGCCTAAAAGCTCATTCGGGCCAAAAGTCAAATTAGAAACACTCAAACTCGCATTGTAAGTCATGGATGGCCCTATTCCGTTCTGGATATCATTAAAACTTACATGGTCAAGGGTTGCACTTCCTTCTACTTCTACTACCCCGGAATTTCCATAATAGAACTCACAATATTCAAAGGTGCCTGTAGCTCCAAGATCAATATTAATATCGCCCCAGTCATTGGCAGCGGGTGTGCTGGCATTACCATCCTGGTTCGTGTCTCCCCCTTGAGTATCATCTTCTATATAGGTAAAAATAATGGGGTCGGCCATCGTGCCAATGGCTGTTAATTCTCCATCGACAAAAATACCCGCATTGCTCATAAACTTGATCAAGGCACCCGGTGATAAAATTAAATTATGGTCTGACCGGACAAATACGTTTGTAAAAGGAGGTACGACATAAGGATAATCAACGAAATTAATTAAGGTAAAATCTCCATCGACATTACTGCTTCCGCTCACTAAACCAATGCCTAAAATTTCATTGGGCCCAAAGGATATATCCGAAACACTCAAATTTGCGGTGTAAGCCATCAATGGACCTATCCCGTTTTGAATATCATTGAAACTTACATTATCAAGAGATGCGCTACCCTCAATTTCTATAACACCAGAATTTCCGTAGTAAAACTCGCAATGTTCAAACGTACCGCTTGCTCCAAAATTAATGTCAATATCGCCCCAGTCATTAACAGAGGGAGTAGTAGCGCTTCCGTCTTGATTGGTATCCCCTCCTTGCGTATCATCTTCTATTGAGGTAAAGACAATAGGGTCAGCCATTGTTCCTACGGCTGTTAATTCTCCACTTGCGTTAATGCCGGCACCGCTAAAAAACTTAATTACAACCCCCGGAGATAGTATTAAATTATGATCCGAACGAACAAGCACGTCTGTATTTCGATTTACAACATAAGTGTAATCCGTAAAATTTGGTAAAGTAAAATCCCCGCTAACGCTATTACTTCCACTTAGTAAGCCAATACCAAGGACCTCATTTGGGCCAAAACTTAAATCATTAAATGTTACTGTCGCATGATAAGCTATTGCCGGACCGATACCTCTAGTGTTATCTGCGAATTCACAGTCCGAAAAATCTGCATAGCCAAACACCTGGACTACTCCGGAGCCACCGTAAAGAAATTTACAATGTTCAAAAGTTCCTGTGGCACCAACGCCTATTATTATTTCATCCCAATCTCCATCAGAAGGACTATTCGCTCCTCCATTTCCATTGGTATCCCCACCATTTGCATCATCTCTATAAGAGGTAAAAACGATCGGTTGTCCAATCGTGCCCTCAGCCGTAATGGTACCATTAACATTTAAGAATTTTATCTGCCTCCCCAATCAAAAGCTTTCCTCCCCATCCAA